>NZ_JACTCR010000009.1:0-58976 GCF_014496965.1 Helicobacter pylori | reverse complement strand
TAGCAACTTCAACATTTTTCATTATTGGTGGCATTATTTTATTTTTACTAAGTGCTAATCGCATGTTACTAACACCAAAAGAACGCATGCGTTAAATCCTTAATCCCACCATTTATCAATTGTTTAACTTTTTTTGCTCAATCGTGGGATAGCCCTTTAACGATACGAACGCCCACTAAATGGCATGAACGCCCCTTGAATTTATTCTCATCTCGCTCTCATTATGCGCTATCAATTAACAAGTTTCAATATAATAACACAAAATCTTTTTATAACTTGTCATTTGTTAAGGATCAAAATGCGCGTGTTTGTTTGCTTTTTAGGGGTTTTTGTGTCTAACGGCTTGGCTCGTTTTGGCTATGTGGTTTTAATCCCCCTACTCATTTTATCAGGGAGTTTAACCCCACACCAAAGCTTCCAATTAGGGATTGCGGTGTTAATGGGCTATGTTTTTGGGAGTTTTTTAATCCAATTTTTAAGCCCGTTAATGTCATTAGAAAGCATCGCTAAAATCAGTTTTGGCTTGATCGCTTTGAGTTTTTTAGTCTGTTATTTTGATAGTATCCCTTTCTTTTGGCTTTGGATCTGGCGTTTTATCGCCGGTGTGGCTAGTAGTGCTTTAATGATTTTAGTCGCTCCTCTCTCTTTGCCCTATGTCAAAGAACATAAAAAAGCCTTAGTGGGGGGGCTTATTTTTAGCGCTGTAGGCATTGGATCTGTTTTTAGCGGGTTTGTTCTGCCTTGGATCAGCTCTTATAATATCAAATGGGCATGGATTTTTTTAGGGGGCAGTTGTTTGATAGCCTTTATCCTTTCCTTAGTGGGGTTAAAAACCCGCTCTTTAAGGAAAAAATCCGTTAAAAAAGAAGAAAGCGCGTTTAAAATCCCCTTTCATTTGTGGTTATTGCTCATTTCTTGCGCGCTCAATGCGATTGGTTTTTTACCGCACACGCTTTTTTGGGTGGATTATTTGATCCGTCATTTAAATATCTCCCCCACTATCGCTGGAACTTCATGGGCGTTTTTTGGTTTTGGAGCCACGCTTGGCTCTTTAATCAGCGGCCCCATGGCTCAAAAGCTAGGGGCTAAAAACGCCAATATCTTTATCCTTATTTTAAAATCCATCGCATGCTTTTTGCCCATTTTTTTCCACCAAATCTCTTTACTCAATTTAAGCATCTTTATAATGGGAGCGGCCACAACCGCCAATATCAATTTATTCAGCATGATGGCTTTAAAAATTGCAGGCGCGAAGCATTTCGCTCAAGCGTCTTCGTGGGTGGTGTTTTCTTTTGGCATTTTCCAAGCGCTTTTCTCGTATCTTTTTACGATCTTTTTAGGGGATTTGGGCTATGTTTTGATTTTTGTTATTTGTGGGGTGTGTTTGGTTTTAAGCTTCATCGTTCTTTTCCCTATCAAAATGCAAACAGCTATCCATAAATAGAAAAATTATGGGGTTTCAAAACCCTTAATGCCGAGAAAATCCTTAAAACCCTTTAAGGAATTTAAGATTTTTTCACGCTCTAAATGACGCATGATAAAAACGAGATTAGAGCCATTTTGATCCTTTAAAATATGCTTAGGCGGGTAAATGACATGCATCACGCCGTTAATACTCACCAAAAGATCGCTTCCAATATCAATAATCCCCTTGATGCGTAAAATCTGTGTGCCGTATTGATGCAACAACAAACTCAGCCAAATCCCAAACGCGCTCCACTTCATCGCCCCTTCAAACCTGATGCTTAAAGTCTCAAAGCCTTGCGAGTGCGAATCTTTTGGCATTCTTGGCATAAAATTTCGCGCCCTATTGTTGCGTAAAAAAAAGCTTTCGTAATCTATATTTTTCTTGTCAAAAATTTCTGCGCTAGGGTTAAGGGCTTGTATCCGCTCTTTTAATTTGATTAAAGCCCTGCTGTCGTTTTGCAAATCCGTTTTGGTCAATAAAACGCTATCAGCAAAAACGATTTGCTCTTTAGCTTCGTTGTTTGTTAAATGCGTTTTAGCGTTCAAAACATCCACGCAAGCCACCACGCTTTGAATCTCAAAATGCGCCCCTAAAAAAACATCGCTCAAAATCGTCCATAAAATCGGCACCGGGTTGGCTAAACCGGTGGTTTCAATGATGATGCGCTTTAGAATTTCGCCGCGCCATTCATAGTTGTTGAGCGTGGCTTTTAGAGACTCCACTAAATCTAAGCGTTTGTTGCAACACACGCACCCTGCGTTAAGATAGAGCATTTTTTCACCGCAATATTGAACGCTTAAGATGCGCTGATCCAAAGCGGCTTGACCGATTTCATTGATGATAAGAGCGACGCCTTGGTGATCTATTTGGTTTAAATATTCGCTTAAAAAACTCGTTTTACCGCTGCCTAAAAAACCGGTGATGAGCGTGATAGGGATTTTGGGCATCAGTGAGTGGTATTTGTATTTTGATTTAAAAACGCTAACAGATGAGAATCTAGCGCGTCCATCTCTTTTTTGGCTAATTTTTGCGCCTTACCCCACAAATCGCCTAAATCATTCACGATCACGCTTTGCCCTTTTTTATCGCACAGCACAAATTTCGCGCCTTGCCAATCATTAATTTTTAGCCCATAAAACGCCAAAATTTGATTGAGCAATCCCACTCGTTTGAGCCGTGCTCTTTTGCGTTCTCTAGCGTTTTCATTCGTGCTAATAAGTGCATTTGGCTCTTTCAAATTTTCATCACTCCCATAATTTTCATCACTCCAATGAAAAGAACTGATAAGCTCCCCGCATAAAACGCACATCTTTCAACCTTTTAAATCTAAATCATGCTACAATTTTACTGAAAAAACAAGAATAAATCTCGTGCTGTTTAATTGTTTATTGATTAGGAAATTTAATGCAGGATTATAGAACTCTTACACTAGAAAATATTTATGCGCCAGATGAGATAACAGACGCGCTTTCATTGTTGCAATCTTGCGGTATTGAATCGATTGTTAATCCTTCAAATATCACGCTTAATTTTGACATTGTGGATTTAAAAATGCTTGAATCTACTACACAAAATACGCTAGTTCAAAAGACATTAGAGGAGTTGTATAAAATTCGCTCATTTTCTAGTCAAAATGGCAAAATCGTATTTAAGAGCTTCAACAAAGCCAAAAAAGTCGTCAACAAAAAGCAAAACGCAAAGGCAAGATTGGCTTACGAATCTTACAAAAAAGAGTTTAGCAAGGAGACAAATGAGATTCAAAGCTGTCTTAATCAAATTTACTGCGAAGATAGCTTGGAGTTTTTAAAAAAGCTCCCAAATAATTGCATAGATATAGTGCTAACTTCGCCACCCTACAACTTTGGTATCAACTACAGCACAACGCAGGATGCAAATCTTTGGCAAGAGTATTTCAACACGCTTTTTGCCATTTTTAAAGAGTGTATTCGCGTATTAAAAAGCGGAGGGCGAATCATTGTCAATATCCAGCCTATGTTTAGCGATTATATCCCTACACACCATTTTATCAGCAAATTTTTTGTTGATGAAGGGCTTATTTGGAAAGGCGAGATTTTATGGGAAAAGAATAACTACAACTGCAAATACTGCACTTGGGGAAGCTGGAAAAGCCCTGCTGCACCATATTTAAAATATTCGTGGGAATTTATTGAAATTTTTTGCAAAAATAACCTTAAAAAAGAAGGCGATAAAGACAGCATTGACATAACCGATGATGAATTTAAAAAATGGGTTTATGGAAAGTGGAACTTTGCCCCAGAACGCAACATGAAACAATATGGGCATGATGCAATGTTTCCAGAAGAATTAGTAAAGCGGTGTTTAAAATTATTTTCCTATCAAAATGATATTATATTAGATCCATTTAATGGTGCAGGGACAACGACAAAAGTCGCCAAACAATTAGGGCGCAGATTCATAGGCATAGACATTAGTGAAAAGTATTGTGAAGTAGCAAGAGCAAGACTAAAAGAAGTAACAAATTTATTTAATTGAAAGATGTGATTTGAGTTCTATAAAAGATATTATACAAGTCTATAATAGCGTGGTTAAAGATATTGATAAAGATGCTTCAGGGCAAGGTAGCAGGGCGTATGGTGGAGTTATAAGAAGCACTAAAGGCAAATTACTAGAAGATATCAGCGAAGAGATTGTAAAAATAGCGTGGCAAAATATTGGCGCTAAAGCTAATAGGCTTGAAATAAATTCTAAAAAAATAAAGATTCCTATCAAAGACAGCTACATAGAAAATATAGCTAACAAACAAGTAAGGGCATATATATTAGAGCGTAAGAAAGATTATTATTACGGATTGAGCGTTGATAAACATATATTTGTGGATAATCAATTGGTTATGGGGATAGAGTGTAAAAACTATACGGAAAATGCTATGCTAAAGCGAATATTAGTAGATTTTCATCTCCTTAAAACTTTATATCCAAATATATCTTGTTATTTATTTCAGCTAGAAAGTCAATTAGGAGGGGATTATTCAGCTTTACCAGAAACCCCATTGGGATCAAAATCCACGCATGCTATAATGAGCTACTTTGAAAGCGTGAATCTGAATATAGTAACCTTACTCAAAGGCGAAAGAGATATAAACAAACCCATACACAAATATTTCAAACCTTTAGATGAACAGATTCTCATTAAAGCAATCAAACTAATGGAGAATGAATTGAAAGTTTATTTGTAGCAATTGGTGTGAATCGCTAAATTCACACCAACTTAGAGACAATTCCAACCGCTATTTTTTTCTAGGGTTTCGTTTTAAGAAATCATCAGCGATTTCATTGAACGTTACCCAACGCACGCCCTCGTGCTTGTTGATATGCTCAATGATTTTTTCATGCATGAGCAACACTTGCGGGCGAGCGCTCACATCAGGGTGGATTGTCATGCTAAACACCGCATAATCCATCTCACGATAAACCCAATCAAATTGATCGATCCACATTTGCCCTATATCGCGCGGGCTTACAAAACCAAAGCTATTGGGGGATTTTTTGATAAACATCATCGGCGGTAAATCGTCCAAATACCAATTCGCAGGGATTTCCACCAAATCGGTTTCCACCCCACGGATTAAGGGCTTCATCCAATCCTTAGCCTCCAAACTATAATCAATCTTGCTCCAACTATCCCCCACGCGCACGAAATAAGGCGTGAAATCATTGTGCATGAGCGAGTGGTCGTATTTGAAGCCGTGTTTTAAAAGCAATTCATTAGTGATATTGGAAAACTCCCACCACGGTGCCACATAGCCTGTAGGGGCTTTGCCGGTGAGATCTTTAATCAATTCAACGCTTTTTAACAAAACATCTTCTTCTTGCTTGGCACTCATAGCGATAGGATTTTCATGCGAATACCCATGAGCGCCCACTTCATGCCCTGCATCCACGATCATTTTCATTTGCTCTGGAAAAGTTTCAATAGAATGCCCAGGTGCAAACCAAGTCGCAGGGAGATGGTATTTTTTAAACAATTTCAAAAGCCGTGGGATCCCCACTTCACCCGCAAAAAGCCCGCGCGAAATATCATCAGGCGAATCCTCCCCGCCATAGCTCCCTAACCAACCAGCCACCGCATCAATATCCACGCCATAAGCCACTAAAATTTCTTTTGCCATAATCGCTCCTTTTTAAGTGAGTTTTCCAAACCCCTTTTTGGTGAGTTTGGTGTCAAAATCTTGTAAATAAGGAATTTTTTGGCGTTGCAGCGCCGCTTCGTTTAAATCCATTTCAGCGATAATGGCTTCATTAAGCTTGGTGGCTTGTGCGATGATTTTCCCGTTGGGCGCGATGATTCTTGAATCGCCGGCAAATTCTAGCGTTTGTTTTAATTGAGCGTTAGTTTCTTCCCCACTATGATTGCACGCGCACACAAAACAGCCATTTTCTAACGCTCTAGCCCTGCTCAATAAATCCCAATTATAAGCCCTAGCCTTGCCAAACGCGCTAGGATAGATTAAAATCTCAGCCCCTTGTAACGCTAAAAGATTCGCACCCACGCCAAAGCCGATTTCATAGCAAATTTGCAAACCCACTTTCGTGCTAAAATCCCCAAAATCCAGCGTAAAAACCTCGTATTTTTTACCCCTTTTGAAGCGTGATTTTTCATCGCCCCACAAATAAATCTTGCGGTGTTTTCCAACGATTTTTCCTTTTGGTGGAATGATATAAGCGCTGTCGTAGAGTTTTTGATTGGTTTTTTCAATACTGCACGCCACGATATGCGTATCGCTAGACTTCGCAAAATCGCTTAACGCTCTTAAAGTCTCGTTTTTTAGCGTTTCCTCGCCATGCTTTATCGCTTTGAGATCTATCCCAAACTCTGCGTCTTTATCATTCACGCAATAACCACTATCAAACAATTCCGGTAAAACAATGAGATTCGCACCTTTGTTGTGGGCTTCTTTGGCTAGGTTGAGTGCTAATTGCAGGTTTTCATTTAAGGCGTAGGGTTTGGATTGCATTTGAATCACGGCGGTTTTTAGGATTCTTTTAGCGGGATTTTTTGTTTTCAAGATCCACTCCCATTTTTGTTTTTATTGTATAGGATTAAAAATTAAAAGAGGATTAAAGGGGTTAAAATCCATGTGAGTTTGTGTCAAAACTTACCATTATTGTTTAAGAATCGTAATAACGCGCTAGAGAGCGAGCTCACAAACACGCCGATAAGAAACGACAATCCGTTAAAAAGATGCAAGAATAAAAGCGTTCCTAAAATGCCTAGTAAAACCCCATACCCCCCTAAACGCCACACATTGAAAGACATTTCCAAACCCAGGGCGAATTTTTGGAATTTTTGCTTTTCTTCTTTTTCTCCATTTTGTTTCCTTAAATCCAAACGCTTTTTAACGCCGTAATACGAAGACAACGCCACGATAAAAAACCCTAAAAACCCCCCTTCAAAATTCAAAACCCCTTGAAATGCTTGGAAAAAATAAACGATAATCGCGCTAACTATATTGATAAAAAGTAAAATAAGCAAGCATTGGATTTGGCACATGGGATTTTATGGCATTTATTTTGTTTTATTTTGTGTGTATTTGGGGTCTTTGGCTAATTCTTCATAGTCTTTTTGCATGTTTTTATAAGCTTTATAGACATTAAGAAAGCTCGCTAACACGCCCCAGATAACCCCAAGCCAAAAAAGCCACGAAATGTGAGTGAGCTTTTTAAGCCCATAGCCTATAGCCACGCCCATAAGGATCGCTACCACCATAGAAAGCCCCAAGCTCAAATAATTCGCCCCCTCTATGAATTTATAATACTTTGGCTTTTTCAAAAATTCACACGCCCTTTATGATTTCATCAAAACTTTCATCAGCCTTTGCAACCGCTAAATCAATCATCTCTTCAGTCATAGGCTCACAAATAAAGCCGGTTTCAAAGCTTGAGCACGCCAAATACACGCCTTTAAAGAGCATTTTTTGGTGGAATTTCGCAAACATTTCTGTATCGCTTTTTAAAGCGTCATCAAAATCGCACACCGCATTTTCGTTAAAGAAAAAGCCAAACATGCTCCCTCTGTTGAGTGTCTCTAAAGCGATGTTATAACTTTGAGCGCTCTTTTTTAAACCTTGAGTCAAACGAATAGCTAAAGCGTTTAAGCGGGTATAAAGGGTTTTGTCTCTTTTGATTTTATAAAGCGTGCTCAACCCCGCACACACCGCTAGGGGGTTACCGCTCAAAGTGCCTGCTTGATACACGCCTCCAATGGGTGAAAGCAAGTCCATAATTTCCGCACGCCCCCCAAAACACGCCAAAGGAAGCCCCGCGCCTATCACCTTACCAAAGGTTACCAAATCCGGCACCACGCCATAAAATTCTTGTGAACCGCTCAAACTCGCTCTAAACCCGCTCATCACTTCATCTAAAATCAGCACCGCTTGGTATTTTTCACACAAAGCCTTTAAGCCCAATAAAAACTCTTTTTGAGCCGGCACTAACCCCATATTCCCAGCAATGGGTTCAATGATGACGCAACCCACATCGCCTTTTTTAAAGCATTCTTCTGCGGAGTTCAAGTCGTTATAACGAGCCACCAGAGTGTGTTTGCTAAAATCGTTCGGCACGCCTAAAGAAGAAGGAGAGCCAAAAGTAGCGCACCCGCTACCCGCTTTCACCAACAAAGAGTCGCTATGCCCATGGTAGCACCCTTCAAACTTGATCAAATCGTCTTTTTGGCTATAAGCTCTAGCGAGTCGTATCGTACTCATGGTCGCTTCTGTGCCGCTATTCACTAAACGCACCTTATCTAAGCCTTCATAACAAGAAATGATTTCCTTAGCTAAAGTGGTTTCTAACTCCGTGGGAGCGCCAAAAGAAGTGCCTTTTTTTAAGACGTTAATAATATTTTCTTCAATCTCTTCATCAGCATGCCCAAAAATCAAAGGCCCCCAACTTTGCACAAAATCTATATAATGATTGTTATCCACATCATAAAGATACGCCCCCTTACCTTTTAAAATAAAGGGTGGAGTGCCTTTAACGCTCTTAAACGCCCTCACAGGCGAATTGACCCCCCCAGCAATCACTTGCTTGGCTTCATTAAAATCATTAATGCTGTGCAACAACTCCATGATTTTACATTATCCCTTGATCATGCTTTCAAATTGGATTTCCACTTGCGACCAAGTCAAGCCCTCATGAAAGCTCTCGCATCGTTTAGCCAAGCTCGCTAATTCGTTTTTCAAGCCAAAATTCAATAAATCCAAAACCCCTTTAACCACGAGCTTATCATCAGCAATCGTGTATTGCATAGGCACTTTCACCAGCTTTTCATTCATCCTCACATAAGCCGTAAGAGAACCTGCATGATCGCCTTCTATCACATTTCTAAAAGTTACTTTAATGTTAGTGTTTTTAAAAAGAGCGAAAAAAGCTTCCTTAACGTTTTTGTTTTTAGTGTCATCGCCCAAATTGACTTTCAAGCTATCCATGCTCGCACTCGCCCCTTCTAAAAGGGTTTTCAAACTATCTTGAGATTTGCCTAGTTTATAAGTGATGCTTTCAAAACTCCCACTCACCGGCGTTTTAGCCTTAGTTTTAAAGGCTGTCCATGTCGTTTTAGCTGAAGATAGATCCAAATTCACCGCTTGCAAAAACCCTGCTAGTAAAACCGATACCAAAACCATTTTTTTCATTCATTATCCTTTAATGTGGTCTTATCAAAAACGCCTATTATTTTAGCGTAAAAATACGCATGCTTACAACTAAAATGATTCATTTTGATAATCATTTGCACTCTAAATACGACTTAAAGATACAATTGCGTTTATTTTAAACTCTTTTTGTAAATAATGCTGACTGAACCAAACATTCTCAATCAGTAAAAAAATATTTTTATTGGAGTGCATGACTTAAGAAAAGAGAACAACCTCTACGCTATGATCTTGAATGCAGAAAAATTCATGGCGATCGGAGTTTCAGCCTGAAGCCATCTTCATGCAAATCGCCTTGCTCTAAAAGCTCATCCGCGCTAGGGCTAGAATAATGCTTGGCTAAAATAATGAAATAGGCGTTGTTATGCACCCCAATGAGATTAGGCTGGAAATAGGGGAAAGTTTCAGGGTTTAGAATCCATGTTGCGGCTTTGTTATACGCCACAGAGAGCCTTTGTCCGGCTCCACTACCCCACAAATCATACCCGTTCTCAAAAAGCAATTCGCCTGATATAGTTATCGCAAGAAGCGCAAAATTAGTATAAGCTATCCCCTTAATGCCCTTTGTAGGGCCACCATGATAATCGCTCGTATCGCTCCTAGTGATCGCGCTAGCAATAACCCCATTCTCATCTATGGCTTTAAATATCCACTCCTGCCACCGATTAGCGCTGTTTTGCAAAAGGGCATGATCATCTAGCGCTAACGCAGAGCTCACATCAAAGAGAATCCCCCACGCCCCATGGTTAGTGTTAAGAGCTGATTGAGAATACTGACGCATCCGCCTAATGAAATCTTCATATTCTGGGCTAGGAAATTCTTTTTTGACAAACCAATAAGCCATGTTCATATAAGGCATGTAAAAATTGATATTGTCCTCGCTTTGATAAGTATCCACGCTTTGAAGCTCATTAGCCCAAGCGTTTAAAATCTCTATAGCTTTTAAGCCGTATGGTTTGTTTTGGCTCACTAAATAGCCTAGTGCTAAATCATAGGAAACCATAGCGGATTTTTTAAAACTCTTGGTGCAGGCATCAGGCTCTCTAACCCCAGTAGCAGTGTAGTGTTTTGATGCGTTAAGTTGCGCACATGGCTGTATTGTTTGGGAGAGCTTTTTATCAAGGTGGAGTTTTTTGGGCAAATCTATAGATTTAAAATCCCTAAAAAAGTAATCTTGCTCAGCGTAAGCTTGAACGCAAACGCAAACACATATGAACAACAAGAATAAAACAAATCTTTTCATCTCTCACCTTTGCTTGAATTGATTAAAAAATAGCGTTTTATGGCAACGCTTTCAACAACAGAAATTTCACGCCATTATACTATGCGTGTGTCTTTGTGCATCTTGTGAAACACCCTCTATAACCCCCACTCCACACGCTATAATTTAGTGGAGTGTATCTGGCTTGATTAAACTATTTTCAAATACAACAGGGCTTCATTGTAACGCTTTCAACAACACAAATTTAAGCACATGCGTATTAAGAGCGCTAACTGCTGAAAGGGGTAAGACAAAGAGCACTGATTTTTCATTAGGGTTATTTTCAAAATCGCTGGTTAAATGGGGGTGCAAAAACCCTAAATACGGCTCTAAACCAAACGCCTCTAATTTTTGTGCTTCTAAGTTTAAAAAGGTGCAAAAATCCTTAGCCATCTCATCAATGTTTTCTGCAACATCGCATTTATTGAGCAACACCCCAAAAGGCTTATTGGCCAAAGCGGGTGAAAATTTTTCCAACTCCAATCTCAAGCGTTGGTATTGCTCTTTAATACCCAAATCCAGCCTAGAAGCGTCTAAAACAAAGGCTAGAACTTTGGTGCGTTCAATGTGCTTTAAAAAGCTAATCCCTAAGCCTTTTCCCTCACTAGCCCCTTCAATAATGCCAGGAATATCAGCCATTAGAAATCCGCTTTTTTCATCCACGCTCACAACCCCTAAATTAGGCACTAGAGTCGTGAATTCATAATTAGCGATTTTGGGCTTAGCGTTAGAGATGGTGGAAATAAGCGTGGATTTACCCGCATTAGGGAAGCCCACTAACCCTATATCAGCGATGAGCTTTAATTCCAAGCGCACGCATTTTTCAACCCCTTCTAAGCCTTTTTGCGCGTAAGTGGGTTGTTGTTTAGTCGCGCTTTTAAAATGTGCATTCCCTAACCCCCCCTTGCCTCCTTTTAAGGCTAGCACCTTTTCTTTAGGCGTGATCAAATCAAGCCACAACTTGTCATCTGCAAAAACTTGCGTTCCTGGTGGCACGACAATAATTTTGTCTTCGCCCTTTTTGCCCGCGCAATTCCGTGTGCCTCCTGGAGCCCCGTTTTTAGCCTTATGGTGTTTGGTGCCTCTAAAACTCGCTAAAGTGTCGGTATTGTTATCCACTTCAAAATACACATCGCCTCCATCGCCCCCATCGCCCCCATCAGGGCCCCCTTTGATGACAAACTTTTCTCGCCTAAAACTCACCATTCCAGGCCCCCCCTTACCCGAAGCGATGATGATTTCCACGCTATCTACAAACACAGCTTAAATACCCTTTCTTTTATTCAGCAAACCTTTGCATGGATTTTTCCAAATGCGGCACCGCATTGAGTAATTTCTGCGTATAAGGGTGCTTTGGAGCGCTTATCACGCTATCCACATCCCCGGTTTCTACGATTTGCCCTTGATTCATTACGATGATTTTATCGCTAATATGCTCCACCACCCCTAAATCATGGCTGATAAAAATATAAGTCAGCCCCATTTCTTTTTGCAAATCCAAGAGCAAATTCAACACTTGCGCTTGAATGGACACGTCTAACGCAGACACAGGCTCATCGCAAATCACCACGCTAGGATGCAAAATGAGCGCCCTAGCAATGCCGATTCGTTGCCTTTGACCGCCTGAAAATTGGTGAGGGTAACGATCGATCCATTCTAATTTCAAGCCCACCTTTTGCATGATCTCTAGCACTTTTGTTTTGATTTCTTTTTTTGAAAAATGAGAATTTAACAGCAAGGGTTCAGCGATGATCTCGCCCACTTTCCACCTTGGGTTCAGGCTAGAATAAGGGTCTTGGAAAATCATTTGCACCTTTTTGCGGTAATCAAACCAATCCTGTTTGCTAAAATGCAAATGACGCTTGCCATTGAAATAAATCGCCCCACTATCTTGCCTTTCAATCCCGGCTAAAATTTTGGCTGTCGTGCTTTTCCCGCAACCGCTCTCCCCCACAATGCTTAAAACTTCATTTTGTTCCACTTCAAAACTGATCCCATTGAGCGCATGGATCACTCTTTTAGGCTTGAATAACCCCCTGTCTATCGCATAGGATTTTTTCAATTCTTTAATTTCTAAGAGCTTCATCGCAACTCCTTTGGAAAACTCAAATAATCTATATTTTCATCCACGGTTTCTAAGCGTTTTTTGCGGTATTCTTTGCCCGGTTTAGGGATCGCGCTTAAAAGAGCTTTCGTATAAGGGTGTCTTGGATCAGCAAAAAGCTCTTTCGCACTCGCTTGCTCCACCACATGCCCTTTATACATCACCACCACTTCATCAGCGATTTGCGCCACCACGCCTAAATCATGGGTGATAAACAAAATAGAAGTACCTTTTTTTTGCTGCAATTCCTTCATCAATTCTAAAATCTGCGCTTGAATGGTTACATCTAACGCTGTCGTCGGCTCATCAGCGATCAAGATTTCAGGCTCACACACCATAGCCATAGCGATCATCACCCTTTGGCGCTGCCCCCCGCTGAGATTGAAAGGGTATTCATGGTATTTATCCCCGGCATGGGGAATGCCTACGCGCTCTAACTCATAGACCACCCTTTCTAATCGTTCTTTTTTATTAAGGCTTGGGTGGTGGATTTTCAACACTTCATTGATTTGAAACCCCACCGTGTAGGAAGGGTTTAGGCTCGTCATAGGCTCTTGAAAGATCATGCCAATTTTCTTTCCCCTAATTTCTTTTTGCATCTGTTTTTCTTTGAGTTGCAACAAATCCTGCCCTAAAAATTGAATGCTCCCCCCAACAATTTTCCCGGGCTTTTCAATAAGCCCTAAAATAGAAAGCGAAGTGATACTCTTCCCGCTCCCGCTCTCCCCTACAATGCAGAGCGTTTGAGACTTTTTCAAGCCAAAACTCACGCCATCCACCGCTTTATTCACGCCCTTATCGGTGAAAAAATAAGTTTTTAAGTCTTTAACTTCTAAAATCATGCAAGCTCCTTTTAAGAGGCGCGTTTAGGATCTAAAGCGTCCATGATGCCATCGCCTACCAGATTAAAACTCATAACCGTTAAAAAAATCATCACCCCAGGGAAAACAAGCATCCAAGGAGCGGTAGCGATATATTGCATGGAGTTCATCAGCATCGCTCCCCATTCGGGTTTGGGAGGTTGCGCCCCAAGACCTAAGAAGCTCAGCGCGGCCGCTTCTAAAACCGTGGAAGCAAACCCCATTGTAACTTGCACGATCAAAGGGATAATGCAATTAGGGAAAATCACCTTACACATCAAACGAAGATGCGAAGAGCCATTGATCTTAGAAGCGATCACATATTCTTTTTCTTTTTCGCTTAACACGGAACTGCGCACCAATCGTGCAAATCCAGGAATCCCTACAAACCCAATAGCGAGCATGGCGTTAGTGAGTGAAGGCCCTAACACCGCAACCACAATGACGATCAATAAAATAGAGGGCAAGGCGAACATAATATCCATGATGCGCATGATAATTGCATCTGTTTTCCCCCCAAAATACCCCGCTATCAGCCCTAGTATCGTGCCAAAAAAGACCGCAATCCCCATAGACACAATCCCTATGGTTAAAGAAATCCTAGCCCCATAGATCAAGCGGCTCAAAATATCGCGCCCCAAATCATCGGTGCCTAAAAGGTATTTAGCATTCCCCCCATGCTCCCATATAGGCTTTAAAAGGCGATCTTGCGCGTTTTGCACATAAGGATCATGCGGGGCTAAAAGGGGCGCAAAAATAGCGCAAATTACCAATAAAAGCACAATCCATGCCCCAACGACCGCTGCCTTATTTTTTTTGAATTGTTGGATAAATTCTCTAAAAGACTCCATTATGACAACCTTATTCTAGGATCAATAAAAGCGTATAAAATATCCACTAAGAGATTAGCCCCAATATACATCATGGCAATAATCAAAGACATGGACTGGATAATCGGGAAATCGCGCTGGTTGAGTGCATTAACGATCCACTTACCAATCCCAGGCCATGAGAAAACCGTTTCAGTTATCATGCTCCCCCCTAAAAGCCCGGCCAACATCAAGCCTGCGATAGTCGTTACAGGGATTAAAGCGTTACGCAAAGTGTGCACAAAAATCACCCTAAAGGAGCTACACCCCTTAGCTTTAGCGGTGCGCACATAATCTTCTTTAGACACTTCTGCCATGCTCGCGCGAGTCATCCTCGCAATAACAGCGGTAGAAACCGTGGCTAACACAATGCTAGGCAAAATCAAGTGCCTAATCGTATCCACAAACGCCCCATAATCCCTTGCGATCAGGCTGTCTATCAAATAAAGACCTGTAGGGCCATCTAAATAATACACATCGCTCAAACGCCCAAAAACAGGCAACCACCCCAATTGCACGCTAAAGATATAAATCAGCATAAGCCCTAGCCAAAACACGGGCATAGAAATCCCGGCTAAAGCGAAAGTCATGCTGGAATAGTCAAACACGCTATAGCGTTTGATCGCGGCTAACACGCCAACACTAATACCCAAAATAAGAGCCATAAACAAAGCGATCAAAGCTAATTCCACCGTAGCCGGGAAGCGTTGCCAAAACTCATGCATCACAGGCTCACCGGTCATGATAGAAGTGCCAAAATTGCCATGCAACACGTTATTGATAAAGAAAAAATACTGCTCTATCAAGGGCTTATTCAAGCCAAATTGTTCCCTTAAAGCGTCAATAGCGGCTTGATTGGCCTTTTCGCCTAAAATCACTAACGCCGGATCTCCTGGCACTAAATGCACCATCATAAACACAATGATACTCACTCCAAACAGCGTGGGGATCGCCCACAAAATACGCTTAATGATAAAACTCAGCATACAACCCCTTTTACTTTTCTAAATACACCTTAAAGAAGCGATTCACGCTCACTCCGGTCGTCTTATAACCCTTAACTTTAGACAAATGCGGCACCACCGAATAAGGGTAGGCTAAAGGGACATAGGGTGCATCTTTATGGATAATTTCTTGAGCCTTTAAATAAAGGGCTTCCCTCTCCTTTTGATCCGAAACCCGTTTAGCCTTTATGAGCAGATCGGAAAAGGCGTCGCTCTTATAAAAGGAACCATTTTGAGTGGGTATAGCTGAGGCGGCTTGCTTGCTCCATAAGGTGTATAAGAAATTATCCGGATCCGCAATGTCTGCCATCCAGCCTGCAAACGCCATTTCATGCTCGCCCAGACCCGTTCTTTTCAAATAAGCCCCCCACTCATACACTTCAATTTTCACATCAATGCCGATTTTAGCCAGGCTCGCTTGTATGAATACCGCTCCTTTTGGGTTACGGGTGGAAGTGGTAAAAATAGTGGTTTTAAAGCCGTTAGGATAGCCCGCTTGTTTCAGTAACTCCTTAGCCTTTTTCAAATCGTATTCGTAGGGTTTGATGTTGTAGTTATAACCCCATATGGTGGGCGGGAAGGGATTGACCATTTTTTGGGCAAAGCCTTCATAAATCACCTTAATGTAATCATCAACATTGATCGCATGGTTGATGGCTAAACGCACTAAAGGGTTGTTAAAATACTTTTTTTGCGTGTTTAATGAAAGCCAACTCGCCAACAACCCAGGGCTTTTATCCACCACGACATTAGGAAGTTTTTCTAACTGCTCCACTTCATTGAGATTAGGCCCGGTCATGAGCATGATTTCACCGGTGCGCAACGCCAAAGCGCGAGTGGAAGAATTAGGAATGGTGCGCACCACCACCTTATCCAAATAAGCTTTAGGCCCCCAATAATCCTGATTTTTTAAAAGAATGATTTTTTCATCTTTATTCCACAAAAAGAATTTGAAAGGCCCTGTCCCAACAGGTTTTTTAGCCAACTCGTCTTTTTTATTATTTTGTTCTAAATAATCAGCGTAATCCTTACTCAAAATGCTCAAAAAATCCATGCCTAAATTAGCTAAAAACGGGGCTTCTGGCCCATTAAGCGTGAATCTAATGGTATAGTCATCTAAAGCTTCAATGCTCTTAATAATATGAGACATGCCCATGCCTTCCCAATACTTATAGCTTTTAGCCCCCGGGCTATAGTATCGTTTAGCCTTATCCATTTGGCGCTCAAACGAAAACAGCACGTCTTTAGCGCTAAACTCTACTTTTTTATTCCAATACTTCGTTTGGTGGAAATAAACCCCTTTGCGTAAATGAAAGGTATATACAAGACCATCTGGGGATATTTCCCAGCTTGTCGCTAATCCGGGTTCAATTTCTGTCGTGCCGTATTTGAATTGCACGAGCGTGTCATAAATATTGCCCGTCGCCACATAGCTTTCGCCATCAGTTACTAAGGCCGGATCCATGCTTGAGCCATCAGCGCCTCTAGCAAAAACTAAAACGCCTCCAAAACGCTTTTGTTCTTCAACAGAAACATTTTCTTTAGATGGATTAAGAGTGGCGTTTGGGTTTTCTGAAGCTTTCAAAAAAGACCCAAACAATAAAAGAAAAAAAAACAAACCCTTAACAAAAACATTATTCATAAGCTAATCTCCACAACAAATTCTATAAAGGATAGAGATCTAAATTATAAATATTTTATGGTGTTTATAGGCATTTAACAAACACCCAAAGGTTTAATTAACCTTTAAAGGTTACCCTACTCCCCAAAATTCCCACTAACTACAGAAACCTTTTTGCGGCTTCTGTCTTTATGCTCAAACTTCACAACGCCATCTATGAGCGCGTATAAGGTATGGTCTTTCCCCATGCCCACATTATTACCGGGATGGATTTTAGTGCCTCTTTGGCGTACGATAATATTCCCTGCTCTCACAAATTCTGAGCCAAATTTTTTCACGCCTAAGCGTCTTCCTGCAGAATCTCTGTTATTCTGCGTGCTCCCTTGACCTTTCTTGTGTGCCATTGTTTAATACTCCTTATGCTACAATTTTAGTGATTCTCACACGAGTGAAATCTCTTCTAAAACCACGCTTGGTTTTGCTGTCTTTTCGGCGGCGTTTTTTGAAAGTGATGACTTTTTTGCCGCGCCCTTCATTGATCACTTCCGCTTCAATTTTAGCCCCATTCACAAAGGGTTTCCCAAAAGAGAGCTTGCCCTCTTTAGATACGGCTAACACTTCCACTAATTCCACTAAAGCCTTAGGCTCTTTATTCATTTTATCCAGTAAAACAATATCGCCCTCAACGACTTTATATTGCTTACCGCCATGCTTGAATATTGCGTATGACATTTCTATTCCTTAAAAATTGAACGCTCTTTTTAAAATAAACGCTTATTATAGTGAGTATTTGCTAAAATTTAACTTTAAATTGAGTTTAAATTCACATTAAAAGAATTTTTTTACTCAAAAACACCCCATTTAACCCGCCATTATTACCCCGCATTGCCCCACTCAAACCATTCGCAATTGCTATTAACTTGTTTTGGAATACTTTTAGCTTGTTTGTTAAAAAACCAATAAGGATTTGATCATGCGCGTTACCTTCGGCTCAAAATACAACCAAATGAATAACTACCAAAACGCTTTACAAAATAAAATCAACGACGCTAACACACAGATCGCTTCAGGGTTAAAAATCCGTTATGGTTATCAAAACAGCGACATTAACAACCAGAATTTAAAATTCCAATACGAAGAAAACACCTTGGATCAAGGCATTGATGTGGCTCAAAACGCTTACACTTCAACGCTCAATACCGACAAAGCCTTGCAAGAATTTTCTAAAACGATGGAGGCGTTTAAAACCAAACTCATCCAATCCGCTAACGATGTGCATTCAGAGACTTCTCGCGCCGCTATCGCTAACGATTTAGAACGCTTGAGAGAGCATATGATGAATGTCGCTAACACCTCCATAGGGGGGGAATTTTTATTTGGGGGCAGTAAGGTGGATAGACCCCCCATTGATAGTAATGGGAAATACCATGGCAATGGCGAAGATTTAAACGCGCTAATCAGCTCTGATAACCTTGTGCCTTATAATATCAGCGGGCAAGATTTGTTTTTAGGCACGGATAAAGACAAACACAAGATCGTTACCACCAACATTAAATTATTCAATCAAAACAAGCTCCACCCTGATGTGATGGACGCTTTAGAGCATTCTTCATTGCCTGAAGAAGTTTTTATTAAACCCGGTGATACCTTGCGAGAACTCATCGGCGATAACGATAAAGACCCCACTAATGACCCTAAAGAGTTTTTTTATTTGCAAGGCGTTAGGCCTGATGGCTCTAGTTTTAAAGAAAAATTCGCGCTCTCTAAAGCCTATCAAAACCAAGAAAGCGCGACTAAAGTGAGCGATTTGTTGGATAAAATCGGGCATGCTTACGGGAACACTTCGCAAAATAAAGTCGTGGATGTGAGTTTGAACAATTGGGGGCAAATTGAGATTAAAAACCTAACGCCCGGCAGTGAAAATTTGGATTTTCATTTGATTTCTAGCGATGGGGATTTTGACGATTTAGACGCTTTGCGTTCGAGCGGAAAAAGGGTTACTGAATACGTCAAAAGCGCGTTTGTAACGGATAGGAGCTTGAGCCAAGTTAAAGCGGTGCCTAACATGTATAATCCCAAGGTGCTTGAAATCCCTAGCGTGTTTGTCACTAAAGACAATGTTTTAGCCAACAAAAACACTAAATTGAGCGAGATTTTTGGCGATAAGGTGGAAACTTTAAAAATCAATGCCAGCCGTTTGGACGATACAAGCGCTATTAAAATCCCAAACCTCCCTATTTATTTGGATATTCCCATTCTTTTAGATGTGAAAAATTCTACGATTAAAGATTTGAAAGACGCGATTAAAGAACGCTTTAATAATGAAGTGGATGTGGAAATTGAAACAAACGGGCGTTTGAGGATTATTGACAATTCTTCTAAAGAATCGCCTATTTCTTTTGCCTTAAGCACCCTGGATCAAAAAGGGCTAGAAGTGGCTGGTATCCCTACTAATAACGCGAGCGAATACCAAAAAACCTATTTCAATAAAGAAGGGGCAAAATTAGAAAGCAATGTGGCTCAAATCGCTCAAAATGGCGCGGCTAATGGCTCTACTAAACTGAGTGAAGTCTCTAAGGGGAGTTTAGAAAATAGCGTTTTTAACATGAAATTAAACGATGTGAATGGTTCGTTTTTAGAAGCGCAAATAAATTTGGATTCTAATGGGGCTTTTTTGAGTTTACCTAATGGCGTTAAAATCCCGCTTTATGACCCCACAACCGCTGATATTCAAGCGTCTAAACCCAATGAAGTCACTTACAGGCAACTCATGGATGCGATGAGTATCGCGCTCAATTACAGCAACACTGACCCTGCAATCTACCAACAAATCAGCGACAACCCCACTTCAAAAGAAAGCAAGGAGCGCTTTATTGGATTGTTAAAACAAGCTAAAGACAACCTTTCTGTTAATTTGAATGAAGAGGGTAAAGTCATTATCCAAGACAACATGCATTCAAACACCAAAATGCAGTTCATGCTTTTTGATAAAGACGCGAATGATTTTTCTCAAAACGCCTTGCACAGCGACAAACCAAGCCTTAAATTAAACGCTAATAACGCCCTAATTATTGACAAGCCAAGCGTGAATTTTTTTGATCAATTAGAAAATATTATCACTTCTGTAAGAAAGGGGATTTATCGCCCGGACGCTTTAGGGGATACTTATTCTAGCGACATGCGTAATTTAGGCATTCAAAACGGCATCACCCTTATAGATCACTTGAGCGATCACATAGAAAAAATGATCGCTAAAAACGGCGCTCATGGTAAGGCGTTTGAAAACATTATCAGGCGCAATGAAGTTTTAAAAACGCAAGTTCAAAGCATTCGTGGGGAAACGACCGGCACGGATATGGCAGAAACTTATAACAAGTTTTCCAATCTCACTAACAATTATAACGCCGTTTTGGCTTCCACGAACAAAATCAATAATCTGTCTTTAACGAAGTATTTGTAATCTTTTGGTGGTTTTTAAGCGTTCTATTGAAGAGAAAAATAAATTAAAGGCTTTGTTCTATTAAGCATAAACAAGCCTTATAATGGGATTTTGGTTATTTTGCTTTAAGCTCATTTTCTTAAGGGGATAGGGGGTATTTTGAATACTTCCTCTACAGCTCCCAACTAAATCCCCCAACCCCAAAAGAACGCATTACAAGAAAATACCACCCAACTAGCGTCAAGCTTTTTTATATCTATTATTGTAAAAAACGCTTTTTAGCATTTTTTAAATTTTTACCCTCTTATCGCTTTAAAGCATCTACAAAACCCCCTCCCCTTATCCTTTATTTCGTGGGCAAATCGCCTACAGGACAAGCGGCCACACCCACGCTTGGGCGAGTGAATTTTTCTACATTTTCTTGAGCTTTTTTGGGGTCATTCACCCAAGTTTTATAGAACTCAAAAGGGCATTCCGCCACACCCTTATCCCCATCGCCACTAGCAAAAACCCCACTATAACCTCTGTGTAAGAGTTTGAAGAGTTGGTTTTGGCTTTGGTCGTATTTCCTCGCATCACGGATTTGTTGCACAGAAAGTTGAGCGTATTGAAGACCATTTTCTTCTTCCCCGCATTCGCCCAAAGTATGCCCGTCAAAACCAATAATGCTAGAATGCCCGAAATAGGAATACACCCCATCAAAGCCGGTCGCATTCGCTACCGCTACATAACATTGATTAGCCCACGCCATGGCTTTCACTATCGCAATTTGTTGCTCCTTAGCCGGATACATGTAACCTTGACAGCGCACAATAAGCTCTGCCCCACGCATCGCGCAATCGCGCCAAATTTCAGGGTAGTTCCCATCATCGCAGATAATCAAAGAAACTTTCAAGCCCTTAGGCCCATCAACCACATAGGTTTTATCCCCAGGATACCAGCATTCAATAGGGCACCAAGGCAAGATTTTGCGGTATTTTTGCACGATCTCACCCTTATCATTGACAAGAATCAAAGTGTTATAGGGATTCTTTTTAGCCTGCTCATGTTTTTCCCCTGTCAAAGAGAACACTCCCCAAACCTTGTTTTTCTTACAAGCCTCAGCAAGGATTGCGGTTTCTTCTCCAGGAACGCTCGCTGCGGTGTCAAACATCTCTTGTCTGTCATACATGATCCCATGCGTGCTGTATTCAGGGAAAATAATCAAATCCAACCCAGGCAAACCCTGTTTGACCCCACCAATCACTTTAGCGATATTGCGACAATTCTCTAACACCTGTTCTTTAGTGTGGAGTCTAGGCATCTTATAATTAACTACCGCTACACCCACAGTATCGGGGCTACTACTAATATCTCCATGTCTCATGTTATGTTCCTTATTTTTTTGATGAGAGTTCCTAAAAACCCTCTATTGAATTTATAAAATACTTGTGTAAACGGATTTATAATGAATATAAAAACTTTAATCATTATAATTATTATGGGTGAGTTTTAACTTTTTTGCTCCATTGGGTAACATGTTATTCCCACCTCCACTAAGCCATATAAAGCATTAATGCAATAGATTTTAGCCGCTCTTTGCAAGTCTTGTAATTTTAAAGGGGCATGCTCAACAAGACCCTTTTTTAAAAGCCCCACAACACCCGTCCCGTTTAACGCGCCCGCGCTGAAATAAGGGGTTAAAAGCTTGTTGTGGATTTCTAAAATAAGGTTGCTCCTAGCGCCCTCAGTGAGTTCCAAGTCCTGGTTATAAAAGATTTCATCAAACATAACGCCTTTTTTAATGAGCGCTCGAGCCTTTTGATAAAAAGGGGCGTAAGTGGTTTTGTGGTATAAAAAATCATTGTGTTTGTCAATGGGGGCTTCGCTCAAACGGATTTCTAGGCTTTTTAAAGGCTCTAAGGTTCTGTATTCTTTAATGAGCTTGCCCTTTTTGTTGAGTAAAACCCTTAAAACCCCTTCTTTTTCCAATTCAAAGTCTAAAAGATTCTCATCGTATTTAAAGTTAAAATATTGAGCACTACTAATAAGGCGTTCTTTATGGGCGTTTTTATTGTTAATCTCTAATTTTTGATCCCTTTTGATAACTTTCATCGTCTCTATAATCTCAAATTCTATTTTGGGCATCACAAAAAAGGATTTTAAAAAGCTCTCTTCATATTCCTTTAGTGCTTTACTTTGATAAGTTACCCCACTCCCTACCCCTAAATGCAAAAAATCTTCGTGCGTTCTTTTTTCTAAAGTGCGGATAGGCACGCTAAAAAGGGCTTTTTTTTCTCCAACCATGCCTATCGCCCCGCAATACACCCCCCTAGGGCGTTTTTCTAAATATTCAATGATTTGCATGGTTTTTATTTTAGGGCATCCGGTCACAGAGCCGCAAGGGAACAACGCCTTAAAAATCTCAAACAAGCTTGTTTTTAGGGGCAATTGAGCTTCAATCTCGCTTATCATTTGATACACGCTCGGCAAGCTGATGATTTCAAACAATTGATTGACTTTCACGCTGTTTTTTAAGGCTAAACGGCTCAAATCGTTACGCAGTAAATCCACAATCATCACATTTTCACTTCTGTTTTTGTCATCATTTTGCAAAAACAATCGGTTTTTTTCATCTATTAAGGGGTTTTTTGAGCGAGCGATCGTGCCTTTCATGGGTTTTGTAATAATCTTAATCGCTGTGTCTAAAAACTCTAATTCAAAAAACAATTCCGGCGAAAAGCTTAAAATACTCCTAAACTCATTTTCTATCAAAGCCTTAAAAGGCGTGTTTTGGTTGTGTATCACTTCCTTAAAAACGCGCTTTGGTTTGGCTTTAGTGTTTAAAAATAAATCCATCGTGAGATTCACTTGATAGGTATCGCCGTTTTTGAGATGCTCTTTAACGGCTTTAAACTGCTTGAAATAAGTTTTTTGATCTAAAGGGCTGTGGATTTTAGGGTAAAACGCATGCTCTTTTAAAGGCTCTAAAGAATATTTTTTTCTTTCTAAAAATTGTTCAAAATACAAAAAAGGGGTTTGGCTTTGAAAATTTTCATCTAAAAACGCTAAACGCGCTTCATACAAAAGATACCCCACAAAATACCCCCTCCCCCTATTTTGAGAGATAAAATCCAGGGCATTTTTAAGCTCATTAAGATTAGTGGCTGTGAGTTTTTTAACGCTTTTTTGATATTTAAAATCCCCAAAAATCATTTAATTTTTAGCAACGGCTTCGTATTTGTCTATCAAAAACACCGGGTTATAGCTCATTTTAGACCTTCTTAAGCCCTCTAATCCCAGATCTTCTTCTCTGTTAGCGTAAGTTAGATGGCTAAATTCATTCAAAAGCAATTGCTGGTTGATGATTTGATACGCGCCTGCAATATCTGTGCGGGCTTTTTCAATGTGGATGAGTGCGGTCTCTTCGTTTAAAACTTCCCCAAAACTAAACGAGGCTATTTCCCCATTAACCCTAATAAGCCCCCCCTTTAAATCCAAGCTTTCATAATTTTCTAAAACGCTTTGAATGCCCTTATTTTCATTGATAAGCCCTAGATCATCGGTCTGGCTTTCTAAAAACCACTCTTTAGAGGCTTCTAAAACTTCCTTTCTGTTTTGAGGAGAAATTTTTTCATAAACAAAATTCGCATGATTGGTTAAAAACTGGTTTAAGTGGTTTTTTTTCTTATGGTATTTTTTCCCTTTGAGCGCGATCAATTCTTCAATAGAATAAACATAATCGCTCCTGTCTCGGTTGTAAGTGAAATCAAACACCCCTACAAAATTGTCTTTCAAATCGTCTTTTTGCTCTAAAGTCAGGGAGTGGAATCTTAAATTTTTTTCTAATTTCAAAAGCTCTTTCACGCATTCAAACGCATTCTTACCGATAGGATAGAAATAAAAGGGTTTTTGGTTTTCATAAGTGGTTTGAATCACCAAGCAATCCCTAATCACAGCCACTTGAATGAGCCTTGCATGCTGCCATAAGAAGCAATTGGTAAAACTCACATCCGATAAAACGATTTTTTGAGTTTGTAAAAACCTTGAAAACAAGTCCTTATGCTCTAGGGTAATTTCTTCAAACATGGCAACTCTCTTTTATTTTTTTAACTCTTTCAGGGCGTTTTCTTGAAAATTTCTAGAAATCTTAAAAATTTCTGCATAAAAACTTGCAAGGATTTCTCCATTCAAATGCTTGAAATCCCTTTGGCTGAGTCGTTTTAAAATCTCTTGTTCTCTTTTAGGGCAATAAATGGGGCTTTCTTGGGGGCTTTCTTGTTTGGCAAGAGCGATTTTTAGAGCGATTCCTAGGCGTTTGTCTAAAAGATCGCTCAATTCATTATCCAACACATCAATTTCAGCCCTTAAATTTTCTAAAAGACTATCCAAATTCTTTTGCATCTAATCAAACCCCTTTTAAGCCTTCTATTTCCAAACGCCACAAATCTTCTAAAGCCTCTCTTTTTCTAATCACTCTGATTTTGTGATCTTCTAGGGCTAATTCTAAGAGTTTGGGGCGCGAATTGTATTGACTGGCCATGCTAGAGCCATAAGCCCCAACCTTTTCTATGGCTAATTTATCGCCCGGCTCTAATTCTGGCAAATTGGCGTCTTTTAAAAAAGTGTCGCTGCTCTCACACACAGGCCCTACCACATCGCAAGGCGAAATCTCACGCCCCCCACAAGGCGTTATGACCCTTATAGCGTGCTTAGCATGATACAAACTGGGGCGTAAAAAATCATTCATGCCCGCATCCACAACCACAAAGCGCTTGTTTTGAGCCTTTTTTTCATACAAAACCTGCGTGATCAATTCCCCACTCTCAGCCACGATCGAGCGGCCCGGCTCACAAATAATGGTCAAATCCAAGCCTTGAAGCGAATTTAAAATCCCTTGCGCGTAATCATAAAGCTTGATAGTCTCTTCATTTTCATAGCTCACACCAATGCCTCCGCCCGCATCAAAAAAGCGCAAATCAATCCCTAAAGCGATCAAAGATTTAGCGATTTTAGCCACCTTTTGACTCGCTTCTATAATCGGCTCTAAATCTAAGAGCTGCGATCCGATATGAAAATGCACGCTAACAGGCTCTAAAAACGCGCTTTTTTTAGCCCAAAGAAACATTTCTAAAGCTTCTTTTTCTCCCACGCCGAACTTATTTTCTTTCAAACCGGTAGAAATATAGGGGTGCGTTTTAGCGTCAATGTTAGGGTTGATTCGAATGGAAATCCTAGCCTTTATCCCTAAAGATTGAGCGATTGTTTCAATCGTTTTTAATTCCATAAAACTTTCCACATTCAAAAATAAAATGTTGAGTTTTAGGGCTTGCTCTATTTCAAATCCGCTCTTACCCACCCCGCTAAACACGATTTTATAAGGCTTGATCCCGGCTTTTAAAGCCCTTTGTATCTCACCTATGGAAACGCAATCTGCCCCACTCCCTAAATGTGCCAATAAGGAGAGGATACTCAAATTAGAATTCGCCTTTAAAGCGTAGCAAATCAAAGATTTACGCCCCTTAAACGCTTCTTTATAATTCAAAAAAGCCTGTTTGATCTTGTCAAAATCATAGAGATAAAAAGGGGTTTTATAAGTTTGAAACAGCTCTTCATAATTAAACATAGAAAAACCTAACCATAAAATTTGAACGAAGCATTATAGCAAAAAAGCTAAAACGCTACTCGCATGCCCACATTCCCAATGATATTAAGATCTTGGTATTGCAAGCCCATTTTAAGCCCCACCCCCGCATTCACATACATCAAACGCCACAAATGCATTTCGCCTCCTGTGATCACGCTCGCAAAAGTGTTAAAAACTTCCCCCTTGCGGTACAATAAAGTGTTTTCACCCACAAAACGCACCATATTGTCGCCTTTAGCTTTGATCAAAAGATCCCTGCCCAACCTCGCCGTTACAAAATAATAGGAATTTTTACCAAAATATTTACGGCTCTCTAGTCCCATGTTAAGCGTTAAAACCGATTCGTTAGAAGGGTTTGAATGCATGACGAATTGTTGGTAAGCTGGATTTTGCATTTTGCCTTTCATCCCGCTCAAGCCTATGAAATGATAGCTCAAGCCCACTTGAGGTTTTAGCACCACGCTTTTTTGTTTGAACATGAAATCATAGCCGTAATTCCCGTTCACGCTTGTTGTCCAGGTGTTGTAGTTGTAGCGTTGGTTTAACACAGAGAGCAAAGAATTAGAAGAATTGATATGACTCGCATTGCCTCCATAAGTTTCATTCGCGCTCAAAGTGAATTCGTTTCTTTTTAAAAAAGCCCTCGCATACATCCCCACATCCACATTATTACCCAAAGAACGCATGATGTTCCCATTAAAGTCGCTATAGCCATAAGCCACATAACCCCCAAGGATCACGTTTTTAACCAACCGGTCATAGCCCACATTCAAGCCATAAAGCGTGCCATTGCCCCCAGAAATAAAGCTCGCTCCCCCCACCCCTTGAATCCAAAGGTTATTGGGGTGTTTATTGGGTTGAGAATATTTGACAAAAACCTCACTAGGGTTAGGATCGCTAAAACGCTTGTTTTTAAGCTCTAACAAAGAAAAATCAGACTCTCCCTCTCTAGCCCTAAAATCAGAGAGTTTGGTTAAACGGCTGGTTTGTTGGGTGTAACTCGCCAATTCTAAAAGATTGGTAGCGTTATCCCTAAAATTAGGGTTAGAAATCAAGCTTGCGGTGTTTTGAAGATCTTTTGTTACGCCTAAGATTTCATTTAAAGAGTGGTTTTTTAAATAAATCGGCGCAAAAAGCGGGTTTTCTTTGGTTTTTATCATCAATGTTGAAAGCCAATTGATAGCGCTATTCCCCCCTATCGCTTCAATTTGATTGAGCGCGCTTTGTCCTTGAATGCCCACAATGTAATCCTGTAAGGTGGGAGGGGTAAAATCCATCGCTTTATTGCCATAAGACATTTTAATCTGGTTGTGAAGGACAGAAAGGCTTAAAATGTTGTTTGGAGAAGCGTTATTTGAATGAGGTAACGCTACGCTCAATAATAACCCCTTATCTTGCAACAAAACCCGTTGGCCCAAATAAGTCAATACGCCGTTTTTTTCCTCTATGTGGTTTCCGTTGATATTGATTAAGGTATAGAGCTTCAAATACGATTGCAAGCTGTTAGGGTTGATGTTGTAATTGATGTAACGGCTGCTTTTCAATAAAGTGTAAGTTCCGCCATTAGCCACGCTGACATTCATAAAAGGCGTTTGGGTGGTGTTGAGGTTAATGATCCCCTCTGCTTGAATGAGTGGATTTACAGGCGTTTGAGAATTTTCTAAATTAAAATGTATCGCCCCAAAGTTATTCAACGCCCCCCCTACTTCTAACCCATAAATCCCAGTGCTTAAAGAAGCGTTTGAAGCGATTACTAAATTTTGAAGCACCTCTATTTTTTGCGTGGCGTTGTTGTTAAACGCTCCTTGAATGTTTAAGTTATTCGTTACAAAGCTAGCGTTTTTCTCTAACACCGCTTGGTTGGAAATCGTGAGGTTGTTGGCTTGGAATTGAGCGTTATTGTAAAGATACAGGTTTTTAATATTTGCAGAGTCTTTAATCTTTGAAAAATCAACCACCCCATTAGCGTAAATATTGCCTGAAAAATTGAAATCATTCGCCGTAACCATCAAGCTCTCATCGTTATCATTTAAGGCGATTGGCGCGTTATTTGACGCATTGCTAGAAGAAGCGCCATTCGCACTTTGGGCGCTAAGCGCGCAAGGGTTTGTGGCACTAGCTGTCGTTGGAGTGCTTTGTTGCGCGCAACTAGCGTTGATAAACAGATTGCCTTGAGACACAGAAATATTGTTACTACCGGCATTAATCTTAAGGCCGTTGCTGGCATCAAGCGTGGTGATGCTAATGTTAGAAACTTGATTGGACAACAAGTTGAGCGTTCCAGAATGGTTAGTGAAAGCGATGTGGTTGTTTCCGGCAAAAATGAGCGAATTTCCTGCGTTAAAAGAAAGCGCGCCTCCATTAGCGTTAGAGAAAGTGGAATTTTGCACAAAAACATTGCCTTGCGCGTTGAAACTAAAATCCCCTTTTTGCCACACTTGACTCAAGCCATAGGGAGCGAAAAGCCCCTTTTTACCAAGATTAGGGATCAAATCCCCCAAACCTTGTTCATAAATAGGCCCTAAGCCTTTAGCCGCTAGGACTTTGTCTAAAACGCTTTTAATCTGCTGGTTTTGCAACAAGCTTTCTAAAGAATTGAGCGTGTCTTGGCCTAAAAATTCGCCAATCATTTGCTTGCCTAAAGCCACTACATCGTTTTGTAAAGCCTTGCTCGGTTTGAC
Source organism: Helicobacter pylori (assembly GCF_014496965.1). Classification (GTDB taxonomy): domain Bacteria; phylum Campylobacterota; class Campylobacteria; order Campylobacterales; family Helicobacteraceae; genus Helicobacter; species Helicobacter pylori_CZ. Next base: position 30,353 of record NZ_JACTCR010000009.1, on the reverse strand, counting down.
AATATCTTGCAGCATCACGCTTATCACTTGCCCTATATCGTTAGCGGAAATAAAGCCAGTGATCTGATTGAACAACCCTTTTTTACTCAATAAATCATTGATGGACATGCTCCCTATAAGCTTTTCAGGGTTTTGCAAATCAATGCCCCCTAGTCCGGCTAATCCCCCCACTAACCCAGTCCAAAAGCCTAATTTTTTGTCTGATCAAATCCTTAATCGCCGTGTTCAAACCGCTATCGTTCATGAGGTTATCAAAGTTATTCTGCCCCAAAAGCTGGCTTAGGGTTTGATTTTTTTGCTCAGGCGTTAAATACCCCCCAATCACGCTACCACTCCCTAGCGTATTTACTATCAAATTCCCTAATCCCCCGGCTTTATTGATGGATTGCATCGCCACTTCGCCCAAAATATTAGCGAGCCCGGCTTGATTGAAAACCTTATTGATGCCCTCTTGGCCTAGCATGCTAAAAATCCCATCGGTTTGCGAGCTTACGATATTCGCTTGGTTGAGAATGAGCGAAGTTTGGCTGTTAAAAGTTACGCTAGCGCTCCCCCCAGTCCCCCATGCGTTCCCGCTCCCTAAAGTGCCGGTAAGATAAATTTCTTTAGCGTTAAAAGTCGTGTCAATATAGCCCAAATCAGCCGAGCTGGACTCCAAAAGCTGCCCTAAATAAGTGCCTCTAAATTTTTGGCACACAATATCAGTGTAATCGCAAGGTGTTTGATAGCCCAAGCCCCCAAAAACCACCGCGCTATTGGTGTTTGTTTGCCCTATTTTAGTCGCTCCTATAATCAAAGCGCCATTATTGAAATTTTGCACCACCGAATTGTTTGCGTTATCAATCAACTCGTTAATGTTTTTCCAGTCGCTAGGGGTGATGAGTTTGGTAAGCTGGTTTAGCGCATTAGAGTTCAAATCGTTCAAACTTGAAAGAGAAAAATCATTCCCTAAAATCTTTTTGATTTCAGGGTAGAGTTTGAGCGCCATTTGCCCTAACGCTTTGATATTACTGAAATTATAGCCCTTGTTATAGACGTGTAACGCGCTAATAGGGTTGCCTTGCGCGTTATAGGTTTGCGAGATGACAGAAGACTCAGAGGTTATATTGTTATTTTTCGTGGTGTTATTGCTGCCGCTGGCTTGATAGGATTGGTTTGGGTTGTAATAGCCTTTCACGCTACTCGTGAGGTAAAACACGCCTTGTGCGTCATCGCTATAAGAATACACGCCATTAGCGTTGTTATAAACCTTTTGGTAGTTAAAGATTTCAGAGCCAATGTTATAGAGCGTGTTTTTAATGCCCGGGATTTGAGAGAGCGTAACGCTCAGTTGGTTATTTTTAAAGCTCTCGGTGATTTTTAGGGCGTTATTAAGGGGGTTAGTGAAACTATAAGTTTGGTTAGTAGCATCATAGATCCCATCATTGATGCGCATGCCAAAGAAGCTGATACGCTCATACCAATTACTATTCATGTCCGCTTGAATGATGTTATACACACGATTTTTATTATCGTTCAGATCGCTTAATAAATCAATGTTAGCGATATTCAAGCTCCCTTGATCGCTAAAAACAAGCTGGCTGTTTTTCAAATTCAGCACACTGTTATTGTTAGGGTTTAAGAGGTTGCCTCCCAAACTCAAGGGTGCTTTAATGTTAAGGGCTTGATGGAAAGTGATCGGGCTTTGAGAAAAAGCGTTATCATAGAAATTAAACGCCGTGTTAGAGGTGATAGCGCTAGAGCCTTGAAAATCTAAAGAAGAGTTATTGCTTAAATTAAACTTTTTCATTTAAACGCTACCTTCTCATTTCCTAGATGGTAGCCAAAAACTCTCTCATTTGATTAAATCAAAGGGACTAAAGCGCATTTTTCCCAAACAAACGCAAGAAAAACAAAGCGCACACCAGCACAAGCAATTCCTTAAACAGCCATTCGCTTTGAGCGTGCGAGCGGGCAAATTCAGCGCTTTGAAGTGCAGCTTCGCCCACTTTTTGCGCGTTTAAAATATAAGGCGTGTAATAAAAAACAAAGAGCAAACACAACGCCCCTATCGCCACGCCAAGGATCAAATACACTAACGATCTTTTATCATAAACAAATGAAATGATTTCATAAAGTAACACCACAAAACCGATCGCGCCTAAAAAGAAATTGAAACGAACAATGATTTGCGACATGAGTTTCCCGCTCTCAAACAAAGTCAAATTAAATTCAGGCAAAATGCTTGGGGCTTTGAAAACAATGGGTGCGACCATCATCCCTAAAGTGATCAAAGAGCCGCCCAAAATGCCTAAAAGAAGCAAATACACCCCTAAACCAAATTTTTTCATCTTCCACCTTTTTTAAGATTTTTGCAACAAATGGTTATAGTCTTTAAACTGCCACACTTGAACTAAGGGCATAAAAAATTCCAAGAGGGCTTGAACGTCAGTGATTCTATCTTTTAAACCGATAAACACTTCAATCTTCACGCCCTTTTCCAATAAAAATCTAATTATAGAATCACTATACTTGTAATCCAATAAAAGTTCCAATTCTTCTAAAGAACCCATTTTTTTAAAACGCTCCAATTGGGCGTCCAATCCCACTTCCTTATAAAAGTTATCCATGTAGCTTTGCGGATCTCTTTGAAAAGAAGAAAGTTGCAATCGTTTGAACGCCAAACTCTTATGCGCTAGCATGCAAGGCGAAAACAATAACAAGGAATGGATGCGCCGTTGTTGCAAGACTTCATTATAGGCGTATTCTATCGCCTTAATCGCCCCCATAGAAAAACCTGACACATCATAAGCCCCTTTTAAAAGCCACTCTTCAAACAAAACGCTTTCATTGATGAACCCAAAACCACTAAAAAAACGCATTTTCACCCGTTCAACAAATCATAGAAGTTTGCATGCTCTAAACATTCTTGCTCTAATAATAAAACGCTCAACCGCTTACAAGCCGCAATTTGCGGCTTTAAAAACTCCAGTTGCTCTTCATAAAGAACGCTTAAAGACTCTTTTGTAGGGGTTAAAAGAAGCTCGCTAGCCATAAATTCATTCAAAAATTTCGCTTTTTGCAAGTCTTGTTTAGACAAACTATAACGCTCCTTATAAAGCAACTCTAAAATAATCGTCCCGCTCAAATACACTTTAATGTAATTTTTTATCTCGCTCTCGCTATGGATTTTATTTTCATTAAAAGCGATAAATTCCCCCAATAAAGGCGCTTTATCAAATTCAATTTCTAGCCAATACGCGCTCAAAGCTTTCGCGCTTTGATAGAGAGCGACTAATTCCTTTTGGTTTTCATCTAAGGTTTGGGGCTTTTTCTTGCCGTAAGCGATCTTGTCTTTCACTTCTAAAATATCGCCATGAGTGATTTCTTTTCGTTGGTGCTTGAGAGCGTTTAAAGCGCTTTCATTGATCAAAGTCGCCAACATCGCCCCGCTAAAACCCACGCAAATTTTAGCGATCTTAAGGTAATCTAGCGCGTGTTTTTTGTTTTCTAACAGCTTTTCTAAAATGCTCTGCCTTTCTAGTAAATCCGGTAAAGAAATGAAAATGCGCCGATCAAATCGTTTGCTCCTTAATAGCGCCTCATCCATCACTTCCATTTGGTTAGTCGCTCCTATCACCACCACCTCATCGTTTTGCAAAAACCCGTCCATTTCGGTTAAAAGCTGATTGAGCGTGGCCTCTCTTTCATCGCTCCTATGCCCTCCCCTAGCCTTACCCAAAGCGTCAATTTCATCAATAAAAATAATAGAGGGGGCATGCCTTTTAGCGTGCATGAAAAGTTCATGCACTTTTTTAGCCCCAGCCCCCACATAAATTTGAGAAAACGCGCTCCCGCTTTCATAAAAAAACGGCACTCTAGCTTCACTCGCTAAAGCTTTAGCGATCATGGTTTTGCCCACTCCAGGAGGCCCCACTAATAAAACGCCTTTAGGGAGGAAAATCCCTAAATCCTGGTATTTTTTAGGGTTTTTTAAATAATCTATCACTTCTAGTAATTCTTCTTTGACTTCATCCACCCCTGCAATGTCTTCAAAACGCACCCCTAGCGCGTCGTATCGCTGGAATGCATTTTCTAATTCGTTTTTAGTCGCGCTCTCTAAACTCATTTTAGTGTCCAATCGTTTGGGTAAGCGCCAAAAGATCCCAAAAAGCATGCTAGAAATGAAAAAAAGCAACGCTAAAAAGATTTTAGAAACCTTGTTTAAACTTTCTCGTTTTTCTATGGGCATGCTCTCTGGGATTTTATAAACCCTTAAAAAGGCTTCTTTGTTGGTTTTATAAAGACCCTTGTTAGCATAAAAATAATTTTCATCTTCAGTTAGAGTTTGTTTAGGGTGAGACTGGATCACATAAAGAAAATCCTTACTGGATATGAGCCTAGAAACATCGCTTAAGATTAAAAAAAGCAACAAGCAAAAAGTAAGCATCAAAAACCCTAACGCCAAAACAAGCGAGCGGTTTTTGATGCGTTTAAAGGGAGCGGTGAGATTTTCTAAAAATTTAGAAAACGGCATGGTTTTCCCTCTCCTTAATTTCATACTCTTTGATTTCTAAAAAACTAGCCCTTAAAGGCTTATCGCTTTTGATTTTAATGGGGTTGAAAAATTGATCTAAGGCTTTAAATTCGCCATCTTTTTGCGCTTCCACTAAGGCTTTTAGGGGCGTGTTGAGTTTGAGTTGCAATTGCCTGAACGCCTTATTTTTATGAAAAATCAAATCTTTAATCGCATTCAAACGCTTTTTAGAAACTTCCAAACTCACGCTATCATGCATCAAACTAGATGGGGTGTCTTTTCGCTTGCTGTAAATAAAAGGGTGGATGTGCGTTAAAGGCAAGCTTTCTAAATTTTTAAACGCTTTTTCAAAAACGCTTTCGCTCTCGCCCGGATGCCCCACAATAAAATCCGTGCCGATAGCAAAATTCTTAGAAGCGATTGTTTCTAATAATTCCCTATCGCTTTTAGTGCGGTTTCTTCTATTCATTCTCTCTAACATGAAATCATGGCTGTGCTGTAAAGCGATATGCAAATGTTTTTCTAAAAAATCCTCTTCTAAAAGCTCTAAAAATTCATCGTTGATTTGATTAGGCTCTAAACTCCCAATCCTAATGCGTTTCAATCCGGTAATCTGGCTTAATTTTTTAATCAATCGCGCGATATTGCTTTCTTTATCTTTCCCATAGCTCCCCACGTTAGTGCCGGTTAAGACCACTTCTTGAACCCCTTTAGAGCATAAAAGGCTCACTTGCTCTAAAATCTTCCTTTCTTCAAAACTCCTAGCCCTCCCCCTCACGCTTGGGATAATGCAATAATTGCAATCAAAATCACAGCCTTCTTGGACCTTGATAAACGCCCTGGTTTTTCCCACAAACTCGCTCACCATCGTGGTGTCTAAGTGCTTGTTTTCTAAATTGTCATCTATGAAAAAACGCTTTTTTTCTTGTAGAAGCGCGTTAATCTTTTCTTTATTGTCATGCCCAAAAACGCCCTTTAAAAGCCCTTTTTCAAAAAGCTCTTTGCCTTGGGTTTTCACCCCGCAACCGGTAAATAGCACCTCTTTATTCAATCGCGCCATTTTTTTAGCGTAACTCCTTACCGCGCTATCGGCCCCATTGGTTACGGTGCAAGAATTGATCACAATAATATCGGCTTCTTGTTCTTCTAAAGTCGCGCTAAAATCCTTTAAATTTTCGCCCATCACTTGCGTGTCAAAAAGATTCGTCCTGCACCCAAAAGTTTTGAAATAAACTTTTTTCATTTTTGTTCCCTTTTATTCCCAAAACCATCGCCTAGAGCATCAGCATCCACTTTAAGCAACTTGCTGGTCGTATAAGCGATATGGATATTTTCTTCTTTCAAAAAAGCTTCAACAATTTCAGCCACAATCTTGCTCCTTAAAGACATGGTGGCATACGAATTGGTTTGATACCACACCGAGATTTTTATCCCGTTACTTTCAGGCATCAAAAAGCACCGAGGCTTGACGCTCAAACTCCTTAAAGAATACCGGTCGCGCATTTTATTAAGCTGTTTATAGGTAATATCCGTGTATTCTTTAGACAATTCTGTAGCGATATTGAGCACAATTTTAGACGCTTTTTTAAAATCAGAATCAAATGTAACGCAAAAATCCACCCCATCCCAAACCGTTTTCATCCCAAAATGGCTGTAATTAGCAAACATGGTGGTGAAAATATAATTATTAGGCACAAAAATAATCCGGCCCGCTCTCCTGTTGTTCGTATAAGTGGTAAAGGTTACATCTTCTAAAATCGTAATGTGCAACATAGAAATATCCAACACATCGCCAATAAAAATATCCGTCCCCTTAGCGATACGCACCCTATCGCCCACATGCACGCTCCCCCCAATCAAAATAATAAACCACCCAAGCAAGCTCATGAACAAATCTTTCATCGCAATCGCTAAACCCGCACTCGCAAAGCCTAAAACCGTGACCAAGTAAGTAACATTTTCTAAATACGAAAAAAGAAAGATTAAAATGATCACGCTCACATTCACGAAGTTAATGGCTTTATTCACGGTATAGACGCGCTCATTATTTTCAATGTATTTACTGGAAATGATTTTTAAAATCCAAGCAAACACCACGCTCAAAAGGGCCGCTAAAAACACATAAACCAGTTTAAAAAGCTGGTTTTTAACTTGAGATTTGACAATGCTTATGGCTTCATCGCTGTCTTTTTGGAAAATCCCGATCGTGGTTTTTAAAATGTTTTGAGCCCCTTGCAATTCTAAGCGTTTGGCTTGAGTTTGATAAATCTCATCGCTTAGTTTCGCGCTTTTATCCAAAGCGTGCCACTGATTTAAAAGCTGGTGTTTTTGATCTAAAAGCTTTAAAACTTCTCCTAAAGAAGTCTGGTTATTTTTAAGATTTTCATGCTTTAAACGCATGCTCTTGATGAAAGAAATGCCATCAATGATCGCAATAGGGTTAGCGATATTAGGGATATTGGGGATATTGGGGCGCTCTATCAAGTCCTTAAAAGGATTGACCCCATAGCTTTCAAACATTTTTTGCTGGGACTCTAAAGCCTTTAAGGTATGCTCCAAGGTGCTAATCTTTAATAAATCCTTGCTTTTTTTGTTTTTTAAGCGCCTTAATTCCTGCCTCACGCTCTCTTTTTCGGTATAAATTTGGTTGTAAATCTTGTAGTTTTCAAATTTTTTCAACCACACGTTATCGTCTTTGGCGAGTTTTTTATCCACCAAAGCCATTTGTTTTTGTATAGAGGATAATTCTTGGCTCTTATCTTCTGCTTGCAAAAACAAAAAACAAAAGAATAACAATACCCTTAATGCCATTTTTCTAACACCTTTAAAATCGTTTCTTTAGGGATATGAGAGGCAATCTCAAACGCTCCAACGCCTTTAGGCAGAATGAATTTGATTGTCTTATTCTCGCTTTTTTTATCCAAAAACAAGCGTTCGTAAAATTTTTGAATATCTGTGATTTGGTAATTGAATATCAAATCAAATTTTTTCAATAAATTTTCTATGCGTTCGTATTCTTTTAAAGTGAGCATGCCTAAAGAAAGGGATAAATCATTAGCCATGCGCATGCCAATAGCGATCGCTTCGCCATGCAAAAATCGCTCATAATTAGTCTCGTTTTCTATCGCATGCCCAAAGGTATGCCCATAGTTCAACCCAGCTCTGATATTTTGCTCTTTTTCATCTTGAACAACGACTTGAGCTTTGATACTGACGCTTTGGAAAACCACTTCTTCTAAACAATCTTTTAAATCCTTCATTTCCAATATTTCTACCAAGTTTTTATCAAAACACACCGCCATTTTAATGATTTCAGCCACCCCTGCTTGAAATTCCCTTTTTTCAAGGGTTTTTAAAAAAGACAGATCAATATAAACCGCTCTAGGCTGGTGGAACGATCCGATTAAATTCTTACCATAAGGCGTATTGATCCCTGTTTTCCCCCCCACGCTCGCATCCACTTGAGCGAGTAAAGTCGTAGGGATATTAATAAAATCAATCCCCCTAAAATAAATACTGCTCGCAAACCCCACCATATCGCTTATCACTCCCCCACCAAGGGCTATCATTAAAGAATGGCGGTTTAATTGCATTTCAAAGGCGTTGTTTAAAATGCGCTCTAATGAATGGAAATTTTTGTATTTTTCTCCGGACTCTATCACGCACACTCTGACTTCTAAGGCTTTCAAGCGTTCTAATAAATAGGGCAAATGCAACCCGGCCACGATGCTATCGCTAATGATGAGGGCTTTTTGTTTCAATTTTATTTCAGGCAGTTCCCCCAAAAACACTTTATAGCTTTTTTCTTTTAAAGGGATTACAATTTCTTGCATTCTTTCACTCCGCTACAGGGATAAAAATTTGAGGGTGATCATCGTTTAAAAACGCTAATTTTTCCACTTTAGTGGATAAAAACCACAAATAGCGCGTTTGCGTGATGCATTCTTCAAAAGGCATGAAATGCAAAATGGGATTTCTTAAAGAATTGAGATACATGATAGGGTTTTTAATATCGGTTTGAAAAATCTCAATCTTGCGGTTAAAGGTGTTGGCTAAATTTTCATAATGATTGACAATCTCGTTTTTATAGCGCTTGTTAGGGTCAAAATCATAGAGCAACAAGCCCAAATCCATTTGCATAGACACATCAAAAATCACTGAAGACATGTCTTCATTAATGCTTAAACTTTCATTCAAAACCACCACGCTTTGAGTGGTTTTAGACAAGCCAGAAGTGTTGGTTTTATAAACCGGGGTGGCTGTTTTGTGCAAGGCTCTTCGGTGTTTTTTGAAGAAAAAAAGCTCTCTGCCTACCACAATCAAACCCATTTTTTTTTGGTGGTCTTCATGGAGTTTTTGGATAAAACTTTTCCCATAAAAATCAAAATTCACTTCAATGCTTTCGGTTTCTAGCGATAAGAATTTATGGTAAAACTTAGGGCTAGTGGGGTGTAAAACCTGGATATAGAGCTTGTAGCTCTTTAAATGTTTGTGCAAAAACAAGGCTTGATACACATCGCGCATCATCGCTTTTCGGCTCTGTAAGCGCATATCAATGTATAAATAAATGCTCTTACCAAAGGGGGCTGGAAACTGCCCCACATTGCTTTTGACTTGATGGTACACCGCGTTTAAAATTTCCGGATTGCCTGCCACTAAGAGAATGTCTCGTGGCTGGATGACTAAAGATTTAGTGGAGAGCAACAAAGCATCGTTGCGATAAAGCCCTACAATCCTGTATTCTTTTTGCCTGATAGAGCCAATATGCCTGTAAGCAAAAATGCTCCCAAAAGGCACATCAATCTCCATGATCTCGCCCTTGCCTAACCCAAACTCTCTAGGGGTGCTAGGGATATTAGGCAAACGAGAAATGAATTTATTGGCTAAAACTTCAAATTCATCAATCAGAATAAGCTTTTCATCTTTATTTTCTTCATTGTTTTCTAAAGTTTTTTCGCTATCTTTTTTCACGCTCAAAACCACGCGCATGCGTTTGAAATGGGTTTGAATGATTTTATGGATGATGCGTTGCTCTTTAAAATCTTGTATGATTAAAAACGCATCGCTCACCTCATCGTTTAACACCTGCAAAAGCCTAAAACTGGAAGTCGCATCAAAACAATGAAAAGCGAAAGTGCTCGGGTAATTTTTAGGGATAAGGCTCTCATCTTTGACAACCACTATATAAAAATTATGATTAGAATAATGCCTTAGCACCAAGTCTAAAAAATTTTTTGCTACAATGCCATCTAAAATAAGGGCGATTTTCTTCAATTCCAAACTTCCTAAAAAATGATTACGCCATTATATCCAAGATTAAGGCTTAAACGATGGATTTTCAACTCCAAGCTATTGACAAACACGCGCGAGCTGGCGTTTTGAATTTAGCTCATTCTCAAGTAGAGACACCTGTTTTTATGCCCGTAGGCACGCAAGGCTGCATCAAATCTTTAGACGCTACGGATGTGCAAGAAATTTTAGGCGCTAAGCTCATTTTAGCCAACACCTATCACATGTATTTAAGACCGGGTGAGAAAGTGGTTGAACAATTAGGGGGCTTGCATCATTTCGCTCAATTTTATGGGAGTTTTTTAACCGATAGCGGGGGGTTTCAGGCCTTTAGTTTGAGCGATAATGTCAAATTGCAAGAAGACGGGATTATTTTTAAATCCCATATTGATGGGAGCAAGCATTTATTCACGCCCGCTAAAGTTTTGGACATTCAATATTCTTTAAATAGCGATATTATGATGGTTTTAGACGATTTAGTAGGCTTGCCCGCTCCACTAAAGCGCCTTGAAGAATCCATTAAAAGAAGCGCTAAATGGGCGAATCTTAGCCTAGAATACCATAAAGAAAATAACCGCCCCAACAACAACCTTTTTGCCATTATTCAGGGCGGCACGCATTTGAAAATGCGAAGCCTTAGCGTGGAATTAACGCATGGGGGTTTTGATGGTTATGCTATAGGCGGTTTAGCGGTGGGGGAAAGTGTAGATGAAATGCTAGAAACGATCGCACACACCGCCCCCTTGCTCCCTAAAGACAAGCCTCGCTACCTAATGGGCGTAGGCACGCCTGAAAATATCCTAGACGCTATCAGTTTAGGGGTGGACATGTTTGATTGCGTGATGCCCACCAGAAACGCCAGAAATGCCACCCTTTTCACGCATTCTGGCAAGATTTCTATCAAAAACGCGCCCTATAAATTGGATGATACCCCTATTGAAGAAAATTGCGCTTGTTATGCTTGCAAACGCTATTCTAAAGCCTATTTGCACCATCTCTTTAGGGCTAAAGAACTCACTTACGCTCGTTTGGCTAGCTTGCACAATTTGCATTTTTATTTAGAGCTGGTTAAAAACGCTAGAAACGCTATTTTAGAAAAGCGGTTTTTGAATTTCAAAAAAGAATTTTTAGAAAAATACCACTCTTGTTCGCATTGAGTGGTAATAACTAAAACTTTTTAACTTTTTTAAAAAATGGGATTTTTAACTTTATTTTTATAATAAAACTCATTTTCTTAAGGGGATAGGGGGGTATTTTGAAATAACTCTCCCCCTTAACCCCCAACTAAATCCCCCTAACCCAAGAATACCGCCTTAAGAAATTATCGCTTGATTAAAATCAAGCTCTTTATTATTTATTTTTAAAAAATGCCTTTTAGCATTTTTTAATTTTTATCATTCCACTCAAAACCCTATCTTTGATAAATCTCAGGGTGGGTGCTTTTAAAACGCCTGTGGAACCAAAAATAACTTTCCGGGTGGTTTCTAATCACCTCTTCGCACAAACTCGCTTGGGCTTGCGTGCATTCTAAAATATCATTCTCAGCGTTATCAGTGATTTGAGAGCGAATACTTTCATAATAAGTCGCTGTGTAATGCGAATAATCATCGTTAAAATCAATGAATACCGGCTGAATGTCTATATTGTAACGGCGCGACAAAATAGAAGCGATCGTGGTGTGCGTAGCGTCTTTATTAAAGAATTTCACCACCACCCCGTCTTTAGGCACGACATTTTGATCCACTAAAATCCCCACAAGGCCATTGCCTTGATTATACATTTTAATGAGTTCTTTCATCGCCCCTATTTTATTGACAAAGCGTACCCCAAACGCTTCTCGCCTGCTCATGATCATGTGATTGATAGGGGCAAATTTAGTCAAACGCCCCAAACACCCCCTACCATAATTCTCATAATATTGCGCTAAAGTCGTGCCTACCGCTTCCCAATAGCCAAAATGCATGCATAAAGTGATCGCTTGGCCTTCCTTGTTTAAAGACTTCCACACGTTTTCTTCATTGATGAGCGTGAAACGAGCGTCGTATTCATCTTTAGGGATAAAGATCACTCTAATGGTTTCTAAAATGATGAAAGCAAAATTTTCATAACCCTTTTTAATGATCCTTTTTTTCTCTTCTTCACTTTTAGAATCCCCAAACACAAAATCCAAATTGGCCTTAGCGTCAAAATAACGGCGCCTATCAAAGGTTTTCATGAGCCACGCTAAAGCTTTAATGCACCTTAAAAACCAAAAATGAGGCATTTTAGCCAACATAAACCCTAGAATATTCACTAAAGATTCCACGATAAAAACGCTCAAAATGCGCAGTTCTGTTTTAAAACCCTTGTCGTCTTTATTTAATATTTTTTCGTGTATGAGTCGTTCTTTGTAAGTCATTCTTTTTCCTTTAAAATATTTAAAACGCATTCTTTGATTTTTTTAGGCTCTATGTTTTGGATAGAAAAATCCTTTTTATGATAGTTGGCGTTTGAATTACCGGTGAGCGAAACATTGATCGGGCTTTCTAATTTAAAACGCTCCATGGGCGTGTTGCCATAAAGGGTGATGCTAGGTTTTTGCAACGCCCATGCTAAATGCGTGATACCCGTATCGCCCCCAATAATCACATCCATTTTAAAGAGCAACGCCTTAACCTCGTTTAAGGTGAGTTTAGGGAGCAATAACACATCGCGCTGGTGTTTTAAAGCGTGATAAAGCGTGGTGGCTTTCTCTTCATTAGCATGCCATAACAAGCAAATTTGAAAATTTTCTAACATTAACGCCAATTCTTTAAAGCGCTCTATGGGGTAAGTTTTATTGATTTTAGAAGTTTCTAAAACAAAAAGGATTTTTGGCTTATTCTCATTCAAATTTAACGCATTGATTTTTGGAGAAGGCTGGTAAGAAAACGCTTTAGCCCTAGAGCTTAAACCCTGTGAAATTTCTTCTTTTGGCAAGTTTAGGGCTTGAGAAAGGAGCGTGGAATTGCGCTTTAAAATAGGCTCATCATAAGCGATAGAAACTTTTTGCGAGTAAAAAAACGCGCTCAAACCCTCCCTAGCCGAAGCGTAATCAAAGCCGACTTTTTTAGGGGCTTTTAACATTTGAGTGATGAGAGCGGATTTGATCAAGCCTTGCATGTCAATGATTATATCGTATTCATAAGCCCTTAAAGATTTAAAGAGTTTGAAAATCTTCAAAGGGTTAAAGGTTGTAAGCGTGCTTTTTAAAGCGATAGGGTGTAATTTATCAATATAGGGGGAATGCTCTAAAATCGCGCCAAATCTTTCATCCACGAACCATTCTATTTGAGCGTCAGTGAAACGCTCTTTAATGGCCGCTAAAAACACCGTGCTCACGATAATATCCCCGAGCGCTGAAAGCCTGACAATCGCTATTTTCAAGCAAACTCTATCGTCAAAGGAATGGGCTTAATGAGTTTGGGGAGCATTTCTTTAGCCAAGTAAAGCGCATCATTAGAATGGATCACAAGCTTGTTTTTTTCTAGCGTGTATTTTAAATGGTGGCTGTCTGTCAGGCACAAATTTTCGGCTAAAGAAAGGATAAAACTCAGCCATTGTAAGGTTAAAAGGCTTGGCATCATCGCGCTCATGTGGGCGATAGCGTTGTCTTTAGGGATTTTTTTATGGCTGAATTGCGCCAATAAGCAAATGATCGCTCTATCCTGGTGGCTAAAGCCATAACTCAAAGCGTTTAAAATAAAATACGCGCTGTGCTTGTGGGCTAAATAGACGCTTAAAATCTTACCCATGCTCGCTAATTCCCCCGCAATCTTTAAATGGAAAAGGTATTTTTCATCTATTTTATGCAAAGGCGATAAGGCTTCAAACAATTTCACGCATTCTTTTTTGACCTTTTGGCTGTGCTTTTCATGGGGCAAAAAGCGATCTTTTAAAGAGATTAGAGAGGGGTTGATATTGGGGGGGAATTTATGGTAATGGTGGCGCAATAAATCGCTTAAAAACACGCCTTCTCTCACCCCTACCCCACTAGTGATCATCAAAGAAGTTTTTAAATGCTCCAAAACGACTGATAGAATCAACGCTCCGCTCCTAATGCTATCCAAACGCTCTTCATTCACCCCCAAAAGCCGTAATTGATCTTCTTTGAGCGTGACGATCTTTTCAATGAACGCTAAATTTTTATGTGCATCTATTTCATAACCATGCAAAGAATCTATAGGGTAATCAAAGCGTTTCATCAATACCTTACTCAACGCTCTGATCGTCCCCCCCACCCCAAAGGCGTTTTTATGCTTAAAGGGTAATTTAGAGACCTCTTTTTGGATAAAGGCTTTAGCCAATTTGACGTCTAAGTCTTTGTCCAAAAACATTTCTTTAATGCGAATCGTCCCAACATCAAGCGAGATGAGATTCTTAATCTTGCCTTTTTCAATCAACGCGCACTCGGTGCTACCCCCTCCAATGTCTATCGTGATCCCTGAATTTTTATGCAACAAATTCGCGCACGCGATCCCGCCATAGAGCGCTTCTTTTTGCCCGTCAATCACTTTGATTTGCAAACCGCAAGCCTTTTTCACCCTCGCTACAAACTCTAACCGATTAGGGGCATCGCGCACCGCTGAGGTCGCTACGCACAGGATTTTTTTGCTTTTGTATTTGAGAGCGATTTCTTTAAATTCGCTCAAGGCTTTAACGGCTCGTTGCATGGGGATTTCTTGTAAGATTCCATTAAACGCATAACAACCCTCTGAAATCCTAACCCTAGACTTGGTCTCAAAAAGCAAGTAAAACCCAAACTGGCTCGTCTTTTTAAAGACAGCCAAACGCACTGAATTAGAGCCTATATCAATCACGGTTGTGATTTTAGCCATTGCTAGCCTTTAATCTTGCTCTTTTAAGCTTTCGTATTTGTATTTCAACTCCTCTTTGCTCTCTGCGTTGTTAGGATCCGGTAAAATCGCATCTACAGGGCATACGCTCACGCAACGAGGCTCATCATCATCATACCCGTAACACTCCGTGCATCGATCTGGATCAATACTATAAATGGGATCGCCCTCTTCAATCGCCTCACTAGGGCATTCTTCTCTGCAAGCATCGCATGCAATGCATTCATCATTCACTAATAATGACATGACCAACTCCTTTTAAAAAGTTTGAATACGATTTTTACTCTAAATTAGCTTAAAATTCAATCTAAAAAGACTATTTTTTTTTGATTATAAGAATAGGGGCTATTTTCTAACACGCCTAAAACCCCTAAATCTTTTAAATGAGTATAATCGGGCTTGTGGGTTTCTACGAACACGCTCAAACCCAAACGCCAAGCGAACTCTACCATGCCTTTTAAATCCTCTTTTAAAAGCTCTTCATCTAAAACGACCCCATCAGAGCCTTGAACAAGCGATTCTAAAAGCTGGTAGTGGCTGATGAAAAGATCCTGATGGACAATCAAAGAACTCGCATGCCGGCGCAACAACCCTAAGATTTCTAAATCAAACACGCTTGGCGCGCCTATTTCGTATAATCCTTTGAAATTGACAACGACGCAATCGGTGCGGGTGTTTTCTTTCAAAAGCGTTTCTAAAACCTCATCAGGGGTTACAAAAACATAATCCTTAGTTTGAGGAATGATTCTAGGCAAGTAAGGGTTATACGACAAGCTTTTACCCAACATTTCATAAGAAAGCATGCCCTCTTTTAAGGCTAAGCTTTTTTGTAAATTTTCTAAAATCCCTATTTCTTGCATTCTTGAATGATTTTATTGTGTTCTTTTAATTCGGGTTCGTTTTGGATAAGCTCTTTAGCGATGCTAGAAAAGATCTTTTTAGCTTCCAAGCAATTCCCCAATTTGTAATAACCCCATGCTAAAGAATCCAAATAAAGCGCTGAGTTAGAATCTAACGCTAAGGCTTTCCTCACAAGATCCATGCCCCTTTTAACATCCATGTCATAGTCTATTAAGGAATACCCTAAAAAATTATAAAAGAAAGCGTCTTGCGCGTCTTCTTTATCTTTAGTTTTAGCAAGCCATGCTTGGCGCTCTTTGGTGGCTTGCTCTAATTTTTGAATGATGGGCAACATCTCTTCTTTGGTGAGCTTTTTCTTATTCGCGCTCAAGCTTTCATAATGATAAATCGCCTCTAGGCCTAAGAATTTAGGGTCTTTTCTTTCTTGATAGATCAAAGAAGCTTGTTTGGAAGCTTGAGCGAATTTTTTTTGCGCGGTGTATAAGTCTAGCAATAAACGCCTGTCAAAGGGGAATAATTCTGCGATTTGCTGGGCCTTATCAAACTCTTTTAACAAGATTAATACCCCTATGTAAAATTGGGCGTTTTGAACAATAGGGTTTTTTTCATACAAACGAGCGAAAGTTGTTTTAGCCAAATCAAGCTCGTTAAATTGCGTGAAGGTGTTGAGCGCTTTTTGGCACAATTGCTCTGAGCAACCATACCTGTCTATATGGGATTGCAACAAGTCTAAGCCCTCTTTTTTGCGGTTTTGTAAAAAATAGATCGTAATGAGTTTTTCTAGGCTGTCTTCATCATGCACTTGGTTATAAAACTTATTCAACAATGGGAAAGCCTTATCCAAACGCTTTTGAGTCAAATACAAAGTCCCTAACACATTGTCTGTGGCTATGGTTTTTTCTTCTTTACGGATTTTGTGTAATAGTTCAATCGCCTTATCAATCTGCCCCATTTGCGCATAGCCATCCACTAAAATCTTATTGATAGAAACATCGTTACGATTATTGGTGATTTTTTGATAGAGCATGGCTAAATGCATAGCGGTTTTAATGTCCCCTAAACTCGCCGCTGAAATGGCCGCCTCTTTAGCATACACCACTTTATTGGTTTGCTTATAGAGATTCATATAGCCTTTTTGAGCGCTAGCAAAATCCCCTCTATGGAAAGCGTCTGAGCTCAACAGGATTTGATGATCTTCTGAAAGGGTTTCAGCCTTAAGGCAAGAAAACAGGCTAAAAAGCAATATATTTGCTAAAAATCTTTTCTTTGTTTGAATATTCATTATTTGATTTCCTTTTTTGTATCACTATAGTGAATTTTAGCGCACTTTAGTCTCTTTGGTTTTTCGTATAATGCCCGGACAGCTTTGACAAAAAGCTTCTTTTTGCTCTTTAGAGAAAGTTTTCACGCTCTCCCAAAAAGGAAAAGTTTGGCATTGTTTAGGGCGCACGCTATAAATCTGGCATTTTTTGGTTTCTAAATCCAAAAACACGCACGCCAAACCCAACTCTTTAGCGTCTTTTTCTAGTAAAGAGAACTTATACCCCACCTTTTTAACATATTTTTGACTGAATTCTTCTAATTCTAATTTTAAAAAAGCGCTAATTTTTTGCATTTCTTGGATATTTAAAAAAATATACCCGCTTTCCCCCACGCAACACTTTGCCCCACAACCCTCGCATGCCTTAGGATTAAAACTAAAATCAAAATCTTGCATTAAACTATCCCTAATCCTATTGGAGATCAATACTCACGCTAAATTGCACCAACAACCCTTCATCATCTTTAGAGATTTTTAAAGGCAATTGGCTTTGAGCGCTCGGTAAATACTTGTTGATTAAAGTGAAAAAAAGATAGGTTTTTTCCAATTCGCTCGCTCTGGCCATGATGAAAAATTGGGTTTTTTGAAGAGGGTTTTGAGAGAGCAAGGGTTTGATTTTATAAGCATCAAAACATTTTTTTAAAATCTTTTCTAAAATCCGTCTGGACTCTTCATCATTAAAAATCTTTAACAAAGATTCGCTGGTTTCTTTTTGATTGCGATAGTTTGCTAGGGCTGTTTCAAAATGCCTTTGCGCGTATTCTAAAACGCTTTTTTTACGATTTTCTTCTAAAAGGATTTTTTTTAATTCTAACATGCTAGGCCATAGAAAATACTCGGTGTTCAACCAACCCAATAAGGAAAAAACCCCTAAAAAAATAAGGTTTTTAATGATAAAACCCACATCGCCTGATTGTTCTCTGTCTAAGTGTGAAAAATGCAATGGCTTCATTTAATAGACTCCGGGTTTTTTATCAGTAAGGAATTAGAAAAGTTGGTGGAAACAAAATTAAACCACCCATCGCTTAAAGGGAAAAATTCCGCCCTAGAATAATCAAACATGGGGTTTAGTTTGTTTTGAAACAAAAAATAAAAGGCTTCTTTAGAAGGGGTTTTACCACTAACCACCACGCTTTGCTGGTCTATTTCAATGCTATTAATAGTGATGGAATCCGGCACAATATTCAAAAGCCCTTGCAAAACATCTCGTATATCATCGTTGTAATTCAAACGCTTTTTGGCTTCTTTAATGAGTTTTAAGGTTTCATCAGTCTTAACCTGCAAGCGGCTGATTTCATGGCGGTAGAGCCTTTCTTGGATCGTCAAACTGGACACATTGTCTTGAGTGTTTTTAATGGCGTTGTGCATAAACCACACTAACCCCCCTATCACCACAAAAGATAAAAAAATGTAAAAAACCCAAATTTTAGAAAGCTTGCTGATAAGGTATTTCGCTCTTGGCTCAATATAGCTAAAACGCATGCTTTTCATTCTCCATGCGCGCTAAAATATTCAAGCGCTCCACTAAAGAAAAATCAAGCCTATCCACTTCTATCATCAAAGTTTCTTGCAAATGCATTAACGCTTTGTGGTGGATTTGACAACTGTCTAAAACAACCACCTTTTCTACAAAGTCTATCTCTCTAGAATGATAGACGCTGCGCAATCCCTCTTGCAAAACATCTGCAATTAAGGGGATATTCGTCATGCCTTCAATCAAACTATAAGCGTCCTCATTTTTTTCGCTATTATCCTTACTGCTATCTAGACCTATCGCTTCTTCAAGGCTGTCAATATCTTCTTGGATTTCGCTCAAAAACAAATTCACAGCCTCATTATCCATCTCCATAGAATCCTCCTCCTTGCTCTCTATAAACTCTTCAGGTTGCTCTTCTAAAAACACGGATTTGGCTAAAAAAATCTCTTTTTTATCCGCAATCAAAAAATAAAATCTTGAACGCTCCAAAAGCAAATACAACAACGGCTTTTCTTCTAAATTATCACGCACAAAATCATAAATAAGGCTAAAAGGCGAAAACAAAAAATCCACATCCTGGATTTTAAAACGCTTGAAATCCTTTAAAAAATCCTTAGATTCCACATAAACGCAATACTTTTGATTGACTTCGCAAGCCTGATAATCTTGATTTTCTCGTTTGATTTGTTCAAACGCCTGCTTTTCGCATAAAACCTCTTTAGCTTTACTCATCGCGCTAAAATAAGTGTAGGGGTATTTTTGGCTATAAGTTCTGGCGATTTTTAAGGCTTGAATGGGGACTTCACCATTTTTAGTTTCCACTTTAGTTTCAAAAGTTTTAAAAAATTTCTCTTTAATGCGATCGTTTTTGATCCTTATGACTTGAGCGGATAAAAGATTGTGATCCACATTAAAAGAGATATACACTTGAGAGCAAAACCTCTCTTTAAGCGCTTTTTTTAACCCCTTAAGCACCCAAACCCCTTTGAGATTCTTCAAACCCAACAGAATCCATGCGCGTTTTTAAATATTCTTTAGCCTTTGAAAGCTCCCATTCTTTAGGGATGATTACCGATTCTAGCATGTAATAATGCACTTCGCTAAAAGGCTTAGGGATTTCAAATTGATCCCAAGTGTTCAACCGCCATGCGTTTTTACAAACCACCCGACAAGCACTAATCCCCACGCCTGATTTTTGAGCTAAAGCGATCACCCCATCCGCTATGCTGTGCCGTGGGCCTTTGGGGCCATCAGGAGTGATAGCGACATCGCAACCTTCTTTCAAACGCTTAAGCCCTTCTATCAAAACCTTAACCCCCCCTTTTTTGCTAGAGCCTCTAATGTTTTTAAAGCCAAAACTTTCAAACAAACCCGCCGCAATAGAGCCGTCAAAATGCTGGCTTGCGATCACATAAACAGAAGGTTTTTGAAGCCTTAAATACGCAAACCCGATCATGCCAAGCTCCCCATGCCAACAGCTTACAATAAAGGGTTTTTCTTTTAAATTTTGAGCTAAAAAATAGCGGTTTTTACAAGTTTTATGCAACAACCAAAGGACTCCAAACGCCAAGCGTGGGACAACCTTTAAAACGATATTTTTCCTGAAAAATTTTAAGCTCAATTCTCGCCTTTAAACCCGCTTTTTCATTGGTTATTTTTATTAGCCGCCTTTAGCGGTCGCCATCAAGCGCCCTTTGGAATGAGAAACTATCTCCACTTTTACAAGCTCGCCCGGATTTCTTTTTTCTTTACACGCTACTTCAATGAATTTCCCCGTATCGCTGCGCCCTTCAAAACCCACGATTTGATTGTCAATTTCACGCCTATTTTCCACCAACACCACATGCGTTTTACCCACTTCTAGCTTGGCTTTTTCTTCTAAAATTTCTTTATGCCTGTTTTGCAACCTCTCTAGCCTTGAAGATGAAACCTCTAATGGCACTCTTTCTTTCCAAGCTCCCGCTTCAGTGAAAGGGCGTGGGGAATAAATGAAACTATAGAGAGTGTCAAAGCGCACTTTTTCTAGCACTTCCATCGTGTCTTCAAAATCCTTATCGCTCTCATTAGGGAAGCCTACGATAATATCCGTGCTAATGCCCACTTCAGGCACTAACGCTTTTAACCTCTCCACCCTATTTAAAAACCACTCCTTACTATAACCCCTTCGCATCATCTTTAACACCGCGCTAGATCCGCTCTGTAAGGGCATGTGGATACTCTTGCACACTTTAGGGTTTTTGGCAAAGCGCTCTAAAAATGCATCATTCATGTGCAAGGGGTGAGGCGAAGTGAATCGTATCCTCTCAATGCCTTGGATTTCGCTCAATTTATCCAACAAATCGCTAAAATCCACTTTCGCATGCTCGTTACTGAAACGCGCGCCGTAATTATTCACATTCTGCCCTAAAAGCATCAGCTCTTTAGTGCCGTTACTCGCCAATTTCTCAGCTTCTTTTAAAATCAAATCCATAGGGATAGAAATTTCTTTCCCCCTAGTGTGCGGGACAATGCAATAAGCGCATTTCTTATCGCAACCTATAGAGATATTTAGTAACGATCGGATTTGAGCCTTTTTTTCAAAAAATTCAAACGCATACGCACTTTCATCATAGTCAATCGCCACTTCAACCGCTTTTTCTTTATGGATCACTTGAGAGATTTTAGACACATTCCTAGCCCCTAACACAAAGCTCACGCTCGGGGCTTTTTTCAAAATATCCGCTCCCATGTGGCTTGCGGTGCACCCGCAAACCCCGATTTTGGCATTGGGTTTTTTGATTTTAGCGAATTGACCGATTTCTGAAAACAATTTCCGTTCAGGCTTTTCGCGCACGCTACAAGTGTTGATTAAAATCAAATCCGCTGTTTTAGGGTCGCTAGTTTCTTTATAGTCTAGTTTGGAAAGCTCGCTCAATAAATGCTCGCTATCCCTAGAGTTCATGGCACAACCCATTGTTTCAATATAAACTTTCAATACAAGCCTTTAAATAATGTGCAATTCATAAAGAAAATCTTTTTCATCGCTGCTGACCCTCACTTCATCTAAATAAGCCGTATGGCCTTTTTCTTTGAAAAAATCCACCGCTTTGAGCATGTCTTTGTGGGCGTTTGTGGGGGCAAAATAGAAAATAGAACGCTTGTCTTCACTAAATTTGTGATACAAATCCTCTAATTCCACGCTCTTAGCGTCTGATTTTCTTGTATTCTTGGCTAAAACTAATTTCATTGACTCTTTCCTTGAATTGATTTAGATTTCTCATTTTAACGCATTCTGTCTTTAAAACAAATTAGATCACCCTTTTCCCCCCTAAAAACAAGCGCTCCACTTCTTTAGCATGCAATAAAAATTGCAAAACCGCTTGCTCTTTAATGAATTTTTCATTAAAACTAAACACGCTCAAATCCGCCCTTTTATTGGCTTCTATCTCGCCATTATTCAAAGCTAAAGCTTTAGCCCCATGCCTAGTCGCCCCTAAAAGGGCTATTTTGGCTAATTCCAATAACGGCATGTTATGGGAAAGCAAGAACGCCCTTAATTCGTCTAAAAGGCTCAAAGAAACGTTAGAACTCAAGCCATCAGTGGCGACGCTCACGCTCAAACCGGCTTCTTTAGCTCTCTCTAAATCCAACGCTTTCCCGCTCAATAAGCGGTTAGAAAAGGGGCATGTGATTAAAAAAGCGTTTTTGACTTGAGACTTGATCCTTTTTAATACTTCTAAAGAAGCGAACTGGTTATGCACAAATAAAGTGTGCGTGTCTTTAAACATGTCAATGTAATCGTTCGCCCCCTCATAGAGCGATGTGAAATTAGACTCTTTTAAAAAACGCTGGTAAAAATTTTCAAACCACCCTTTAGAATTTTCCACCCATTCTAGTTCTTCAAGCGATTCTAAAAAATGCGTAGAAAGTAGGCTTTGTGAATCTTTGGACAATTGGATGACGCTTAAAGCCATGTCTTTTTGCACCGAATAAGGGGCATGCACAGCCAGAGCCGCTTTAAGCTTTTGGTCTTCCAAATCTTTTAACTCTTTAAATTTCGCCTCAAACGCTTTTAATTTTTCTAAAGAATAGCTACTCCCTAAAAACTCTAAAAACACGACAGCATTCAAGGGGCTTTCTTTTAACAGATTAACTTCTATCAGGTGGTTAGAAATCGCCCCCACGCTCCCCACCCCGCTTTTTAATTGCGTAATGATAGCGTTTTGAATAGCCCCTTGGCAATTTTCTAAAATCGCTCCCCCATTGTTTAACACGCTCCCTAACCAGCCAGAAAAACTCCCGTAATCAAAACTCGCCTTGTTGTTGGAAAATTCAAAATGGGTGTGCGCGTTGATAAAAGCGGGCAACAGAACGGAATTTTCAAAAAACTGCGCCTTTAAGTGGGGGTATTTAAGCGTTAAATTCTTATAATCGCCCACTTCAACAATCTTTTCATCAAAGACCACGCCGTAATCTTCTAACACTTCGCATTTTTCATTACACAAAAAAACTAAAGACGCTCCTACGATTTCTTGCATGCATTCTCCTTAATCAATGTGGTTTGCCCTTTTAAGATCATTCTTTGAACTTCGCCATATAATTCCAAACTATAAAAGGGCGAATTTTGATTACTCACTCTTGTTTGAGCGTTTAAATCCACGATCATCAAATTGGCTAATTGGTTTTCTTTAATCTCGCCTGCATTGAGTTTTAAAAACTTCGCTTGATTAATCGCCATGACTTTAATGAGCTGTTGGAAGCTAATGACCTTTTTTTGAACTAAAAAGGTGTAAGCCACGCTAAAAGCGTCCTCTATGCTCTCACACCCAAAAGCGCTTTCTTCAAAAAGCTCTGCGTTAGAATTTTTAGAAGCATGAAGGCTTGTGAGCATGGCGATTTCGTTATTTTTTAGGGCTTCTTTTAGGGCGTTTTGACCTTCCTTATCCCTTAAAGGAGGGGCGATTTTAAATCGGGGTTCATAATCTTCATACACGCTCTCATCTAAGATCAAATGGCTTAAGGGCGTTTGGGCTTGCAAACACGCCCCTAAATTGTTAAAGGCTTTGATGAGTTTGAGCGTGGCGGTGCTACTCACTTTATCTAAAAGCATAGGGATTTGTAACGCTCTAGAAACTTCCATAAAACGCACCAAGCGCGTGTTTTCAAACGCATTTTCTACAAAATTTTGCCCCAATTCATAGGCTAATGCCCCGCTATTTAGGGCTTCAAAAGAATTTTCTAAAGAGATTAAAAGAGGTAAGTTGTAGGATTTGGCGTAATGGCTGATGAGTTCTAAAAAAGCGTCAGATTGCGCGATTAAAATTTCCCCCCCTTTGTTTTTAAGCGTAGCGATGTCGGCTAGTTGGTTGTTTTTAACCGCCATAATATTTTTAATGCCGCTTTGATCGCAATTAAAAACATTGAGTAGCCCTACCCCCCCTTTAAAAGCCTTTTGTTTTAATTTTTCATAACCCTCCAAACCAGTAACGCTCAAATCAATGAAGCTTGGCAGCACGAATAAATTCGCACACTCAATCACTTCTTCATTTTTAATAGGGCTTAAGTTTTCTTTAATCTCTGCGATGAGGGAGTCTTTTAAGCGAATATCCGCTCTTTTTAAAACCTCATCATCATAAAACGAAGCGTTTTTTAACAGCATCAAACCCTCCTAATTTTGTAAAAAGTTAGTCAGGCTTTCTAAAGAATTTGTCATGATCAATATTCCCATTAAAATAAGCACCAACCCTGAAATAATTTCAATCGCGCGGTTGTATTTTTTTAAGGATTTTAAAAACAATAGCGCTCTTTCTAGCATTAAAGCCACCAATAAAAAAGGGATCGCCAAGCCCATTACAAACACCACCATAAGGATTAGACCATAAGCGTCCTTACTCGCACTCATGATCACAATAGAAGTGAATATCGGCCCGATGCATGGCGTCCAACCTAAAGCGAAACTCATGCCCAAAAGAAAGGGGTAAAAGCGCTGCATGTTATTAGATTTGCTCGCTAAACGAACGCTTTGAGTTTTATACAAAAATGCAAAACGAAACACGCCCAAAAAATGCAAACCAAAAAGGATCACAATCCCCCCGGCAATATAATTCACCCAGGAAAACGAAAAGCTATGGATAAGCTTAGCCATAGACATGCCCACGCCCAAAAACACGAGCGAAAACCCTACCACAAACATCAAAGATTTTAAAAAAACCGAAATCCTTTTAGCCTTACCATCTTTAATATCCTCTAAAGAAATTTGAGAAATATAAGACATATACGCCGGGATCAAAGGCAACACGCAAGGGCTTAAGAAAGTTAAAATCCCAGCTAAAAGCGAAGTTAAAAGAGGCGCTGTGTCAAAGAGATTAACAAGCGTATTATCAAACATCATTCAATCCTTTTTTAAAAATAACCATTTCTTGTCTTTTTTAGGATAACAAAATCTCACTTAATCTTAGGCACAATCTCGTTATTTTCTACCACAAACGCCACGCTGTCATTCTCTTTAACTTTATCCTCTAAAATGAGTTCAGCGAGTTTGTCTTCTACCATTTCATAGAGCGCGCGTTTTAAGGGTCTAGCGCCATAAAATCTGTCAAACCCTGCTTCGGCGATCAATTCTTTTGCCTTTTCGTCTAGGGTTATATTAATGCCCCTTTCAAGCGCTTTTTTTTGAATGTTTTCAAAGAGTATCCCCACGATATTAATGATAGCATGACTATCTAGGGCGTTAAAGGAGATGATTTCATCTAAGCGGTTTAAAAATTCCGGCTTGAAGAATTGCCTCAAGCTCTCTTTAATCGCTTTTTGTTTATCGGCTTCACTCAAATTTTCTTCTAAAAGCGCGCCACTAGCCACATTGCTGGTTAAAATCAAAATCGTGTTTTTGAAATCCACCCTCACGCCCTTACTATCGGTTAAATGCCCCTCATCTAAAACCTGTAACAAGAGGTTAAACACATCCGGATGGGCTTTTTCCACTTCATCTAACAGCACCACGCTATAAGGCTTTCTGCGCACCGCTTCGGTCAATTGCCCGCCTTCTTCATAGCCCACATACCCAGGAGCGGCCCCAATAAGACGGCTGATAGCGTGCTTTTCCATGTATTCACTCATGTCAATTCGTATAAGATTTTTATCGCTATCAAACAAGAATTGCGCCAAAGCTTTAGCGCTCTCGGTTTTACCCACGCCTGTTGGCCCTAAAAAGAGGAAACTCCCTATGGGCTTGTTGCTATCGCTAAGCCCGGCCTTATTCCTTTTAATCGCTTTAGCGATCGCTTTGAGCGCTTTTTCTTGCCCCACCACTCTTTTTTGCAATTCGCTTTCAATGTTTAAAACCCTATTTTTTTCGCTTTGGAGCATTTTTTGGACCGGGATGTGCGTCCATTGGCTCACGATCTCAGCGATGTTGTTTTCGGTTAAAGCGTTTTGCAACAACGCCCCGTTTTGTTGCATCGTTTCCCATTTATACTGCAATTCTTTTTCTTTCTTTTCCTTTTCAGGGATTTTAGAGTATTCAATTTCAGCCGCTTGCTGGTAATCCCCATTGCGTTTAAACCTTTCGGCTTCTTTTTTCAAGCTCTCCATTTCCATTTTCAAGCGTGAAATTTCTTTAAACACTTCTTTTTCGTTTTCAAATTGTGCTTCTAATTGGATTTTTTCTTCTTTCAAATCGCTCAACTCTTTAAGGATTTCTTGCATGCGTTTGTGGTTGCTCTCTTTGTTTTCCATTTCAAGGGCTTGTTTTTCCATTTCTAGTCTTTGAATGGAGCGCTTCACGCTAGAGAGTTTGGCCGGCTCTGATTCCATTTGCATTTTTAATTGAGCCGCCCCCTCATCAATCAAATCAATCGCTTTATCGGGCAAAAACCTATCGGTGATATAACGGCTAGAGAGTTTAGCGCTCGCTATGAGCGCGGAGTCATTGATGGTGATATTATGGTGCGTTTCTAAAGTTTCTTTCAACCCCCTCAAAATCTGTAAAGCTTCATTGATGCTAGGCTCATTGAGTAAAATGGGTTGGAAACGCCTTTGTAGCGCCATGTCTTTTTCAAAATACTTGCGGTATTCTTTTAGAGTGGTCGCTCCAATCGTGTGCAATTCCCCCCTAGCGAGCGCGGGTTTTAAAATATTGGCCGCATCCATGCCCCCCTCACTAGCCCCAGCCCCTACAATCGTGTGGATTTCATCAATGAATAAAATCACATTCGCGCTTTTTTTAACTTCTTCAATCACCTTTTTCAGGCGCTCTTCAAACTCGCCTCTGTATTTCGCCCCAGCCACCAATAAACTTAAATCTAAAGCGACAACCCGTTTGTTTAAAAGCGTTTTAGGCACTTCCTTATTCACAATGCGTTGGGCTAACCCTTCCACAACAGCCGTTTTCCCCACCCCAGGCTCGCCCAGTAAAATAGGGTTATTTTTTGTTTTTCTGATCAAAATTTGCATCATGCGAATGATTTCTTCATCCCTCCCGATCACGGGATCCAGCTTATTTTCTAGGGCTTTTTGCGTCAAATCAATGCCAAATTTTTCTAAACTTTCCAAATTGGAATCATCGTTTTTATCCTGGATAGTCCTGCCTTTTCGTAAAGATTCTAAAGTTTTTTGCAATTCTTTAGTGTCTAAATAAGGCTTTAGAACGCTTTCAAAAAGATTCATATTCGCCAAAAGATACGCATCGGTAGCGATGAAAGAATCGCCCGTTTTAGCCATCAAGCCTTGAGCGTTTTCTAAACTTTGGATTAAAGCTTGGTTTAATTGGATGTTTTGCTTGCTGATTTGTGAGACTTTAGCGAACTTATTCAATTCGCTTTGAACGCTAAGTTTTAAAGCTTCAATATCCACAGGCATTTTTTGTAAGGCTTGAATGAGAATGCCTTGGGAGTTATTGAGCATGGCAAAAAGCATGTGCATGGGCGTTACTTCAGCGTTCTTATGGTGTAAGGCTAAAGCGAGCGCGCTGTCTAAAGTCTCATGCAATTGGTCAGTCATTTTTTCAAATAAATTCATTATCAATCCTTTTTGAGTTGTAAAATCTTTACTATTTTACACTATTTTAACCCTCAAAGGTTCTTAAAACGCTCACACTAACGACAAACTCTCTAAAATACGCTTTTTAGACAATTCGCAATATTCTTTTTCAATCTCTAAACCCACGCTAAAACGCCCTAAAGCGTTGGCTTCTAAAATAGTCGTTCCAGATCCGCTAAAAGGATCAAAAATCGTGTCTTCTAAAAAAGAAAACAATTGGATGTAACGCCTGGGTAATTCCCTTGGGAATGGGGCTGGGTGCTTTAGGCGTTTTTTGGATTCACCGCTAAAATTCCAAAGCCCGTTCGTGTAGAGTAAAAATTCCTCTCTACTCATCGTAGAAGTTTGTTTTTGGCGTTTGTATTCGTTTTTATAAAAAACGACGATCAATTCCACAGGAGCGATAGCATAGGGCGCACTAGCTTGCAGCCAACTCCCCCAAGCGGTGTGTCTTGAGATATTGCTTTCATTCCAAATGATCGTATTTTGATATTTCCAACCGCATTCTTTAGCTATTGCAATAATATCAGCCCCCAAACTTTGCTTGCCATGCTTATTCGTATCTAAAGGGACATTCAAGCACAATCTCGCCTGTTCCTTACCCCAAAAATAACAATTTTTAAGCCAATTTTTACACCAATTCAAATAATCATCATAAGCCCTAAAATCATCACTCCCTTGGTATTCAATACTCAAATTATAGGGCGGTGAAGTAACGCACAAATCATAAAAACCTTTTTCAAAAGTCTCTAAAACGCTCGCATCGCCATGGTATAAATCCAATTTTTCCAAACTGAAATAAGGTTTCATAAAAGCCTTTTTAAATCTTCTAATAAATTCTCTATGCCCTTAATTTTAGAACTTTGATCAAAATGGCTTTTGGCTAAATAAAGGCCATCTAATTCATGCTCCATGACGATCCTGGCTTTTTTAGGCTTGTCTTTAAAGCTGATTCCATCATCGTTATCCGGCGTTATCATGAAAACTTTAATGTGAGAAGTTACAGGCGATTGTAAGAGTTTTAATTTCCAATAAGGCGTTTCTGTGAAACGCTCTCTAAACGAATTTTTTACCGATAAAATCGCTAGGATTTTGACATTATCCTTGTTGGTTTGATAAAGAATAATATCTGGTAACACGCTATATTCTCCAAAATGCACCAATAAAGCCCGTTTGACCTTATCCAACTCGCCATTAATGCGTTTAGCCCTTAAGATTTTATCGTTCGTCATTTTGACATTGTTTTTAATACAAAAATCTTTTAATAAAAGTTCTATGATTTTTTCTAACGCTCTTCCAACCGCGCTGACAAAGCCTTGTCTGGCCAAAATACTAGCCTCTTCCTTGCTTTTATTTTGCTTAATATAATCGTTCATTTTATCATTTAAAAAGCGTTCTTTTTCTTGCGCGTAAAAAACCTGCAAAAACTTGTAAGGCTCAGGTTGTTCTCTCATAAAATCTTTAAAACGCTCTAAAATAATATCGGCTAAACCCAATCCAAACACCTTAATCCATAGAAATCCATCAAATTATAATACAAAACTTTTTGATAATGGCTGGTGTTTAAACAAGCTATAATATTGACAGAATTTAATTGAGGGCTAGATATGCAATTTTTAAATCAGTCTTTAGGATTTTTGGCCTTGATGCCAAAAGAAGTTCGAACGATGAATTTTTAGAAATCAAACAAGTATCCTTTCAAAGTCAATTAATCAAAGAATTTGATTTTAAAATGAAACCCATTGATTCAAAAAAACAAGAGCTTATCAATCTTTTTAATCTTAAATTTGGTCATTTTTCTTGGGAAAATTATCTTGCATAAAGTTTTTATCATGGAAGCTTTGGAGTGTTTGAAAAGAATAGAAAAAGAAAGCATCCAAACCATCTATATAGACCCCCCTTATAACACCAAGAGTTTTAATTTTGAATACGAAGACGATCATGCTGACTATGAAAAATGGATCAAAGAACATTTGATTTTAGCGAAGGCTGTGTTAAAACAAAGTGGTTGTATTTTTATTTCTATAGATGATAGTAAAATGGCTGAAGTTAAAATCATTGCCAATGAAATTTTTGGAATGCGCAATTTTTTAGGCACTTTTATCACCAAACAAGCCACAAGATCTAACGCTAAACACATCAATATTACCCATGAGTATGTTTTAAGCTATGCTAAAAATAAAGCGTTCGCTCCTGGTTTTAAAATCTTACGAACGCTTTTGCCCATCTATGCTAAACCCTTGAAAGATTTAATGCGAACGATTAAGAACGTTTTTAAACAAAAAGGACAAGCTCAAGCCCAACTTGTCCTAAAAGAACAAATCAAAGAATTATCTCAAAAAGAACATTTTAATTTTTTAAAAAATTATAATTTAGTGGATGAAAAAGGTGAAATTTATTTCGCTAAAGATTTATCCACGCCTTCAAACCCACGCAGTGTAGCGATACAAGAAATCAATCTTTTTTTAGAACCCCTAAAAAGCAGAGGGTGGAGCAGCGATGAAAAGCTTAAGGAGTTATATTATCAAAACAGGCTTATTTTTAAGAACAATCGCCCTTATGAAAAATACTACCTAAAAGAATCGCAAGATAATTGTTTGAGCGTGTTGGATTTTTATAGCCGACAAGGCACAAAAGATTTAGAAAAATTAGGCTTAAAGGGGCTTTTTAAGACACCAAAACCTGTAGGATTGATTAAATATTTATTGTTATGCTCCACCCCTAAAGATTCTATTATTTTAGATTTTTTTGCAGGCAGCGGGACAACAGCGCAAGCGGTTATAGAAGCTAATAGGGATCATTATTTGAACTGGTCTTTTTATTTGTGTCAAAAAGAAGAAAAAATTAAAAATAACCCGCAAGCTACTAGCATTGTGAATTACCCAACCGCTAAAGCGATTGGGCTTTTTCTTGCTTCATAGCTCCATAACTAGCTAGATCTAATATGTTGCCATATTGAGAACTAACCCCGTTAGAGGAAGCTCCACAAGCTTTGATACG
>NZ_JACTCR010000008.1:0-63167 GCF_014496965.1 Helicobacter pylori | reverse complement strand
ACTATCAAGGCGTATATAGAAAATCAAGGTTAGTTTCACTTAAGGTTTTTATATAGTTCCTAGCGGAACTAAAGCATTCATCCCAAACACTAAAGATATTTGGGATTTCTGCTTGGGTGGTTTTAAAAACATTACACCAAGTTTTTAATTATCTGTCGGCTTTTGAGGTTATTTTTTATGGTATGGTGCTATTTGGTAAAAGAGATCCTTATTTAAAAGCTTGAGCTATCCCTAAAGTAAGGTAACTACAAGCTACAAATGGAGGTTAAAACGCGCAATAAAACTCCAAAGAGCCGACTTTTTTAATCGTGATTTGCTTATGGTTTAATAAAGTTTCTAAATGCTTAAACGCACTAGGCTCTAAGATTAGGGGGGCTTCTTCTGTGCTTAAAGGACGTCTGGAAATTAAAGCGAGCAATTCGTCTATACCGCAAGAAACCAATTTTTTAGCTTGAGTAATGGATCGTTTAGGCAAACTCACGCAAAGCCCTTCAAAAAACAAAGAGCATTTTAATAATTCATCTTCGCTTAATTTAGGGGCTTTAAAGCTTGAGGGTCTGTCTATGGTGCTTAAATCCACTCTAGCGGTATTGATTTTTTTTAAAAAGGCGGCGATGAGCTTTAAATTATTCGCACTATCATTCACGCCCTTGATTAACAGCACTTCAGCCACTAGTTGCCCCTGATAGATTTGAGAAAAGCGCAAAATCCCCTCTAAAATCTTGTTAATGTCTTTGGAATAAGGCTTATCCACTCTTTCAAAGGCTTTCAAATCAATAGCGTCTAAAGAAAATTTAACGATGTCAAATTCCTTCAAGGCTTGTTGGACTTTTGGCTCATAAAAGAGTGAGCCATTGCTTAAAATCAAAGTTTTAACGCCCTTTAAAAAAGGCTTGATGCTTTGGATAAGCTCTAATAAATGAGGGTATAGCGTGGGTTCGCCATTAGCGGTAATGGTTAAAACATCAATGGGGGCGGTGAGGTTGTTTAGGGCGTTTTGAATAGCGTTAATCAAGGTTTCCACTTTGATCACTTCTTCCATGCGTTCAATGGGCTTGGCTTTACCCAACTCGCAATAAATGCAATTGTAATTGCATTGTTTTTTAGAGGGCGATAAATCCACGCCCAAAGACTTCCCAAAACGCCTGGATAAAACAGGCCCAAAAACGACAGGCGGATTTTCTTTAGCCATTATCTTCCTCTAAAAACACGCGTTCTTTGCATTGGATGCATTCATGCGCCTTTTTTTTGCGATACATTCTTTCACTCATCAAATAATGGCATTTCTCGCAACGCTTGTTGATAGGCTTATGGTTGGATAAAAAATTGCATTTAGGGTAATTGTTACAGCCATAAAACGAGCCTTTCCTGCTCCTTTTTAAGGCAATATCCCCCCCGCATTCTGGGCATTTCACGCCTCCTATTACTTCGTTTGCGTTAGGGGTGTTTTTTAACGATTTGGTGTTTTTGCATTCAGGGTAGTTGTTGCAAGCTAAAAACGCCCCGTTTCTGCTGAATTTTTGCACCATTTCCCCTCCGCATTTCTCGCACGATTCTTGATTGGCTCCATCATTGGCGTTTTCAGTCTGTTTGACATATTTGCATTTAGGGTAATTGTTGCAAGCGATAAATTCCCCATAACGGCTATTTTTTTTGACCAATTCCCCCCCGCATTTAGGGCATGATTGGCCGGTTTTTTCATGCACTTTTTGAGAGATGATATTCTTTTTCCCGGCTTCAATTTTATCCATAAAAGGGTAGTAAAAGTCCTTTAAGACTTGCTGATAGTCGGCTTTATTTTGAGCGATATTGTCCAGCTCCTCTTCTAAAGAAGCGCTGAATTTGGAATCCACGATTTCTTCAAAATGCTTTTCTAAAATTTCTATCACCTTAAAAGCGCTCTCTAAAGCACTGATTTGCTTTTTTTCTACCTTGATGTAGTCTCTGTTTTGTAAGAGGGAAATCGTTGGGGCGTAGGTGCTGGGCCTGCCTATGCCTAAACTTTCTAAAACTTTAATCAAACTCGCTTCTGAATAGCGTGCTGGAGGTTCTGTAACATGGGCGTTGCTCTCTAGTTTTTCTAATTTAATGGGATCATTTTCTTTCAAATTGGGGAGCAATTTGTCCTTATCGTCATTGCCTAAGATTTTATAATAGCCATCAAAAAGGAGTTTTCTCCCACTCGCCTTAAACTCGCCCTTTTCGCAAGCCACAACCACGCTTTGGCTTTCAAAAAGAGCGTCTTGCATTTGAGAAGCTAAAAAGCGTTTATAAATTAAGGTAT
Source organism: Helicobacter pylori (assembly GCF_014496965.1). GTDB lineage: Bacteria > Campylobacterota > Campylobacteria > Campylobacterales > Helicobacteraceae > Helicobacter > Helicobacter pylori_CZ. Next base: position 60,883 of record NZ_JACTCR010000008.1, on the reverse strand, counting down.
AGAGCTTTAATTCTTCAGGCTTAAGGTAGTCTTTTAAAGCGTTTGGCTCTAAAATAATGGAAGTGGGCCTGATCGCTTCATGGGCTTCTTGGGCGTTTTTATTCTTGCTGGAATAAACTTTGGCTTTAGGGGGCAAGTAGTCTTTGCCATAGTTTTTTAAAATCTTAGCCCTCGCTTCTTCTAAAGCCTCTTTAGCGATATTCAAGCTATCCGTTCTCATATAAGTGATCACGCCCATAACGCCTTGTGGGGTGGCTACGCCTTCATATAATTTTTGAGCGATACTCATGGTTTTTGTGGGCGAAAAGCCTAAGAGACTGGAAGCGCTTTGCTGTAAAGTGGAAGTCATGAAAGGGGGCGGTGTGGGGGATTTTTTAGATTTTTTTACGATACTAGAAATAATATAGCTTTCTTTTTCCAATTCGCTTTTAATCTCATGGGCTTTTTTTTCATCAATGAGCTCTTGGGCTTTGAGTTTGTTACCCTTATAACTGATGAGTTGCGCTTCTAAATGCGGCTCAAACAAAGCGTCTAGCGTGAAGTAGGTTAAAGGCTTAAAGGCTTTGATTTCTCTTTCTCTATCAATCACAAGCTTTAAAGCCGCGCTTTGCACCCGCCCAGCGCTCAAGCCTTTAGTGATCTTTGATGAAATCAACGAGCTGAGCTTGAAACCCACGATCCGATCTAAAAAACGCCTGGCTTGTTGGGCATTGACCTTAGACATGTCAATTTGTCGTGGGGTTTTTAGAGCGTTTAAAATCGCATTTTGCGTGATCTCATGAAAAACAATCCTAGGATAGCTCTCCAATTTCCCCCCAATCAAACATGCCACATGATAGCCTATCGCTTCCCCTTCTCTGTCTTCATCGGTAGCGATATAAGTAATAGACGCTTTTTTAGAAAGCTCTATGATCTGTTTGACAAGCTCTTTGTGGTCTTTATCCACGACATAATTAGGAGTGAAGCCGGTTTCATCAATCTTGATGCCTAAAGCGAATTTGGATAAATCCCTGACATGCCCTTTAGAGGCAACAACTTCATAATTTTTATCCAAAAAATTTTTAATGGTTTTGGCTTTTGCTGGGGATTCTACGATAATAAGGTGCTTCATTGAACGCCTTTAATGGAATGTTTATACCTATTAATGAATGATTGTAGCATAGAATTTTGACTAAACGATTCATCAAACCATAAAATTCTATAACGGCGCTAAAAATCAAAGAGTTGGAACACCCTTTGCTTGACTAACAGCAAATATCTATGCAAAGGATGCAAACATGAGTTTTAGGATAAATACCAATATCGCCGCTTTAACTTCTCATGCGGTAGGGGTTCAAAACAACAGAGACCTTTCAAGCTCGCTTGAAAAGTTAAGCTCAGGGCTTAGGATCAATAAAGCCGCTGACGATTCTAGTGGGATGGCGATCGCTGATAGCTTAAGGAGTCAAAGCGCGAATTTAGGCCAAGCGATTCGCAACGCTAATGACGCTATTGGTATGGTTCAAACCGCAGATAAAGCGATGGATGAGCAAATCAAAATCTTAGACACCATTAAAACCAAAGCCGTTCAAGCCGCTCAAGACGGGCAAACTTTAGAAAGCCGAAGAGCACTCCAGAGCGATATTCAAAGGTTGTTAGAAGAACTAGACAATATCGCTAACACCACAAGCTTTAACGGCCAACAAATGCTTTCAGGAAGTTTTTCTAACAAAGAATTTCAAATTGGCGCGTATTCTAACACCACGGTTAAGGCGTCTATTGGCTCAACGAGCTCAGATAAGATTGGGCATGTGCGCATGGAAACTTCTTCTTTTAGTGGTGCAGGCATGCTCGCTAGCGCGGCGGCGCAAAACTTGACTGAAGTGGGTTTGAATTTCAAACAAGTCAATGGCGTGAATGATTATAAGATTGAAACCGTGCGCATTTCTACAAGCGCTGGCACAGGGATTGGGGCGTTAAGCGAGATCATCAACCGCTTTTCTAACACTCTAGGCGTTAGGGCTTCTTATAATGTCATGGCTACCGGTGGCACTCCCGTGCAATCAGGAACCGTGAGAGAGCTTACCATTAATGGCGTAGAAATTGGAACCGTGAATGATGTGCATAAAAACGACGCTGACGGCAGATTGACTAATGCGATCAACTCCGTCAAAGATCGCACCGGCGTGGAAGCGAGCATGGATATTCAAGGGCGCATTAATTTGCACTCCATTGATGGGCGCGCGATTTCAGTGCATGCAGCGAGCGCGAGCGGTCAGGTTTTTGGGGGAGGGAATTTTGCGGGGATTTCTGGGACACAGCATGCGGTTATTGGGCGCTTAACCTTGACGAGAACCGACGCTAGAGACATCATCGTGAGCGGTGTGAATTTTAGTCATGTGGGCTTTCATTCCGCTCAAGGGGTGGCGGAATACACCGTGAATTTGAGGGCGGTTAGGGGCATTTTTGATGCGAATGTGGCTTCAGCAGCCGGAGCGAACGCTAATGGCGCGCAAGCGGAGACCAATTCTCAAGGTATAGGAGCCGGGGTAACAAGCCTTAAAGGGGCGATGATTGTGATGGACATGGCGGATTCTGCGCGCACGCAATTAGACAAGATCCGCTCGGATATGGGTTCGGTGCAAATGGAATTGGTTACCACCATTAACAATATTTCTGTAACCCAAGTGAATGTTAAAGCGGCTGAATCTCAGATCAGAGATGTGGATTTTGCTGAAGAGAGCGCGAACTTTTCTAAATACAATATTTTGGCACAAAGCGGGAGTTTTGCTATGGCGCAAGCGAATGCGGTGCAACAAAATGTCTTAAGGCTTTTACAATAACAGCCCTTGATTCAAAGGGGCGTTAGCCCTTTTTATAAGTTATTTTTATAAGTTAAAATAATGGATATTTATCAAAAAAACTTACAAGCTCTTTTCAAAAAAGACCCTCTCTTGTTCGCAAAGCTCAAAGCCATTAAAGAAAACAAAAAATACGAAGTGTTTTTAGGGAATGATAGCGCGAATTTCAACCTCTTAGATAAAGAAACAAACACCCCCTTATTTGAAAAAAGCCCGCTAGATTCAAGCTTAGAGCTATACAAAAATAGCGAAATTCACATGCTTTATCCTTATTTGTATTATTTTGGCTTGGGTAATGGGGTGTTTTATCGCTTGCTTTTAGGCAATGGCAATTTAAAACGCTTGGTGGTCATTGAGCCTGAAATAGAGGTTATTTTCATCGTGCTGAATCTCTTGGATTTTTCCACTGAGATTTTAGAAAATCGTTTGATTTTGTTGCATGCGGGTTTTTGCAATTACAACATGATCGCTTCATTGTTTGATATGGATAAAAAATCTCGTTTATACGCAAGAATGTATGATTTAAAACTTTTTAACGCTTATTATGAACGATACTCTAGTCAAATGATAGAAATCAACCAGCATTTCACGCGCGCTTTAGAGCATGGTGCTATTAGCGTAGGCAATGACGCTAAAGACGCGCTTATAGGCATCAAACAGCATGCCGCTAATCTGCCTGAAGTCATCAAAAGCCCTAGTTTAGTGGATTTTGTGAATGCTTTGAAAAACAGAGACACCGCGATTATTGTCTCAACCGGGCCCAGTTTGAACAAGCAACTCCCCCTTTTAAAAGAAATCGCCCCTTATGCGACGCTTTTTTGCATAGACGCTTCTTTCCCTATTTTAGCCAGAGCCGGTATCAAGCCTGATATTGTGCTGTCTTTAGAAAGGGTGGATTTAACGGCGAAATTCTATGAAGAAACCCCCTTAGATTTTCAAGAAGGCGTTATCTTTGCTTTGACTTCCATTGTGCATAAACGATTGATTAAAGCGATTCAAAAAGGGGTTAAGCAATTCAGTTTCCGCCCCTTTGGCTATACCAACCTTTTTGATTTGCACCAATATGGTTATGTGGGCATAGGCATGAGCGCAGCGAACATGGCGTATGAATTAGTGGTGCATTCTCGTTTCAAAAGGTGCGTGTTTATCGGGCAAGATTTGAGCTTTTCACAAAGCGGTAGCAGCCATGCCAGTGGGGCAATTTATGGCGATAGAGAGATTAAGCCTAAAAAAGATAAGGATAAGATTTTTATAGAAAAATACGGGGGTAATGGGGAAGTAGAAACCACTTTAGTGTGGAAACTTTTCTTAGAATTTTTTGAAAAAGATATTTTCAACACGCCCTATAAATTAGAAGTCATTAACGCTACTGAAGGGGGGGCTAGGATTAAAGGGACTAAAGAAATGCCTTTTAAAGAAGTGTGTGAAAAAATAGACAAATCCAAGCCAAAGCCCCCTATCAATCTGATCTATCCCACTAAATCAGAACAGGCTAAAAATTTAAGGATCGCTAAACAAAAATGCGAAGAAATCATCAAATACGCCAATGAGAAAAAAACTCAAGTTGAAGAAGTGTTTTTGAAAGTGGCGCCATTTTTAGAAGAAGTGGAAAAGCTTCATGAAGAAAAAAAATTAGAAGAGCTGGATTTTAAAGCATTAGAAAATTTGAGCGCTGAAATTGATAACATTAAAGAGCTTTTTGATGACAAGCAATTCAATTCGTATTTTATGGATGCGATACAATCTTACATCTTCCACCAGGAATTGCATATCGCTGAAATCGTGTGTAAAAAAACGAATAATGAAGACGAATTAAGGGCTAAGCAATTGGAATACATTTACGCGCACAAATACTGGCTTTTTAGTTTAGCGGGCGGGATTGATTGCGTGATAGAAGCGATCAAAATGGCTTTAAAAGAATGGTAAAACCCCTTTTTAAGCGTATGTGTCTAGGCTGGAATAAATTTCAGGGACATTTCCGCCATCAACAAGGTTTTTTTCAACTTGGGATTTATCTTTAATCTCGCCGTCATTATTGATAGTATTTAAAGCTTGTAACCTGTCAAAATCAGGGGCGTTTTGCGTATTATCTTGGCTGAAACCATCTTGAATACTGCTTTGTTGTAAATCTTGCTCTACTTGATTCCTATCCTTTATGGTTGCGTCATTATTGATATTGTTCAGGGTTTGGAGCTGTGTGAAATTAGGGGTGTAGGTGTTGATGGTCATGTTTTATCCTTTTTAGTTTTTTACACGCTCAATCGTGGATCATCATTATAGCAATAATCCATTAAATCGCCCAGTCGTAAAACCTTGCATGAGTTTTCAATCAAATCAAAAACTTCCATGAGTTTAGAAAGCTCCCTGTGGTAGGCAAAAATCCCACACCCCTTAATGAAGACAAAATATTTTTTGCTCTCTTGCAGTTGGCGTAAAATTTCTGTATCCGCTCTTTCTTGCCAGCTGTCATAGTCTTTGGGGTTAAAAATGGAAATTTCTTCGCCCAAAGAACGATACCCTAAATAATCTCTAGGGAGCAATCGGTTGTGGCGCAAGGAATACGCCAAACTATAAGGAGGGCGCGCATAAGCGATGAATTTAGCGTCCAAGAACTCCCTATACACGCTCGCATGAATGGGCGAATCCAGGCTCGCTTCTTTCCAGCGATAATCAATTTTGTCATGCAAAACCAACAAGGTGTTTTCATTCAATTGATCAAAAACAGCGTTCCTTTTATTGATCACAAATTGATTCGTGCCAATGCGCGCTGAAATAGAGCCTTGATAAAGCCCAAAAAAACCCTTTCTAAACATGGATAATGAAATGCTTTTGAGCGAATGAATCAGATTGCTGTCAATGCCTCTTGTGTGTGTGTTCATGTTTAGCATGATAACAAGTTTTGTTCGTTTTGTCTAATAGAGGGCATAAGTTAGGGGATCGCTAAAATTAAATTAACTCTATAAAAAATCCTAATTTAATACTAGTAAATAAATTTAGTGATATAGACTAAACTTTAAAGAAAAATCGGGTAATTTTTATCACTTTTTTAAAACAAGTGATAGATTATTAACTTTTTATGCTATAATGCGAGGGTTCTTTCATCAAGAATGGTGATTGACGAGATTTTTCAAATAATGATGTTAAGAAGAATTAAAGTAGGTTCTGATTTGAATAAAAAAGAAAGTTTGTTAGATGCGTTTGTTAAAACCTATCTGCAGACTTTAGAACCCATTAGTTCTAAACGCTTAAAAGAGTTGGCAAACTTGAAAATATCTTGCGCGACGATCAGGAACTATTTTCAAACCCTTTCTAAAGAGGGCATGCTCTATCAAGCCCATTCTAGTGGCGCTAGATTGCCCACTTTTAAGGCGTTTGAAAACTATTGGCAAAAGTCGTTGCGCTTTGAAGTTTTAAGGGTAAATGAAAAACGCTTAAAAAGCGCGAGTGAAAATTTTAGGCTTTTTACGCTGTTAAAAAAACCGAGTTTGGAGCGTTTAGAAAGAGTCATTGAGTGCGAAAAACGCTTTTTGATTTTGGACTTTTTGGCGTTTTCTTGCACGATGAGTTACAGCGTTAAAATGGAAAAGTTTTTATTAGAGCTTGTGGGTAGAAGCGTTAAAGAAGTGCGCTCAATCGCTGCTTCTGTCAATGCGTTGAGTTTGGCTAGGCAATTAGAGCGCTTGGAGTATTCCAACACGCAAATCACACGCTTTAATCTAATGGGGTTAAAAACGCTTTTAAACAGCCCTTTATTTTTTGACATTTTAGAGGGTAAGGTTTTGGAGCGTTTCAAAAAAGGGTTGCATTTTATAGAGCCTGATTGCATGCTAGTAACGCGCCCTATAGAATTTCAAAACGAGCGAGCGCAACTGCTTTGCGTGGGGAAATTGGAATGCGACTATGAAGGGTTTTTTCAAACGATTTCTAAGGAGGAATAATGAAAGATGAACACAACCAAGAACACGATCATTTAAGCCCAAAAGAGCCGGAGTCTTATCAAAAGGCTTGCGCTTGCAAAGAACAACAAGGTGAAGAAAAGCAAGAAGCGAGCGAAAAAGAAGGCGAGATCAAGGAAGATTTTGAGCTTAAATACAAGGAAATGCATGAACAATATTTAAGAGTACATGCGGATTTTGAAAACGTGAAAAAGCGCTTAGAAAGAGACAAGAGCATGGCGTTAGAGTATGCGTATGAAAAAATCGCATTGGATCTATTGCCGGTGATTGATGCACTTCTTGGGGCTCATAAGAGCGCTGTAGAAGTGGATAAAGAGAGCGCTTTAACCAAAGGCTTGGAGCTTACGATGGAAAAGTTGCATGAAGTTTTAGCAAGGCATGGCATTGAGGGGATTGAATGCTTAGAAGAATTTGATCCTAATTTCCACAATGCGATCATGCAAGTCAAAAGCGAAGAAAAAGAAAACGGGAAAATCGTGCAGGTTTTGCAACAGGGTTACAAGTATAAGGGTAGGGTTTTGAGGCCGGCAATGGTGAGCATTGCTAAAAACGATTAAAACATTTATTTTAATAAGAAAGGATAACGCATGGGAAAAGTTATTGGAATTGATTTAGGGACAACCAACTCCGCAATGGCGGTTTATGAAGGCAATGAAGCAAAGATTATTGCTAATAAAGAGGGTAAAAACACCACTCCTTCTATTGTGGCTTTTACGGATAAGGGCGAGATTTTAGTGGGCGAGAGCGCCAAAAGACAAGCGGTAACCAATCCAGAAAAAACCATTTATTCTATTAAAAGAATCATGGGCTTGATGTTTAATGAAGATAAGGCTAAAGAAGCCGAAAAACGCTTGCCTTATAAGATTGTGGATAGGAATGGGGCTTGCGCGATTGAGATTTCGGGTAAAGTTTATACCCCTCAAGAGATTTCAGCCAAAATTTTAATGAAGCTCAAAGAAGACGCTGAAAGTTATTTGGGCGAGAGCGTTACTGAAGCGGTTATCACCGTTCCTGCTTATTTTAACGACAGCCAAAGGAAAGCGACTAAAGAAGCCGGCACGATTGCAGGGCTTAATGTTTTAAGGATCATCAATGAACCTACAAGCGCGGCGTTAGCTTATGGCTTGGATAAAAAAGAGAGCGAAAAAATCATGGTTTATGATTTGGGTGGGGGGACTTTTGATGTTACCGTTTTAGAAACAGGCGATAATGTCGTAGAAGTTTTAGCCACAGGGGGCGATGCGTTTTTAGGGGGCGATGATTTTGACAATCGTGTGATTGATTTCTTGGCGAGTGAGTTTAAAAGCGAAACGGGGATTGAAATTAAAAACGATGTGATGGCGTTGCAACGCTTGAAAGAAGCGGCTGAAAACGCTAAAAAAGAATTGAGCTCTGCGATGGAGACTGAAATCAATTTGCCCTTTATCACCGCAGACGCTACCGGGCCTAAACACTTGGTGAAAAAACTCACTAGGGCTAAATTTGAAAGCTTGACAGAAGATCTAGTGGAAGAAACGATTTCTAAAATTGAAAGCGTGATCAAAGACGCAGGGCTAACCAAAAATGAGATTTCAGAAGTGGTGATGGTGGGCGGCTCCACTCGTATCCCTAAAGTCCAAGAAAGGGTGAAAGCCTTTATCAACAAAGATTTGAATAAAAGCGTCAATCCTGATGAAGTCGTGGCGGTGGGCGCGAGCATTCAAGGGGGCGTGTTAAAAGGCGATGTGAAAGATGTGCTTTTATTAGATGTTACGCCTTTAAGCCTTGGGATTGAAACTTTAGGGGGCGTGATGACTAAAGTGATTGATAGGGGCACGACTATCCCGGCGAAAAAATCTCAAGTGTTCTCAACCGCTGAAGACAACCAGCCCGCTGTGTCTATTATGGTTTTACAAGGCGAAAGGGATTTGGCAAGGGATAATAAATCGTTGGGTAAATTTGATTTGCAAGGCATCGCACCCGCTCCAAGAGGCGTGCCGCAAATTGAAGTAACCTTTGATATTGACGCTAACGGGATTTTAACCGTGTCAGCGCAAGATAAAAATACCGGTAAAAGCCAAGAGATTAAAATTTCTGGCTCTAGCGGGTTGTCTGATAGCGAGATTGAAAAAATGGTTAAAGACGCTGAATTGCACAAAGAAGAAGACGCTAGGAAAAAAGAAGTGATTGAAGCGAGAAACCATGCCGATAGTTTGGCACACCAAACCCAAAAGAGCCTTGATGAGCATAAAACGAATTTGAATGAAAACGACGCTAACGAGATCCAAAACGCCATTAACGCCCTTAAAGAGTGCGTCAAAAACGATAATGCTACTAAAGCGGAGCTTGAAGACAAGACAAAAGCGTTAGCGCAAGCGGCTCAAAAATTAGGCGAAGCTATGGCGAATAAAAACAACGCCGAGCAGCCCAAGAAAAAAGACGATGATGTGATTGATGCGGAAGTGGAATAAAATTTAAACGCGCTTAAAAACTTCTTTCAAGCGAGCGGTTTTAATCAAAACCTGCTTGCTTTTCTCATTTTCATCAATGGGATACCGATTGCAAAATCTAACAAACACTCAAAGCGTTTTTTAATCCAAATATCAAAACTTGATTGTAACCAAACGATAGCTTTTTTAAGGTTTAGCTTAAAAGCGTTGGTGGGATTTTAGGAAAATCCCTTATGAGAGAGTTCTTTTTGGTATGGGGGGGTGTTTTAATGGCTTGCACTAGATGGCTCTAACTCAAAATGTGCAGTGGGGATTTGATTAAATTCGTTAGCAAAGCGTAAAAAATCGTTGGTAATGTTTTCAAGATGGGATTCTAAATCGTCATAGCTCTCTTGGTAGTATGCATCTCCATTAGGATCAATGATTTTGTCATACACCAAGCATTTTTGACACTCTTTTTCCCCATTCTCCTCTATGGATCGACCTATGCAAAGAGAAATCTTTTTCAAATCTTTCCAACAGTAAGCAAGCCAAAGGTAAAAACCTTTTTTTGGGGTTGGTTTTTCACCATTGACAAACCCTTCCCCTAAAATATCCTGACGGCAAAAGGCGATGGATGGCTCATAGGATAAGTCCCAAGAGCCAAGACTGATTTTACACGCATAACCCCATGGCGCTAAAAACTTGTTCAGCCCGTTTTGGCATGAAGCATACTTTGGTATCTTTGGTTTTTTACCCGTTTGTTTTTTCTCTTGCACTTTAGCGTCTATTAGCGCTACAAACTCTCTCAACAAGTCTTGAAACGCTTTTCTTTGCTTCTCATTCCATTCTATCGTTTCCATGAAAGCTCCTTATCGATCTTAATAAGCCAACATTTTACCCTAAATCTTACTCCATTTAACGAGTTTAGGCATAATCGCTAAAATTGAGTTTTATTGTTTATTATTAGGAGGAATAATGATCCTTACCGCAATGCAAGACGCCATAGGCCGCACCCCCATTTTTAAATTCACCAGAAAGGATTACCCCATTCCATTAAAGTCCGCCATTTACGCTAAATTAGAGCATCTAAACCCAGGAGGGAGCGTTAAAGATCGCTTAGGCCAATATCTCATAAAAGAAGCGTTTAGAACGCACAAAATCACTTCCACAACGACCATCATTGAGCCTACCGCAGGCAATACCGGCATCGCTCTAGCTTTAGTGGCAATCAAGCACCATCTCAAAACCATCTTTGTTGTCCCGGAAAAATTCAGCGTAGAAAAACAGCAAATCATGAGAGCTTTGGGGGCTTTAGTGATCAATACGCCTACTAGCGAGGGGATTTCTGGCGCCATTAAAAAAAGTAAAGAGTTAGCCGAAAGTATCCCTGATAGCTATTTGCCCTTGCAATTTGAAAACCCTGATAATCCCGCAGCCTACTACCACACCCTAGCCCCTGAAATTGTCCAAGAATTAGGCACAAATTTTACGAGCTTTGTAGCCGGGATAGGGAGTGGTGGCACTTTTGCAGGCACAGCTAAGTATTTGAAAGAACACATCCCTAACATTCGCTTGATTGGGGTGGAGCCGGAGGGTTCTATTTTGAATGGGGGAGAGCCTGGACCCCATGAGATTGAGGGCATTGGCGTGGAGTTCATCCCTCCTTTTTTCGCAAACTTGGATATTGATCGTTTTGAAACAATCTCAGATGAAGAGGGTTTTAGCTATACTAGGAAGTTAGCTAAGAAAAACGGCTTATTAGTGGGGAGCTCTAGTGGGGCAGCTTTTGCAGCAGCTTTAAAAGAGGTGCAACGCCTCCCCGAAGGCAGCCAGGTTTTAACCATTTTCCCGGACATGGCCGATCGTTATCTTTCTAAAGGTATTTATTCATGAATTCATCAAAAGGAAAAACCATGCGCATGCAAACCAAATTAATCCATGGGGGCATTAGTGAGGACGCGACAACGGGGGCGGTGAGCGTGCCTATTTATCAAACTTCCACCTACCGCCAAGACGCCATAGGCCGCCACAAGGGCTATGAATACTCTCGCTCAGGCAACCCCACGCGCTTTGCTTTAGAAGAGCTCATCGCTGATTTAGAAGGGGGGGTTAAGGGGTTTGCTTTTGCCTCTGGACTAGCTGGGATCCACGCCGTTTTTTCCCTCTTGCAATCAGGCGATCATGTGTTATTGGGCGATGATGTTTATGGGGGGACTTTCCGCTTGTTTAATAAGGTGCTTTCTAAAAACGGGCTTTCTTGCACCATTATAGACACTAGCGACATATCCCAAATTAAAAAGGCTATCAAGCCCAACACCAAAGCCCTTTATTTAGAGACCCCTAGTAACCCCTTGCTTAAAATCACGGATTTAGCGCAATGCGCTAGTGTCGCTAAAGATCATGGTTTGCTCACTATCGTGGATAACACCTTTGCCACCCCCTATTGCCAAAACCCGCTTCTTTTAGGGGCGGACGTTGTGGTGCATAGCGGCACAAAATATTTAGGCGGGCATAGCGATGTGGTCGCTGGGCTTGTAACCACCAATAATGAAGCGCTAGCCCAAGAGATCGCCTTTTTCCAAAACGCTATCGGTGGGGTTTTAGGCCCTCAAGACAGCTGGCTGTTGCAAAGAGGGATTAAAACGCTGGGATTGCGCATGGAGGCCCATCAAAAAAACGCCCTTTGCGTGGCTGAATTTTTAGAAAAACACCCTAAAGTGGAAAGGGTTTATTACCCAGGCCTTCCCACCCACCCTAATTACGATCTAGCCAAAGCCCAAATGCGTGGCTTTAGCGGGATGCTCTCTTTCACCCTTAAAAATGACAGCGAGGCGGCTCTTTTTGTAGAAAGCCTTAAATTATTCATTTTAGGCGAGAGTTTGGGCGGGGTGGAAAGCTTGGTGGGGATTCCAGCGTTAATGACCCATGCGTGTATCCCTAAAGAGCAACGAGAAGCCGCCGGAATCAGAGATGGTTTGGTGCGCTTGTCTGTGGGGATTGAGCATGAACAGGATCTGTTAGAAGATTTAGAGCAAGCGTTCGCTAAAATAAGCTAAAGTTTCATTACAATTTATGAATAAAGGAGTTAAAAACATGAAAATGAATGTAGAGAGTTTCAATTTGGATCACACCAAAGTCAAAGCCCCTTATGTGCGTGTCGCTGATCGCAAAAAGGGCGTTAATGGGGATTTGATTGTCAAATACGATGTGCGCTTCAAGCAGCCCAACCAAGATCACATGGACATGCCAAGCCTACACTCTTTAGAGCATTTAGTCGCTGAAATCATCCGCAACCATGCCAATTATGTCGTGGATTGGTCGCCTATGGGTTGCCAAACGGGGTTTTATTTAACGGTGTTAAACCATGACAATTACACAGAGATTTTAGAGGTTTTAGAAAAGACGATGCAAGACGTGTTAAAGGCTAAAGAAGTGCCTGCCAGCAATGAAAAGCAATGCGGTTGGGCGGCTAACCACACTTTAGAGGGCGCACAGGATTTAGCGCGCGCTTTTTTGGACAAACGCGCTGAATGGTCTGAAGTGGGGGTTTGATGAATGGGGGGAATGATTTTACTCCCCTATCCCCTTACCCGTTTTACCCATTTACCCCCTTATCCGTTTTAGGCGTTACATGCCAATCAAAATCATCGCATCAGCGTTAATTTTATGTAAAAATAATGCTACGAATATCTTTCACTAGGAAAATTTCAATGAAAAAATTAATTTTAGCCGTCTTTTTCACGCTGGCGCTTTCAATATCGGCAAAAGAAGTCAAAATCGTGTTTTTGGAAACTTCAGACATTCATGGGCGGCTTTTTTCGTATGATTATGCCGTGGGGGAGCAAAAACCCAATAATGGTTTGACAAGGATTGCGACTTTAATCAAAAAGCAGAGGGCTGAAAATAAAAACGTGATTTTGATTGACAGCGGAGATTTGTTGCAAGGTAATAGCGCGGAGTTGTTTAATAATGAGCCTATCCACCCATTAGTTCGAGCCGAAAACGATTTGAAATTTGATATTCGTGTGCTTGGCAATCACGAGTTCAATTTCAGTAAAGATTTTTTAGAAAAAAATATCAAGGGGTTTAATGGCGATGTCGTGAATGCGAATATCATTAAAACTGCGGACAATAAGCCGTTTGTAAAACCTTATGTGATTAAAAAAATTGATGGCGTGAGGGTGGCGGTTGTGGGGTTTTTGGTGCCGCATGTCCCAACTTGGGAGGCCTCTACGCCTGAACATTTTGCAGGGTTGAAGTTTTTGGACGCTGAAGAAGCGCTAAAAAAGACCTTGAGTGAGTTAAAAGGGAAGTATGATATTTTGATTGGCGCTTTTCATTTGGGGCGAGAAGATGAGAAAGGTGGCGATGGGATACCGGATTTGGCGAAAAAATTCCCGCAATTTGACATCATTTTTGCCGGGCATGAGCATGCGGTTTATAACACCAAAGTAGGGAAAGTGCATACCATTGAGCCTGGAGCGTATGGGGCTTATCTGGCAAAGGGCGTGGTGGTGTTTGACACCCAAACGAAGAAAAAAACCATAACGACTGAAAATTTACCCACTAAAGATATTCCAGAAGATGAAGAATTAGCGAAAAAATACGAATATGTGGATAAAAAATCAAAAGAATACGCTAATGAAGTGGTTGGCGAAGTGACAAAAACCTTTATTGACAGGCCTGATTTTATTACAGGAGAAGAAAAAATCACCACGATGCCAACCGCCGCCTTGCAAGAAACACCGGTAATAGAATTGATCAACAAAGTCCAAAAATATTACGCAAACGCCGATGTTTCAGCGGCAGCCTTGTTCAATTTTGGGGCAAATTTGAAAAAAGGGCCTTTCAAAAGGAAAGATGTTGCCTACATTTATAAGTTCGCTAATACGCTCATTGGGGTGCGTATCACGGGTGAAAACCTGTTGAAATACATGGAATGGTCGTATAAATTTTACAACCAGTTGCAACCGGGCGATTTGACGATCAGTTTTAATGAAAATGTTCGTGGCTATAACTTTGACATGTTTTCTGGCGTGAAATACCAAGTTGACGTTACCAAACCCGCCGGACAAAGAATCATTAATCCGACAATTAACGGAAAACCCATTAACCCTAAAGCAACGTATAAATTAGCGATCAACAATTACCGATTCGGGACGTTATCCACGACTTTAAAGCTGGTTACAGACGCTGATAGGTATTATGATTCTTACGATGCATTGCAAGATAACGGGCAAATACGGGATTTGATTATTAAATACATCACTGAAGAAAAAGGCAAGAAAGTAACGCCTGAACTGGAACATAACTGGGAAATCATCAACTACGATTTCAAAAACCCATTGTTGGAAAGATTGGCAGAAAAATTAAAAGAGGGGAGCATCAAAATCCCCACTTCAAAAGACGGGAGGACTTTGAACGTCAAATCCATTAAGGAAAGTGAAGTTGAATAAGATTTTTTATTTTTATTATTTTATTTTTAAGCCTAACTTAAAAAAGGGTGTTCTATAATTGTAAATTGTTGGTTTTTCACTTTTTCAGCGGTTTTCAAACAACCGGGGTTTAATTTTACTTTGCGTCTCTCATTTTTCGGGGGGGGGGGGGGGCATTTGGAGGCTAAACTCTCAAATTAGGGTTTGACTTAAAAATGATTGATAGGAGATAAATGATGTTTGCTTCAGTATTTGCTTCGCTAGGGACTCGCATTATGTTTGTCGTGCTAGCCGCTCTTTTAGGTTTAGGGGGGCTTTTTATTGGTTTTGTAAAGGTTATGCAAAAAGATGTGTTAGCGCAACTCATGGAGCATTTAGAAACCGGGCAATACAAAAAGCGTGAAAAAACGCTCGCTTACATGACAAAAATTATTGAACAGGGCATTCATGAGTATTACAAAAGTTTTGATAATGCTACTGCAAGAAAAATGGCGTTAGATTATTTCAAACGCATTAACGACGATAAGGGCATGATTTATATGGTGGTGGTGGATAAAAACGGAGTGGTATTGTTTGATCCGGTCAATCCTAAAACCGTAGGTCAATCAGGGCTTGACGCTCAGAGCGTTGATGGGGTGTATTATGTTAGGGGGTATTTGGAAGCGGCTAAAAAAGGGGGAGGCTACACTTATTATAAAATGCCTAAATACGATGGAGGCGTGCCGGAGAAAAAATTCGCCTACTCGCATTATGATGAAGTGTCTCAAATGGTGATCGCAACGACTTCTTATTACACTGACATTAACACAGAAAATAAAGCGATTAAAGAAGGCGTAAATAAGGTTTTTAATGAAAACACCACGAAATTATTCCTTTGGATACTGACAGCGACGATAGCGTTAGTGGTTTTGACGCTCATATACGCTAAATTAAGGATCGTGAAACGCATTGACGAATTGGTCCTTAAAATCAACGCTTTCAGCCATGGGGATAAGGATTTGAGGGCCAAAATTGATGTGGATGATCGCAACGATGAAATCTCGCAAGTGGGCCGTGGGGTCAATTTGTTTGTGGAGAACGCCCGCTTGATTATGGAAGAGATTAAAGGGATTTCCACCCTCAATAAAACTTCAATGGATAAATTAGTCCAAATCACGCAAGAAACCCAAAAGAGCATGGAAAATTCATCAACCACCCTAAATTCCGTAAAAAATAAAGCCACTGATATAGCGAGCATGATGAATGCTTCCATAGAGCAATCTCAAGGGTTAAGGAAGCGTTTGATTGAAACGCAAGCGCTTGTCAAAGAGAGTAAGGATGCGATCGGGGATTTATTTTCTCAAATCATAGAGAGCGCGCACACTGAAGAGGAACTCTCTAGCCAAGTGGAGCAATTAAGCCGTAACGCTGATGATGTCAAATCCATTTTGGATATTATCAATGATATTGCCGATCAAACGAATCTATTAGCCCTAAATGCCGCTATTGAAGCCGCAAGGGCCGGCGAGCATGGCAGAGGCTTTGCGGTGGTGGCTGATGAAGTCAGGAATTTAGCCGGGCGCACTCAAAAGTCTTTAGCCGAAATCAATTCCACTATCATGGTGATTGTCCAAGAAATCAACGCCGTGAGTTCGCAAATGAATCTCAATTCGCAAAAAATGGAACGCTTGAGCGATATGAGTAAAAGCGTGCAAGAAACTTACGAAAAAATGAGTTCTAATCTAAGCTCAGTCGTGCGAGATAGCAATCAAAGCATGGACGATTACGCCAAATCCGGACGCCAAATTGAAGCTATGGTAAGCGATTTTGCAGAAGTGGAAAAAGTGGCTTCTAAAACCTTAGCGGATTCTTCAGATATTTTAAACATCGCCACGCATGTGAGCGGAACGACCATGAATTTAGACAAACAAGTGAATTTGTTTAAAACTTAATCAGGGGGAGTTTATCAAAAAAGAGGGTTGGATTGTTAAAAGTTTCTGTGATCACGGCGTGTTTTAATAGCGAAAAAACCATTGAAGACACCATTCTTTCCGTGCTTAATCAAACTTATCAAAACATTGAATACATCATTATAGATGGGGCTAGTGCGGATGGCACTTTAGAAATCATTCAAAAATATAAAGATAAAATCGCTTGTGCAATAAGTGAAAAAGATGAGGGCATTTATGACGCTATGAATAAAGGCATAAAGCGTTCTAGTGGGGATATTATCGCTTTATTGAATAGCGATGATTTTTACAAAGATGAGTTTGTGGTAGAAAAAGTGGTGCATGAGTTTGAAAACAAAAATTGCGATAGCGTGTATGCGGATCTGGTGTTTGTCAAACCTGATTGTTTAGAAAAAGTGGTCCGTTATTATGAAAGCGGGGAGTTTGACCCTAAAACCTTGCTTTATGGCGTGGTGCCAGCGCACCCCACGCTTTTTGTCAAAAAAGCCATTTATGAACGCTATGGGCTTTACAAAACCGATTATAAAATTTCAGCGGATTTTGAGATGATCATCCGCTTGTTTGTGGTGCAAAAAATAAGCTTTTCTTATTTGAAAGAAGTGTTGGTCATCATGCGCACCGGTGGGGTTAGCGCAAGGGGGTTTAAAAGCCTTTTATTAAGGAATAAAGAAAATTTGAGAGCGTGCCAAGAAAACGGCATTCAAGCGAATGTTTTTTCCATGCTTTTAAAATACCCCAGAAAGATCATGGGCTTATTTAAAAGGGGATCTAAAGGGAGTCTAAAACGAAACGATTAAAGAAAGGTTAGCGTTGAATCGTGGTTTGAATCTTTCTTGATGGTTATTGTAGGTGTAAAAAACATTCCTCACTAAAGGCATTTCAATCCCAAACTGCAAAGACAAATAGCCGATAAAATCCACGATAAAACCGAAGCGAAAGGGGGCTTGGAAAAAGGTTTTCTTGGTTCTTGGGATGATTGTTGTGATAGCGCCGGATTTAATCGTATCCACCAATAACACCCCTTGCTCTAAAGCGATTCCTAAATAACTCCTAAAACGATAGGTTTTTTTATCCACAAAAATCCAAGAAAAATCTAACGCGCCCCCGTAATTTTGCACCATTAGGATTTGAGGTTGGGAGAGCGAAACGGAATGGGAATAGTTATAGACGCTAAAGATTCTAAAACCGACTTTAGGGTGGTTTCTTAAAAAATGCTCTAAGCCCGTAGCGGTATTAAACCCTATGCTATTGGCTACAAGAGTTAAGGTTTGGTTAGAAGTTGAAAAAGTGGCTTGCGAATAGTTGTATCCAAAAATAAAGAAAAATTTAAGGCTTTTTTCCAAAGCCCTTTTTAAGATTTGCTGGTTTTTGTCTAAGATTTGCTGTTTTTCATTGTTTTTTTCAACAATTAGGGGCTTAGGTTTGTCGTATTCATTCTTGTTTTTAAAATTTTCCAAGAATTGAGACCAAGTGATCTCTTTAGCTTCTAAAAAGAGTGGGTTCAACGATAAAAAGAGATAAATACTAAATAGAGTTTTCAAATACAGCCTTAAACTTTTTACGGCTATTGTGCCTAATTATCTTAAATTGACTTTAAATTACTTGCATGTTTTGACTGAGTATGACCCCCACTTACACGCAACGCTATATTTTAAACGATATATTGTTTTAGGTTTTGTTCCCATCAAGCATGGATAACTAAAACCAACTTTAATGATTTTTCATTACGAGAATTTATCGCTCCATTAAAGTTTAGCTTAGAGCAAATAAAACACCTTTTCTTCTTGAAAAACGCTTTTAATTTCTACAAAAAGGGTTTTTTCTATGCGTTCTTCTAGCACGATAATAGGGTTAATACTCTCGCTTCCGCTCACTAACGCCCTTAAAGACAACTCTTCTTCATAATTTAAGGGGTTAAGGTTTAACTCTTTTAAATTTTCGTAGTTTTTTGCCATAAGAGCATTAAGGCCTTCTAAAGTTAAAAACAAGGTTTCATCTCTTTGGCTATAACCTACTAGCGCGTTTAAACGCTGGGAAAAAACCCACCTTAAATCGTTGATCCTTACTTTAGCCTTACTTTTAGAGCGCGCCAGAATATAGCAATTCAAGGGGTTTGAATTTTTAGAAAGCCACACGCCCCCACTTAATAAGCGGTAAGTTGCGATCGTTTTTTGGGCTAAAGAAGGCTTGTTAGCACCCTTTTTAGCTGCATCTAGCGCTCTAAAAACTTGCGTCCTTTCTTCAATACTTGCGGGTAAAATCTGGCGTTTTAAGGGCGAGTAAAGCTCAAAGGGGCTTCTGTTTTGGGATTCTTTTTGGATTTTTAAAGCGAATTGGCAACCGCAATAATTTTGCCGATAAAGCTCGTTTTCTCTCGCCAAAGCTTGCAAGTTTAAATCCAACTCGCTTTTAAAATGTTCAAAATTATCGTTTCTAAACACAACAAATTCCAAATTGTGCCTTTGCGCGATGTGTTGCCCCTTAGCGATGAGCTGGTTAGGGTCTTTTTTAGGGCTTGTGAGTAAGGTGGTGGTGAATTTTTCTTCCCCTAATTCAAAGGCTTTCAACGCGCTCGCTTCTAATCGTAAATCAAAGCACTCAAAACAGCGCTCGCTTTTTTCCCCTAACAATTCCTTACCCTTAGCTTTGTCTAAAAATTTTTCTAATTCATAATCGCCCTCAAGCAATTCAATTTCTAGCATCTCGCAAGTGCGTTTCACATCCTCTAAACGCAACAAGTATTCGCTATAAGGGTGGATATTGGGGTTATAAAAAAACCCTACAATTTTTTCACCCGCAAAAGCCTCTTTAGCCTTTTTTAAAAAATAGAGGTTATCCACCGAACAGCAAATATGAATGAGCATTAAAACTGCTTTTTATTCACATCTTCTAAAATATCGTTAGAGACCTTGTCAATTTCTTGACTGATTTCTAAAGAATCGCTAGCGATTTTTAGATTGCCCTCAGTAATTGATCTTAAGGCTTCAATAGAAGCGTTGATTTCTTCTACTTCTTTAACCTGGTTTTTAATGCTCTCGCTCGTGTCTGAAATGCTTTGAACTAAAATATTGATATTGGCTTCAATCTCGCTGAGCGATTTTTGCGTCCTTTCAGCGAGCTTTCTCACTTCATCAGCCACCACCGCAAAGCCTCTGCCATGCTCGCCGGCCCTTGCGGCTTCAATAGCGGCGTTTAGGGCTAAAAGATTGGTTTGATCGGCAATATCTCTAATGATTTCTACAATGCTTTTAATGTCTTGGCCTTGTTCAATCATGGCTTCACTTTGAGAGCTCACGCCTTGAATGGAAGTGGTGATATTTTCTATCGTTTTAGAAGTTTCCATCAAGCTTTTGTGTTGGGAGTTTGAAGCCTTTTCTAAATTTTGCACGCATTCTTTTAAATTCGCGCTATCGTTCGCTAAATCTTTGGCAAAATTAGACGAAGTTTCTAGCATTTTTTGGATTTCTTGCCCTAAAGCGTTAGTAACCAGTTCCACCCTACCCGAAGCGTTTTGGATCCGGCCTCTAAAATCCAAACCAGAATAGCTTTCAAAGATTTTGAAAATGCTTGGCATGTGAGTCCCTACGCTTTCTTGCAAATAATCCATGATCCCATTTAGCGCATCTCTCAATTCTTTCAGATCAGGGCTTGCGGGCTCAGCCGTGATGCGCACCGCAAAATTCCCTGCTTTCACATCTGAAACCACTTTAATGGTGTCTTGGACGGCTTGCCTGTCTTCTTGCATGATTTTTTGGGTTTGCAAGATATTTTTATTGATCGCTGTTTGCATGCGTCCTAATTCATCATTAGATTTCGCTTCAATCAATTTAATACCGCTGGAATTGGCTTGATTGTTCAATAATTTGAAGAAATGAGATAAGGTGCTAGAAACGACTTCCAAACGATTGCTCACAATCGCTCGCATTAAGAGAGTGATCGCTATAATCAAGGCTAACACCATGATAGCGCTCGCTACGATCACCACAAAACGCACCGAGCCTACTTGCTCATAGACCTTGTCTTTTTCAATGATTAAAGCGATCATCCAATTAAGATTGTCTTTACTTTCTGTTTTGCCTAGCATTTTAAAGGTTTCAACGGCTAAAAAATTTTCCTTATGGCTAAAGGGATCTAGGTATTCTAAAGTCGCTTTAGAGCCGTTTTCTAAAATAGCCATCACTTCATTAGTGGCTTTAGGCACGCTCTTATAAATTTCTGCGATGGATTTGTCTTGCAAACTCTTATTCGCGCTCAAAAGCACTTTACCTTTAGTGCCAATTAAAAACAAATCGCTCCTGTTTTTAGTGATTTCATTACTGAAGCTATCAATGGAAAAGAAAATCATCAAAGCCCCTACAACCTCTTGAGTGTTTTCATTCAATAAAGGTAAAAGAACATCAACCCCATAAACTTCCGCCCCATTAGGCATTTTCCTATAATAAGGCAAGCTTTTAGAAATTTCTTTATTTTTCATCGTTTTTTGCACTAAAGGGTTATTCCCCAATGACGGATTTTCCACCAACTTAATCGTATCGTTATCCCTTAAAAGCGTTAATCTTAAATCTTCTCTGTCTTTAAAAAACATGTTCACCCCAGCGACATGCGAATTGGCTAAAATGAAGTTTTTTAACAAGTGGATTTTGATTTCTCTTTTGGTGTCTTTAGGGAGCATTTCTTTGACAATGCCCATGCTCGTATAAGTGTTTTCCAAAACCCCTTGCACTTCCTTAACCTTGAAATGCAAACTATCTTGCATAGAATGCAGAGCGCTTTCTTTTAAAATCTCTTTCACCCTGCTGTTTAAGGACACCCCTAAAATGCTCACGCACACGATCACAATCAACGCCACGCACAATATGATTTTATTACCGATACTCAAACCTTTAGACAAAACACAACCTTACTATGATGAAATTTTTTGCCCATTTGCGGCAAAATTTTAAACCGCATTATAGTATTATAAGCATAAATCAAAAATTAAATTGGATTTAAAAGACGATCAATCACTCTCATCAAAAAACCATTTTAAGGTTGCATTCGCTCTTTTAGGGTATGCTACGACTTGAAATTAAAATATAAAAAGGAATCACCATGCCTTTTGTCCCCACGCGTTCTTTGAAAGAAAAAAAGATTGATTTTATTGAAGCAATATTAAACCCCAACGCCCCAAAAGGCGGGCTTTACACTCTAGAGCGTTTTGAAACATTAGAATGGCAGGATTGTTTGAATCTGAGCTATAACGAGCTGGTAGAATGCGTGTTTGAGCGGTTAGGATTAGAGATTCCTAAGGGTTTATTAACAAGCGCTTTAAAACGCTATGAAAATTTTGATAACCCTAAAAATCCAGCCCCTATTTTTGCGCTCAATGAAAGGCTTTTTGTCCAAGAGCTCTACCATGGGCCTAGTTTGGCGTTTAAAGACATGGCGTTACAGCCTTTAGCGAGCTTGTTTTCTAATCTAGCGGTGGGGAAAAACGAAAAGTATTTGGTGTTAGTATCCACGAGCGGGGATACCGGCCCTGCGACTTTAGAAGGTTTAGCGGGCATGCCTAATGTTTTTGTGGTGTGTTTATACCCCAAAGACGGCACAAGCTTAGTCCAAAAGCTCCAAATGGTAACCCAAAGCGCTAGCAATTTAAAGGTGTTTGGGGTGAGTGGGGATTTTGATGATGCGCAAAACGCGCTCAAAAACCTTTTAAAAGACGACGATTTTAACGAAGTGCTAAAAACGCGCCAATTAAAATTAAGCGTGGCTAATTCCGTGAATTTTGGGCGCATCGCTTTTCAAATCGTCTATCATATTTGGGGCTTTTTAGAATTGTATAAAAAAGGGGCGATCAATTCTAAAGAAAAAATCACCCTAGCCATACCTAGCGGTAATTTTGGGAACGCTTTAGGGGCGTTTTACGCTCAAAAAATGGGCTTGAATATCGCTAAAATCAAGGTCGTAACCAACAGCAACGATGTTTTAAGGGAGTTTATAGAGACAGGCCGTTACGATTTGACTAAGCGCTCTTTAAAGCAAACCTACTCGCCGGCTATGGATATTTTAAAAAGCTCCAATGTGGAAAGAGCGCTTTTTAGCCTTTTTGGGTTTGAACGAACGCTAGAATTGATGCAAGCTTTAGAAGAAGAGAAATTTTATGCCTTAAAGCCTAAAGAATTAGCCCTTTTACAGGAGCATTTTTCTTGTGCGAGCTGCTCAGATGAAGATTGTTTGAAAACGATCCAAGAAGTTTATGCAGAGCACCAATACCTGATTGACCCCCACACCGCCACCGCTTTAAACGCCAGCTTGAAAACCAACGAAAAAACCCTTGTTTCTGCCACCGCTTCTTATGAAAAATTCCCTAGAACCACCCTTTTAGCCCTGAATGAGCAAAAGAAAAACGATAACGATAAAGCCGCCCTAGAAACGCTTAAAAACAGCTACAATACCCCGGATAGCCAACGCCTTGATGATTTGTTTGAAAGAGGGATCAAGCATCAAGAAGTTTTAAAACTCAATGAGATCAAATCTTCTATCCTTTTGTGGCTAGAAAACACGCATTAGAGCTTTTTTTACGCTTTTAACCTTGATAAAAGTTACATTTTAAGTTAAAACACACTATAATAAATAAACTCTAAACGAAAGTTAAACTGAATGAAAGGAGTTTGGATGAGAAAAATCGTTTTAGTAGCGATAGCCTTACTGATAAGTGGTTGCGCGAGCTATAAGATCACGCCTGAACATGTTACTTCCTATAACAATGGGATTCAAGTGATGACTTCCACGCAAGCCAAGTCTAAAGTCCAGTTAGAAATCGCTCAAAGCAAATTAAAAGGCTTGAATGAATCCCCATTAGTGCTGTATGTGGCGGCGCAAGTTTTAGAGGGAAAACCTGTAGTGTTTAGCCGTAAAGCCATTTCGGTGTCTATCAATCAAACGAGTTTACCGGTCTTAAGCCTAAGACAGGTGATGAAGTCTAGTTTTGATTTTGAAGGCATTTTACAAAGCTTTAATATCAGCGTGCCAACCGCCCCTATTGATAATATCAATATGATCACCCCGCCCATGTTTTATTACGGGCAAGGGAGTTTTTTAGCTTATAACGGCATGATGTATGGGGGAATGGGCATGTATGGGCCAGGCTTTGGCATGATGATGATGGATGATGTAGAAGAGCAAGAAGTCATGCAAGAAAGCCGCCAAGCTTTAAAAATCCTAGCGATCAATTATCTTAAAAACAACACCCTTAACGTTGAAGGTAAGGCTAGGGGAGGGTTTGTGGTAGTGGATACCAAAAACCTTAAAACCCCGGGTGTGGTGGTGGTTAAAGTCTTTTTAGAAGATGAAATCCACACCTTTAAAATTGATATTTCTAAGATGTGATTATCCCCTTTAAAACCTTTAGGTCAATCCACCTAAAGGTTTTTTCTTAATTTGGTTAAAAACCATTAAACCTTACTCCGTTGTTTAGATTTTATCCCACTAGTGCAAAAAACTCTGTCCTTTAGGGTGCAAGAGTGCATAGCCGTTAGGCTATATTCAAAGCTAAAAGAGGTTAAAATCCTCTTTTATAGGGCAGAAAATACCCATGCAGACTTTAAAGAGCCTTTCGTGTTAGCATTCAATGGAATGCTTTAGTTAGGAACCCTTGCTTTAGAAAGGGGCGCTTTCACGGCAAAAGAGGAGAAAAGCGGGGAGAAAAACCCAACAAAAAACCCCTTTTTTTGCGTTTATTTTTGAGAAGCTAAAAAATCCTGGATATTTTCTTTGGTTTTTTCTACTAAGGTTTTCAAGCTGTCGCTATACGCCCATGCGATATGGGGGGTTAAAAGCAATTTATTTTGGATCTTTGGGTTCAAAAACGCATGATCTTTTTCAAAAGGCTCTTTCACAAACACATCGCTCCCGTAATACAAATCTTTGGTTTCTAAAATTCCAGCCAGATCCTTTTCATTCACAATGCCCCCACGCCCCACATTGATTAAAATCGCCCCGTCTTTTAGGCTTTGCAATTCCTTTAGAGCGATTAAATCGCGTGTGCTTTCATTTAAGGGGGCATGAATGCTAATAATATCGCTTGTTGTGAGCAGATCTTTTAAACTCAAGCGCTCATACTCTTCTTTTTTGTCTTTAGGGGAATAATACACCACCCTTGCCCCGAAAGCTTGAGCGAGCTTGGCGACTCTTTTACCGATTGTGCCTAAACCAATAACCCCCCATTGACTCCCTTTAATAAGCCCCATTTTAATATCGCTAATGTGCGTAAAAATATCGCTTTGACTATATTCCCCGCTTTTGCAATAATGATCGTAATCGTTGATTCTCCCTAGCAAAGACAACGCGCACGCTAAAGTGTGCTGGGCTACGGATTCTGTAGAATAAGCGCTCACGTTTTTGACTTCTATGCCTAAAGTTTTCGCGCTTTTTATATCCACATTATCCGTGCCTGTAGCGGTGATGCAAATGAGTTTGAGTTTAGGCAATTGGCTTAAAACCTCTTGGGTGATAACGACTTTATTCAATACCATGATTTCAGATTCAATAGAGCGTTCAACGATTTGACTAGGCAGAGTAACCTCATAAAAATCAAAATCCGCCACTTCTTTTAAAACTTCTAGCGCTTTTAACCCCACGCTTTTAGCGTCTAATACCACGCCTTTTTTGAATGTTTTCATCTCTATACTCCTAGATTTAATTTTAAAGTTATATAATTAAACCACAAAATCCTTTTTTAAAAGAAACTAAACATGCCAAAACCCAAGAAAAACACCCTCCCCTGTAGCCTTTCTGTCAAAATGTCTTATTTCATGCGTCTTCTCATTAAATGGCGCACCCGCTCTTTAAGCCATAAAATGATGACTCTAGTTCAAATTTTAAGCATTCTGGCTTTAGCGAGCAAGGCCAGTGAAGATTTAGAAGAGCAGCTCAAAAAAATCAAAGATTACATTTATAGAACCCTAAACGCTAAAATCGCATCTGATGTGTATGACCGGGTGCTTATTTTAGTGAATGAATATTGCACTAATGAAGAATTGTTTGATAAAGAGAGCGTTAAAATTTCAGATCTACTCATTCAAGACATTCAGCTTTACGCTTTAGTGGATGAAATGCTTAAAGAAGACAAATACCAGGTCCAGCACACCATTTTAAAGGGTATCATCAAGCGCAAATACGACGAAGCCTACTCGCTCAATAGCGAAGACAGGATTCTTTTAGAATACCAAGAACGCTTGCTAGAACCCTCATACGCGTCTTTTTCAAATAAAAAATTCAAATGATTTGAAAGCGTTATTCCGCTTTTTAGGTTTTTATTGAAAAAGGGCTTTAAAATGAGCTAAAATGAGCGTTTTATTTGACAATATAAAGGGATTGAATGGCTTTTAAGGTGGTACAAATTTGTGGGGGGCTTGGGAATCAAATGTTCCAATACGCTTTCGCTAAAAGTTTGCAAAAACACCTTAATACGCCCGTGCTGTTAGATATTACTTCTTTTGATTGGAGTAATAGGAAAATGCAATTAGAGCTTTTCCCTATTGATTTGCCCTATGCGAGTGAAAAAGAAATCGCTATAGCTAAAATGCAACACCTCCCCAAGCTAGTAAGAGAGACGCTCAAACGCATAGGGTTTGACAGGGTGAGTCAAGAAATCGTTTTTGAATACGAGCCTAAATTATTAAAGCCAAGCCGCTTGACTTATTTTTTTGGCTATTTCCAAGATCCACGATATTTTGATGCTATATCCCCTTTAATCAAGCAAACCTTCACCCTACCCCCCCCCCCGAAAATGGAAATAATAAAAAAAAAGAGGAAGAATACCACCGCAAGCTTGCTTTGATTTTAGCCACTAAAAACAGCGTGTTTGTGCATATAAGAAGAGGGGATTATGTGGGGATTGGCTGTCAGCTTGGTATTGATTATCAAAAAAAGGCGCTTGAGTATATGGCCAAGCGCGTGCCAAACATGGAGCTTTTTGTGTTCTGCGAAGACTTAACATTCACGCAAAATCTTGATCTTGGCTACCCTTTTATGGACATGACCACTAGGGATAAAGACGAAGAGGCGTATTGGGATATGCTGCTCATGCAATCTTGCAAGCATGGCATTATCGCTAATAGCACTTATAGCTGGTGGGCGGCTTATTTGATAAACAATCCAGAAAAAATCATTATTGGCCCCAAACACTGGCTTTTTGGGCATGAAAATATCCTTTGTAAGGAATGGGTGAAAATAGAATCCCATTTTGAGGTAAAATCCGAAAAATATAATGCTTAAATCGGCTTAAAAAAGGGGCTTATTGGAAATTCAAATCTTTGATTTTAGATCGGATCTCTTTATAGCGAGCGTCTAATTCTGTTTTTCTGTTCATGGATATTTTGATAAATTCGCTTTCTTTTTCTATGCCGATAAATTCTCTCTTCAAAAGATTAGCCGCAATGCCTGTGGTGGAGCTCCCGCTAAAAGGATCGCCAATGAGAGAATTTTCATCGCTCGCCATTAAAAGCAAGCGCACTAATAAAGCGAGGGGTTTTTGAGTGGGGTGCTTGCCATTTGTTTTTTCCCAAGGAGCGATCGCTGGGAAGCTCCACACATCACGCATTTGTTTATCATTATTGATCTTTTTTAAAATCTCATAGTTAAAAACATGCTTGTGCTTGCGGCTTTTTCTCGCCCAAATGATTTGCTCAGCGGAATGCGTCAAATAACGGCAGCTGAAATTGGGAGGAGGGTTGGTTTTTTGCCAGGTGATGAGGTTTAAAATCTTAAAATCCAATTTTTGTAAAAGGCGCCCCAAAGAAAAAAGATTGTGGTAAGTCCCGCTGATTAAAAGACTTCCTGTGTTTTTTAAAGCCTTTTTGGCGTTGTTGATCCACTGGTAATTGAACGCATCAATATCATTGACGCTCTCTTCTTTATCCCAATCGCCTTTATTGACGCTCACGATTTTACCGCTCTGTATGCTTAAGCCGTCATTAGAAAGGAAATAAGGCGGATCAGCAAAAATCAAATCAAAAGCATTTTCAAATTGGGGCAAAACCTCATTACAATCCCCTTGATAAAGAGTAAAAAGCTTGTCTGCGCTTTTAAAAATGGGGCGAGAAAGATAAGGCGCTCCCATTTTTTATTCTGCTTTAATGCCTTTATCTTTAATGTGTTTTTGCATTGCTTCATCATCAAGTGCTGGATCTAAACCGGCGACTTTGACATGTGTATCAAATCCTGCTTTAATTTGTTTATTAATGTCCTTGATGAAAGGCTTAAAATCCTCCGGACTATCATCTATAAGCATATTAAGCGTTTGCATATCAATCTCCCTTTCTTTAGCTGGCAACAAGATTTTGGAGTTTGAAATCTCAGATTCTAGCTTGATGACCCCTATACCAAAGCTTTGGTTGAGCCGCCTTAATTCATTTAAAACCTCATCATCAATATTAAAAACCACCAAATACCCCTCATTAGCCCAACTAGAATTGCTCACCGCTTGAAAATAGCTTTCTTTCAGATTGGAAAAATTAATCCTAACTTTAAGCTCAAAGGAAAAAAGCTTGTAGCTATTTTGACCGGTATGGTGTAAAAACTCCAAAGTTTCTATCTTGTAATTCTTATGGCGATCATTTTGAGGAAAATACACGCCCACGATGTCAGGATAATTCCACTCACCCTTGCCTTTTTTGTCTTTTTTGCATTTTTCATGGTAGATGGTTTTGCATTGGAGATTGAAATTTGGATCTTCATTAAGGAATTTCACAAGCAGTTCGTGCAAATTCTTTTCTTTCTCTTCATAAGAAGAGATTTTTTGTTTTTCGGCTGTGCCTGAACACTCGCTCTGTTCATCATCTTCTTCTTTAGCATCTGGGTTTTTTTGTGGAGGAAATTCTCTTTCACGAGATTTGAGCCAATAGAAAAAGGTTTTTCCTTTTTTGTTTGCAACATAAAATTGCTTCTTGTCGTTAGAAATGTCGCGTTCACCAAGCCCACTTCCAAGACTATGAAGAAGTATTTTTCCGTCGTTGCATTCTTTATCCAATCCCATTTCACAAGCTTTCTCAAAAATTTCTTCCTTGCTCAAAGGCTTCTCTGCTTGTTCTAAAACTTTTTTACCTAATTCTCTGTAAGTCATGTTCTTTCTTTTTTGTGATTGTAGTGGAAACGATTATACTCAAAATGTTTGAAAATACCGCAGTGGATTGATAGGGTTTAGGCTGGGTGTCTCTCTTCACCCAACCTAATATTGTATTTGTAAAATCTGTAAAAGGAGTGTCGTAAAAGGAATGCTTAGAAACTATGGTGTCTCGTTAATACATTCTAAACAAAAAGTTTTTAAAGGCAAAAAGGCTGGCGGACAGGGAGGGATTCGAACCCTCGGTAACCTTGACGGCTACGCATCCTTAGCAGGGATGTGGTTTCAGCCAACTCACCCACCTGTCCTTCAAAAAGTAGAATTATAGTAAAAATAAGTTAAAATAAACCTTAAACTTTAATGGTTTCTAAACAAAACTAATGGCTTTTATATTACAATTTTAAATTATGGATTAATAAAACTTAAAGGATAACACCATGCAATACGCGCTATTATTTCCAGGGCAAGGCTCGCAATGTATAGGAATGGGGAAATCGTTCTATGAGAGCCACACCCTAGCTAAAGAATTGTTTGAAAGGGCTTCTAACGCGCTTAAAGTGGATATGAAAAAAACGCTTTTTGAAGAAAACGAGCTTTTAAAAGAGAGCACTTACACCCAGCCTGCCATTTATTTAGTGAGCTATATCGCTTATCAGTTACTCAACAAGCAAGCAAATGGAGGGTTAAAACCCGTTTTCGCTTTAGGGCATTCGCTCGGCGAAGTGAGTGCAGTGTCTTTGAGCGGGGCGTTAGATTTTGAAAAAGCCCTTAAACTCACGCACCAAAGAGGCAAAATGATGCAAGAAGCGTGCGCGAATAAAGACGCTTCCATGATGGTCGTTTTGGGCGTTTCTGAAGAAAGCCTTTTGAGTTTGTGTCAAAGAACTAAAAATGTGTGGTGCGCGAATTTCAATGGCGGCATGCAAGTGGTTTTAGCCGGGATTAAAGACGATCTGAAAGCCCTAGAGCCGACATTAAAGGAAATGGGGGCTAAAAGAGTGGTTTTTTTAGAAATGAGCGTGGCGAGCCATTGCCCTTTTTTAGAGCCTATGATTTTTAAATTCCAGGAATTGCTAGAAAAAAGCCTGAAAGATAAATTCCATTTTGAAATCATCTCCAATGCGACTAACGAAGCGTATCATAACAAAGCAAAAGCCGTTGAATTATTGAGCTTGCAACTCACTCAACCGGTGCGTTATCAAGACTGCGTGAAATCCAATAATGACCGAGTGGATGTCTTTTTTGAATTAGGCTGTGGGAGTGTGTTAAAGGGGCTTAACAAGCGATTGAGCAATAAGCCTACCATAAGCGTGGGGGATAATAAAGGACTTGATGAAGCCATTGAATTTTTAGAAGAATACGTGTGATTGGGAGAAAATGGTGCAAAGAATTGGCATTTTAGGGGCGATGAGAGAAGAAATAACCCCTATACTAGAATTGTTTGGCGTGGGTTTTGAAGAGATCCCTTTAGGGGGGAATGTTTTCCACAAAGGCGTTTATCATAATAAGGAAATCATTGTCGCTTATAGCAAGATTGGCAAGGTGCATTCCACTTTAACCACAACGAGCATGATTTTAGTGTTTGGCGTTCAAAAAGTGCTTTTTAGCGGTGTGGCTGGAAGCTTAGTTAAAGATTTAAAAATCAATGATTTGTTAGTGGCTCAAAAATTAGTCCAGCATGATGTGGATTTGAGCGCGTTTGATCACCCTTTAGGGTTCATCCCCGAAAGCGCGATTTTTATTGAAACGAGCGAAAGTTTGAACGCTTTGGCTAAAAAAGTCGCTAATGAGCAACATATCGCGCTCAAAGAAGGCGTCATCGCATCAGGCGATCAGTTTGTCCATAGCAAAGAAAGGAAAGAATTTTTAGTTAGCGAGTTTAAGGCGAGCGCGGTGGAAATGGAGGGGGCGAGCGTGGCGTTTGTGTGCCAAAAATTTGGCGTGCCATGCTGTGTGTTAAGGAGCATTAGCGATAACGCTGATGAGGAAGCTAACATGAGCTTTGATGCGTTTTTAGAAAAAAGCGCTCAAACTTCAGCGAAATTTCTAAAAAGCATGGTGGATGAGCTTTAGGGCTTGTTTTTATTAAACGCAGACAATTAAAACCCTTTTTTAAAAATAGGGGGGTTTAAATTTTAATTTAAACTCATTTTTTAAAGGCTATCGCTTAATTAGCGTTACGCTTTTTGATGGTTTTGCGATCAATATTCGGTGAAATAAAACCAAATTCCAATAATATAATTAGAATTTAAGCTATCTTTTAGTAAAATAACAAAGGAATAGGTGTATCTTATCTTATGAACCTAGCTTTTGATTGAAAGCATGGGTTCTTATTTTATGGAGTGTCCAATGAAAAAGAAAGCTAACGAAGAAAAAGCCCCCAAAAGAGCCAAACAGGAAGCCAAAACAGAAGCCACACAGGAAAATAAAGCTAAAGAAAATAATAAGGAAAACAAAAACAATAAAGCCAAAGAAAGCAAAATTAAAGAAGCTAAAGCGAAAGAACCTATCCCTATTAAAAAGCTCAGTTTCAATGAAGAATTAGAAGAATTATTCGCTAATTCCTTAGGCAATTGCGTTTCTTATGAGTCCATCATTCAAATCAGCACGAAAGTCCCCACTCTAACCCAAATCAAAAAAATTAAAGAATTGTGCCAAAAATACCAAAAGAAATTAGTCAGCTCTTCAGAATACGCTAAAAAACTCAATGCGATTGACAAGATTAAAAACACCGAAGAAAAGCAAAAAGTTTTAGATGAAGAATTAGAAGATGGCTATGACTTTTTGAAAGAAAAGGATTTTTTAGAGTGGAGCAGAAGCGATAGCCCGGTGCGCATGTATTTGCGTGAAATGGGGGATATAAAACTTTTAAGTAAAGATGAAGAGATCGAATTGAGCAAGCAAATCCGCTTGGGTGAAGACATTATTTTAGACGCGATTTGCTCGGTGCCGTATTTGATTGATTTTATCTATGCGTATAAAGACGCTTTAATCAATCGTGAAAGAAGGGTTAAAGAGCTTTTTAGGAGCTTTGATGATGACGATGAAAATAGCGTGAGCGATCCTAAAAAAGATGATGACGGCGAAGAAGACGAAGAAAACGAAGAAAAGAAAAAGGTCGTTTCCGAAAAAGACAAGAAGCGCGTTGAAAAAGTCCAAGAGAGTTTTAAAGCCCTAGACAAGGCTAAAAAAGAATGGCTTAAAGCCCTTGAAGCCCCCATAGATGAAAAAGAAGACGAGTTAGTGCGTTCATTGACCCTAGCTTACAAACGCCAAACGCTTAAAGACAGACTCTATGATTTAGAGCCTACCAGCAAACTGATTAATGAATTAGTCAAAACGATGGAGACCACTTTAAAGAGCGGTGATGGGTTTGAAAAAGAGTTGAAACGCTTGGAATACAAACTGCCCTTATTCAATGACACTCTGATCGCTAACCATAAAAAAATCCTTGCTAATATCACTAACATGACTAAAGAAGACATTATCGCTCAAGTGCCAGAAGCGACTATGGTGAGCGTGTATATGGATCTCAAAAAACTCTTTTTGACTAAAGAGGCGAGCGAAGAAGGCTTTGATTTAGACCCTAACAAACTAAAAGAGATTTTAGAGCAAATCAAAAGAGGGAAATTGATTTCCGATCGCGCTAAAAACAAAATGGCTAAATCCAATTTAAGGTTGGTAGTGAGCATCGCTAAACGATTCACGAGTAGAGGCTTACCCTTCTTGGATTTGATTCAAGAGGGCAATATCGGCTTGATGAAAGCGGTGGATAAGTTTGAGC
Organism: Helicobacter pylori; assembly: GCF_014496965.1. GTDB lineage: Bacteria > Campylobacterota > Campylobacteria > Campylobacterales > Helicobacteraceae > Helicobacter > Helicobacter pylori_CZ. The sequence goes on along the minus strand of NZ_JACTCR010000008.1, from coordinate 28,402 downwards.
ATGAAAAGGGCTTCAAGTTTTCTACCTATGCGACCTGGTGGATCAAACAAGCTATCAGCAGAGCCATAGCTGATCAAGCCCGCACTATCCGCATCCCCATTCACATGATTGACACCATTAATCGCATCAATAAAGTCATGCGCAAACACATTCAAGAAACCGGCAAAGAGCCTGATTTGGAAGTGGTGGCTGAAGAAGTGGGGCTTTCGTTAGATAAAGTGAAGAATGTGATTAAGGTTACTAAAGAGCCTATCAGTTTAGAAACCCCAGTCGGCAATGATGATGACGGCAAATTTGGGGATTTCGTGGAAGACAAAAATATCGTTAGCTCCATTGATCACATCATGCGCGAAGATTTAAAAGCCCAGATTGAAAGCGTTTTGGATCAGTTGAATGAGCGAGAAAAAGCGGTGATCCGCATGCGTTTTGGGCTTTTGGACGATGAAAGCGATCGAACTTTAGAAGAAATCGGCAAGGAATTGAATGTTACTAGAGAAAGAGTGCGCCAGATTGAAAGCTCTGCGATTAAAAAATTGAGAAGCCCGCAATACGGGCGCATTTTAAGAAACTATTTGCGCATTTGATGTTGAGGTTTCTCTAAAACATGCGTTATTTTCTTGTAGTTTTCTTGTTTTTGTTTGTGGGTTGCATGAAAAAGGATTTCACGCTCAAAGATTTATCCTTACCCCAAGAGGCTTCAAGCTATCTTGCAAGCTCTCAAAATGGCAGTAACAATAACCAAAGCATTGACCCCCAAGCGTTAAAAGAAATATTAAAAGAGAGCTACCTCAAAGCGTGGTATTCCCCATGGCTAGATGCGAAAGTCAAAAGCAATAAAAAAGAAGTGTTTTGGATCCTTAAGGAAATGAATAAATCCACCGGTTATGGCGAAGATCTAAAGCCCAACGCAAAAGCTTTCAATGATGGACTGATTAAGAGCATGGATATTGAGCATTACCCAAGCACTAAGATTAAGGCTGTTGTGGTGCGAGATAGCGATGTAAGGGCTGTGCCTACTAACAAGCCTTATTACCTTTCTCAAAAAGGCTATCCCTTTGACAGGTATCAAAATTCGCTGATTTTTCAAGGCACGCCGGTTTTAGTCACGCATTTCAACACGGATAAAACTTACGCCCACATTCAGAGCAGTTTTGTTTATGGTTGGATCAAAGTTAGCGATTTAGCTTACATGCATGATAAAGACATAGAGCTTTTAACCAAGCTTAAAAATTATGTCATGCCTATAAAAGATAAAATCCCCCTTTATACAGACTATGGGGGTTTTTACACCAACGCCAGAGTGGGCGAATTGTTCGCTCTCATCCCCCAAAGTCAAAACGCATCTCAAAACCCCCAAAAAAAGGAATTGAAAGCCTATGGTTTTTTGAGAGACGCTAAGGGTTATGCAGCTTTACAAAGCGTGATCTTAGATGAAAAGGATTTTTTTGTTTTCCCTAAGGCTTTTACTAGCGAGAACATGGCGTATTTTATAGACACCATGCTAGGGCAAAAATACGGCTGGGGTGGGCTATTGGGCAATAGGGATTGCTCGGCTTTCACTAGGGATAGTTTCGCTAATTTTGGTATTTTGCTCCCCAGAAATTCCTACGCGCAAAGCCGTTATGCGAACAATTATGTGGATTTAAGCTCCATGAAAGCCAAAGAAAAAGAAGACTATATCCTTAAAAACGCCACGCCTTTTGGCACGCTCATCTATTTAAAAGGGCATATCATGCTCTATTTAGGCGCATACAACCATCAAGCGATAGTCGCTCACAGCATTTGGTCGGTGCAAACCCAAAAGCATTTTAAAACCTTGAGCCATAAAATAGGAGGCGTGGTGATCACTTCATTATGGTTAGCTGAGGAGCATAATGGGGCGTTTTCTAAAAAGAAATTATTGATTGATAGGGTGCTTGGAATGAGCGATTTGAAAGATTTTGTCCATAAAACTTCAAGACCTTTGAATGCGAATTGATTTTCTTATACTATGATTACGATTTATCAATTTAAAACATTTGGAGAAAGACAATGAGTATGGAATTTGATGCTGTTATTATTGGAGGTGGGGTTTCAGGGTGCGCGACCTTTTATACTTTGAGCGAATACAGCTCTTTAAAGCGCGTGGCTATCGTGGAAAAATGCTCTAAATTGGCTCAAATCAGCTCCAGCGCTAAAGCTAATTCACAAACCATTCATGATGGCTCTATTGAAACGAATTACACTCCTGAAAAAGCTAAAAAAGTGCGTTTGAGCGCTTATAAAACCAGGCAATACGCGCTCAATAAAGGCTTGCAAAATGAAGTGATTTTTGAAACCCAGAAAATGGCTATAGGCGTGGGCGATGAAGAATGCGAGTTCATGAAAAAACGCTACGAATCCTTTAAAGAAATCTTTGTGGGGCTAGAAGAATTTGACAAGCAAAAGATTAAAGAATTAGAGCCTAATGTGATTTTAGGGGCTAATGGCATAGACAGGCATGAAAACATTATCGGTCATGGCTATCAAAAAGACTGGAGCACCATGAATTTTGCGAAGTTGAGCGAAAACTTTGTAAAAGAAGCTTTAAAATTAAAGCCCAACAACCAGGTGTTTTTGAATTTTAAAGTGAAAAAGATTGAAAAACGAGACGACACTTACGCCTTAACTTCTGAAGACGCTGAAGAAGTGTATGCTAAATTCGTGCTAGTCAATGCCGGCTCTTACGCTTTGCCTTTGGCTCAGAGCATGGGTTATGGCTTGGATTTAGGGTGCTTGCCTGTGGCGGGTAGCTTTTATTTTGTGCCTAATTTATTAAGGGGCAAGGTTTATACCGTTCAAAACCCCAAACTCCCTTTTGCAGCCGTGCATGGCGACCCTGATGCCGTCATTAAGGGTAAAACGCGCATCGGGCCTACCGCTTTAACGATGCCTAAATTAGAGCGCAACAAATGCTGGCTTAAGGGTATTAGCTTGGAATTACTAAAAATGGATTTGAATAAAGATGTGTTCAAAATCGCTTTTGATTTGATGAGCGATAAAGAAATCCGTAATTATGTGTTTAAAAACATGGTTTTTGAATTGCCCGTTATTGGTAAAAGGAAATTTTTAAAAGACGCTCAAAAAATCATCCCCTCTCTTAGCCTAGAAGATTTAGAATACGCTCATGGTTTTGGCGAAGTGCGCCCGCAAGTTTTAGACAGAACCAAACGAAAGCTGGAATTAGGCGAAAAAAAGATTTGCACCCATAAAGGCATCACTTTCAACATGACCCCCTCTCCAGGCGCGACGAGTTGCTTGCAAAACGCCCTTGTGGATTCCCAAGAAATCGCTGCGTATTTGGGTGAGAGCTTTGAATTAGAACGCTTTTATAAAGATTTATCCCCAGAAGAATTGGAAAATTAAAAACGCATGCCAAAAGAACAAGAAGCCCGAGAAATCGCTAAAAAGGCCGTTCAAATCGTGTTTTTTTTAGGGATTGTGGTGGTGCTTTTGATGATGATAAACCTTTACATGCTCATCAATCAAATCAACGCGAGCGCTAAAATGAGCCAACAAATCAAAAAGATAGAAGAAAGGCTCAATCAAGGGCAAAAATAAAGGCTTTGGCTTATTAAGCATGAGTAACAAAATTAAAAAAATGCTCAAAGGCATTTTTTAAAATAAATACAATAAAATAGCTTGCGTAAGCAAGTGATAGCCTCTTTAAAAAGCGGTCTTTTGGGGTTAGGGGGTTTTTAGTTGAGGGTTGTAGGGGAGGGCTATTGTAAAATACCCCCCTATTCTTTTAAAAAAATGCGTTTTACTTAAGAAATGAGTTTGACCATAAAATCAAAAGCAATCAAACAAATTTTTTTAAAAAACCCTATTTTTAAACTTTAAACTTTCCTTAAATTCAGCAATATTTAAGTTTATTTCCTTATAATGAGTGCTTTAATTTTATCAAAGGATTCTTATGACAAAGACCGCTAAAGTCAATGACATCGTTCGTGATTGGGTCGTTTTAGACGCTAAAGACAAAGTTTTTGGCCGTTTGATCACTGAAATCGCTGTGCTTTTAAGAGGGAAACACCGCCCTTTTTACACCCCTAATGTGGATTGTGGGGATTTTGTGGTGGTTATCAACGCCAATAAGGTTAAATTTTCAGGCATGAAATTAGAAGACAAAGAGTATTTTACCCATTCAGGCTATTTTGGCAGCACCAAGAGCAAGACTCTCCAAGAAATGCTAGAAAAAACCCCTGAAAAGCTCTACCACTTAGCCGTTAGGGGCATGCTCCCTAAAACGAAATTAGGGAAAGCGATGATTAAAAAACTCAAAGTTTATCGTGATGATAAGCACCCTCACACCGCACAAACTAGCAAAAAGGACGCTAAATGAGAAAAATCTATGCTACCGGTAAAAGAAAAACCGCTATCGCTAAAGTGTGGCTCACTCCGGGTAAAGGCGAATTGAGTATCAATGAGCAGAGCCTAAATCAATGGTTAGGTGGGCATGAAGCCATTAAAATGAAAGTCATGCAACCCTTACTTTTAACCAAACAAGAGCAATCTGTGGATATTAAAGCGGTGGTTTTTGGTGGGGGCTACTCAGCGCAAGCGGAAGCCTTAAGGCATGGCATTTCTAAAGCTTTGAACGCTTATGATATTGCTTTTAGAGCCATTTTAAAACCTAAAGGCTTGCTCACCAGAGATTCAAGGGTGGTTGAACGCAAAAAATATGGTAAAAGAAAGGCCAGAAGAAGCCCGCAATTCTCTAAAAGGTAATTTTTATTTCTTTTTATCTTCTTTGGGGGAGTTTTGGGGGCTTTGGAGGGCTTTGGCTCTCCTTTATTTTCTGCTTTTTTGTCCTCTCTCGTTTTATTAAAATTTCAAAATAATGTATAATAATCATTCTCTATCAATTCGTTTTAAAAGGGCAAAGGGAATGAAATCTACAAAAATTGGTTTTAAGATTGTGGTGATGGTGTGCGCGGTCGTTATAGCGATTAGCGCTATTATGGGCTTTATTATCAATCACAAGGTTGAAAGCGTGTTGCAAAGCCAAGCCACAGAATTGTTGCAAAAAAAGGCTCAGTTAGTCAGTTTTAAGATTCAAGGCATTATGAAGCGTATTTTTATGGGTGCTAACACCCTTGAAAGGTTTTTAAGCGATGAAAATAACGCTATCAACGACACTCTAAAAAAACGCATGCTCTCTGAGTTTTTGTTAGCAAACCCTCATGTGTTATTGATTAGCACTCTTTATGCTAACGATGACAAACGAGCGATCAGCGCTATTAAAATCCATTCAAAAATCGCTTACCCCAACATCGTGCTCAATGAAAACATGATCAATCAAATCCATTCGCTCAAAAGTATAACCCGTTCAGATCCCTATTATAAAGAGGTTGATGGCGATAAAATCTATGGCATGGATATTACCCTCCCCCTAACGGGTAAAAATCAAAATGTTATAGGCGCTTTAAACCTCTTTTTAAACATTGACGCTTTTTATACCGATGTGGTAGGCAAGAAAAAGAGCAACACCTTTTTAATGGGGAAAGACGGCAGGCTTTTAATCAACCCTAATCGTGGGATTCAAGATAAAATCTTAAGCGCTATCAATCCGGACAAGCGAGTCGCTAAAGCTGTGGAATATTATAACAACAACGAAGCCGGAACTTTGAGCTATCATTCATTGAGCGGGGATACAGAAACCTTTTTAGCCATACAACCCTTTGATTTTTTTGAAGAAAAAGAAAATAACGGCAACCATTGGCGTTGGGCGATTGGGAAATATGTCAATAAATCTTTGGTCTTTCAAGAGGCGACAAACACCAGATACATTATCATCACCACTTTGATTTTAGGCGTGCTGGTGTTAGCCCTTTTAGTCTTTATCATCATTTCTAATCTCATAACCAAACGCATCAGTAGGGTCAATAACACCTTAAATGGTTTTTTCAACTTGCTTAATAACCCCAAAAATAACCATGCCATAAGCCTAACGCCCCCAAGCGCTTATGATGAAATCGGGCAAATGCAAGCTTCCATTAATGAAAACATCCTTAAAACCCAAGAAAGCATTCAAGCCGATAACAAAGCCATTCAAAACAGCATTGAAGTGGCTAATTTTGTGGAAAGTGGGGATTTCACCCAAGAAATCGCATGCGTGCCTAAAAATAAAGATTTGCAAGCTTTAAGAAACACGATTAATAGCATTATCCAGTATTTTCGTAACCAAATTGGCGCCAATATTGAAGCCCTAAATAACGCCCTAGAGCATTATAAAAATTTGGATTTTACCCACCATATCCAAGATCCTAAAGCCAACATGGAAAAAGCGCTCAACACTTTAGGGCAAGAAATTTCTAGCATGCTTAAGGCTTCTTTAGGGTTTGCGAACGCGCTCAATCATGAATCCAAAGATTTAAAAACTTGCGTGGATAACTTGACTAAAACCGCCCACAAGCAAGAAAGAAGCCTGAAAAACACCACCCAATCCTTAGAAGAAATCACTAATATTATTACAACAATTGATTCTAAAAGCCAAGAGATGATCTCTCAAGGCGAAGACATTAAAAGCGTGGTGGATATGATTAGAGATATTGCCGATCAAACGAATCTATTAGCCCTAAATGCCGCTATTGAAGCCGCAAGAGCCGGCGAGCATGGCAGAGGCTTTGCGGTGGTGGCTGATGAGGTGAGAAAGCTCGCTGAAAGGACGCAAAAATCGCTCAGCGAGATTGAAGCCAATATCAATATTTTAGTTCAAAGCATTGCCGATAACGCTGAGTCTATCAAAATGCAAAACAAGGGCGTAGAAAATATCCACAGTTCCATTAACGCCTTGCAACAAGATGTGCAGGATAATTTGACTATCGCTAATCATTCTTTACAAGTGAGTGCTAAAATTGATGGGATCTCCCAAGACATTTTAGAAGACGTGAGCAAGAAGAAATTTTAATTTCTGCCTTTAATTTTGAGCGTCTGAAAGGTGGAACCGCCCTTTTTCTAAAGCAAGGGGCTTTCTAGCTGTAAAGTGTTCTAACGGACGCTAACATGAAAGGCTCTTTAAAGTCTGCATGGGCATTCCCTAACCTAAAAAGATTAGAGGTATTTTGTTAGCTTGAATATAGCCTAAGCGCTACATCTTGCACCCTAAAGGACGGAGTTTTTTGCGCTAGTTTGATGATAAAAAGCTTTGGTTGGATTTTTAAAAGCGTTCTTAAAGGGAGTTAGTTGGGGTTAAAGGGGTATTCATCGCCAAAGTATCCCCCTTAAAAGAATTATAAATAAAAATATTAAGTTTCGGCTATCACTCTTTGATGTTGGGGTTTAATCTCAATTCCCCATATCGCCACCCATGTCGTCGTTCATGTCTCCCATGTCGCCACCCATATCGTCGTTCATATCCCCCATATCCCCCATATCGCCCATGTCATCGTTGCCATTACCCATGTCATCGTTCATATCGTTGGCGTTGTTCATGTCATCGCCCATGTCGTTGCCGTTGCTCATGTCGTCATTAGCGTTACCCGCATCATCGTTGCCGTTGTTCATGTTGCTCATATCATCAGTGTTGCCGGTATCCGTATTGCCGGTATCCGTGTTGTTCATATCGCCGGTATTGTTGCCGCTAGCATCTTTATCATCAGTGGGGGTGTCGTTTGCGTTGCCGGTGTCAGTGGTGTTAGTGTCCATGTGATCATCGTTGTGATCATCGTTGGTGGCGTTGTTAGGGTTTATGAGCGCGTTACCCCCTTGATCTTTGCTGTCATTTGCATGGGTGTTGTCCATGTTGTTAATAGGCGTTTGTTGTGCAGATTGTTGCATAGGGTTATTCATCGCATCATTCAAATCGTCTCTGTCATCGCCATCAATTTTCAAACTCCCGTCTAAATAATTCCCCACCACATCGCTGCTATGGCTTAATTGTTGCACGCTGTCTAGGGCTTTATCCACTTGAGCTTGTTGCTCGCTTGAAAGCCCTTTTTGATCTTTTAAGTCATTGTCTAGTTGGTTTAGGTTGTTGTCTAATTTGTCCCTAACCTCCATAGCTTTATTGACCACTGAATCAATCTTACTAGGACTCGCCCCGTCTTGCTTCATCTCTTTGATTTGCCCCACTAAATGGTTAAGCTCTTTGGCTTGAGAAGTGATCGCATCCACGCTTTTAGTGGGCATGGCTTTGGTGTGGAAAAGCGAATTGTCTTTGAGCATATGGCTGTTGTCTAAATTGACTAAAGCGCTATTCAAGCGGTTGGTTTGAATGCCTTTACTGAATTTGGGATCACGATAAAAGCTCATGAGATTTGCTGGTTGCGAAGATTTATCGTCTTTATCGTCTTTGTCATCATCAGTAGGCGTATCAAGTTGGTCAGTAGAAGCGTCATGGTCTAAAATCTCTTCTTGATCGAGTGCATACATGTAATTTTCTAACATCAAGTAATCTTGAACTTGCATCATGAAAAACATGTTAGGGTAGAAGCCATACATGCCATCATAAAAGTCATAAAAATCATACATGCCCATGCCATACATTCCATACATACCCATGCCATACATACCATACATGCCGTAATAAGGGCTATAGTAAGAGTTGTAATAGTTGTTGTTTCTGTAATAAGGGCTTTGAGCCTTTTCATTCTCTTGTTGCTTTTTAAGATACGCCCCTACCACGCTCAAATCAGCGAGCATTTTTTGGGCCGTTTTTTGATCTTTTAAAGAAATGCCTAAGGGGATATAAATACCGGTGCGGTAACTATAAAAAGAATCCCTAGCGATGATTTTAAGGCAATATTTCAAATTCTTTTGCAATTTTAGGGCTTGCCTCAAACGTGCATGCGCTCTAAAATTCCCCAAGATGCCAGAGTTAAAACGCATTTTTTCCACTAACGCGCTGAATTTTTTCGCATCGCCATTAGCCGCATTGATATAGTTTAAAGCGCTAGCCCCCCACTCTCTGGTGCTGCTTTTATAACCCCCAAAATCCACTATTTTTGGCGTTAGCTCCCCTTTTAATTGCGAATCTTTTAAGTCAAACAACGCCCTATTCACGCTGATAGCGTTTAAACTGAGTGTCATTATAAAAAGTATTTTTATAGCTTTCATTGATAACCTTAAAAAATATCTCTTGCGAGCATTATAGACTATTTTTAGAAATCAAAATGATTTTTGAAAACAAGCCCAAGTAAAAAATCAAATCTCAAAACAAAAGGTTCTGTTTTAAACGCTTCTTTAGTTTTTAAAAAACTTTCTTAAACAAAAACCTAACCCCCCAACACAACAAAACAAACATCGCAAAAAAAAGAAAAAAGAAACCAACAGAGAGAAAACCCTCTATTGGAAAGAAGAAAAAGGATTAGAAGTTGATCATGTAGTTAAAATAGATAGAGAAGTTCCTTTTATAGAACACATCTACTGATTCATCTACGCTCCTTTCTTTATAGAATTGGTTGGTAAATAAAGGCAATTTAAGACCCACTTCAATCCCACTGTGTTTAGAGAAATTGCTCCTGAAACCAAATTCAACAGGCATTTGGAAATAGCTCGTGTTCATGCTCGCTGAACAGCCTGCGGTGTTGTTGCAAATTTGCATTTGAGATTTTAAGTAGCTCTCTCCTTGAACGATAAACGAATCCCCTCCTAACCCAAAGCCTAAGAACAACCCTGCTGTGTTATAGCCCTCTTTACTTTCATAGAAGTTATAGAGCACATCAAAGCCCACGCCATAAGTGAAGTTATTCACTTGAGACGCGCCCTCCATGATTCCAAGCTGGCTCCCCACAAAGCTTAAATTCGCATGGTTATAGCTGTAATATCCATAAGACCTAAAGCCAAAGCGTTTGGTTTTACCAAAGAACCACTTATACCCTGCCATCGCATCCACACCATACATTTGCCCGTAATTATTGGTGTTGATCACGCTTGGCGTGTAGGTTGCTTGGGCTTGAGCGACAGCGGTTTGAATGTTTTTATGCACGCTCATGAAAGCGTCTTTTTGAGCCGTTAGATTGGTTTTTAGCGCGTTTAAGAAATTGATGGCATCTGTCGTTGTCGTTGCGCTATCACTAGCAGCCACAAGCGCAACGGCTTGCGTTTTTTGCGTATCAGCTGTAGCGAGATCGGCTAGAGCCATATCCACTTGATTGATAGCCTTATCTAACGCGCCCACAACCGCATTAGAGCCGTTTGTCAATTGCCCAATCGTCGTGCTAGAAGAATCTAAATAACCCTTTAAAGTGTTTTGAGCGCTTTCTAATGCGCTAAACGTGCTGCTTAGCCCTTGAGCGTTGGTAATCACGCTGCCTAAATTAGGACTACCGCTCAAAAGATTACTGATCGTTGCGGTTTACTGAGAGAGTTGCGTTACCCCACTTAAAGTGGTGTTCATCGCGCTCACGCTCACACTCTTAAGATTATTAACCATAGTGGTATCTTTGGTTAGCTGGCTTGTTATAGTGTTCCCACCACTAGTTGATGGCGTTGGGGTTGGTGGGGTTTCTGGAGCTGGTGCGCCACTTGAAGCGGTGTGGTGTTCGCCACCAGTGCCACCACTTGAACTTGGTGTGCCACCAGTTCCACTAGCGGTGTGTTGATCCTTATCGCCACTGCCACTTGTTTCATCTTTTTTAGCTGGTGGGGTTGATGAAGCTGGTGGTGTGCCGCTTGAAGCGGTGTGTTTATCGCTACTAGTGCCACCACTTGTTGCTGGTGGGGTTTCTTTAGTTGGTAGGGTTGATGAGTCTGGTGTGTCGCTTGTAGCGGTGTTCTCAAGTGTTGTCGCTTCTTTGCTGTCGCTTGAAGCGGTGTTTTGGGCTTGAGTTTGGGCTTGTTGTTGCGTTGGCGAATCGCTTGTTAATTTACTATCCTTATCCTTTTCAGCATAATTACCAAAAACATGCGATGATTTTTGCAATGCCGCGTAGGTTTCTAAATCGGTAGCGTTCATGCTCCCTAAAAGCACGCTACTCGTTGCTAAAGAGAAAAAGCCTAATTTTTTGAATGACTTTTTCATAACTTCCTCCCTTATTTTTTCATCCAGCTTGCGCTTGGATTGACTTTAGTGTCCGGTTTGGAAGCACTTTGCGTTTCTTGGGCTGGAGCTGTTTGATTGCTGCCAAACATTGAAGTGTCTATCGGGGTGTTATTGTTAGCACCTGGGGTGCGGGTGGTGTTTTGGTTTTCTAAATTAGAATATTGAAACCCCCCTCCTAAAAACGCACCGCTTTTTTCTGCCATAGACACACTAAAGGCTAATGCCATACCTAAAAAAACTTTTTTCATTTAAAACTCCTTAATGTGAGAAATCCTAAGGATTTCTTTTTTTATTGCATTCATGCTATGGTGCAAAAATATAGGGAGCTATCAAAATTTGAGAGTTGTCCTTGAATACATTCGCTTCCACAGAATACAATCCGCTCTTATAGTAAGCTTTGGAGTTATATCACAAAAAAGTGAATTTTTCGTTAAGAATAGGTTAAATAAATCGTTTTATTTTTTAAAAGTGCATTTATTATATAAATAATTTAAAATTATATTTATAACTAGATTTTATGGAAGCTCTTGCGCTGTTTTTGTGGGGCGAAAATTTAGAGCTTTTAGGGTTTTTGGTCTAATGGGTGGCTATCTTAAAAAAGCTGTTTTATCGCTTTTATCGTATCATGTAAAAATCTCATTCAAACTGGCTTTGGGCGTGGGCGATTAAAGGGTTAATCACTTCATCTAAATTCCCTGAAAGCATGATTTCTTCTAAACTATACAGAGTTAAATTGATTCTATGCTCGCTCAAGCGGTTTTGCGGGTAATTATAAGTGCGGATCCTTTCACTCCTGTCCCCACTACCCACTTGCTCCTTTCGGTCTTTAGCGTTAGCGAGTTGCTGCTCTTCAATTTGTTTTTCATAAAGGCGCGCTTTTAAGATTTTTAGGGCTTTATCCTTGTTTTTATGCTGGGATTTTTCATCTTGCATGCTCACGCTGATATTGGTGGGAAGGTGCGTGATGCGCACCGCAGAGTCTGTGGTGTTGACGCATTGCCCCCCATGCCCGCCAGCGCGAAACACTTCAATCTTTAAATCGCTAGGGTTGATAGAAACTTCCACATCATCCACTTCAGGCATGATCGCTACTGTGATAGCGGAAGTGTGGATTCGCCCTTGAGATTCTGTCTCGGGGACTCTTTGGACTCGATGCGTGCCTGCTTCAAATTTGAGCCTTGAATACACGCCCTTGCCCTTAATCAAAGCGATGATTTCTTTATAACCCCCTACGCTGTTTTCGCTAGAGCTCACTATCTCTACTTTCCATTTTTTCAAATCCGCATAACGGCAATACGCCTTAAACAAATCCCCTACAAAAATGCCCGCCTCATCGCCCCCCGTGCCGGCCCTTAACTCTAAATAAATGTTTTTATCGTCGTTAGGATCTTTGGGGATAAGGAGTTGCTTAATGGCGGTTTCTAGATCGCTTTTTTTGGTTTCTAAAATTTTTAACTCTTCTTTAGCCAGTTCGCTCAATTCCTTGTCTTCTAAAAGCTCTTTATTTTCTTTGATATTCTCTAAAACGCTCAAATACTCTTTACTCGCTACAGAGATTTCTTCAATAGAGCTTTGCTCTTTGCTCAATTCGGTGAGTTTTTTAATATCGCTAACCACTTCAGCGCTAGAAAGCAACGCTGTGAGTTCGTCGTATCGTTTGAGAATGGAAGAAAGCTTTTCAGCTAGAATAGACATGCAAGACTACCTATAAAAAGATGTGGATAAAAGATGCAACAATCTAAAAAACGCAAAAAGAAGCCCAATAATAAAAATCCATTATTGAGCTTAAAGAAGTTAAAAACGCCCCAAAACTAAGCGAGAGCGATTTTTTTCACTGAAGCGTTAAGCCTTGAAACTTTTCTAGAAGCGGTGTTTTTCTTTAAAATCCCTTTGCTGACAAATTTATGCAACTCTTTATTAGCGATCTTCAAACGCTCTTGAGCTTTTGCTACATCATTGACAGCGACCGCTTCACGCACGGCCTTAATGATATTTTTAATTTTAGTTTTATAGAACCTGTTGCACTCGGTTCTTTTAATGGTCTGTCTGATTCGCTTTTCTGCGGACTTATGATTTGCCATAGCCTTGTTTTAATCCCTTTGTAATGTAAAATTTGGCATAATTCTATCTAAAAATTGATTAAAAATAGTTTAAAAGGTATTTTATAACGATGAAAATTTTTGGGACTGATGGCGTGAGGGGTAAAGCAGGGGTGAAACTCACCCCCATGTTTGTGATGCGTTTAGGCATTGCTGCCGGGTTGTATTTTAAAAAACATTCTCAAACGAATAAAATTCTAATCGGTAAAGACACCAGAAAAAGCGGCTATATGGTAGAAAACGCTTTAGTGAGCGCTTTAACTTCCATAGGCTATAATGTGATCCAAATAGGGCCTATGCCTACCCCTGCGATCGCGTTTTTAACCGAAGACATGCGCTGCGATGCGGGCATTATGATAAGCGCGAGCCACAACCCTTTTGAAGACAATGGCATTAAGTTTTTCAATTCTTATGGCTATAAGCTTAAAGAAGAAGAAGAAAAAGCGATTGAAGAAATCTTTCATGATGAAGAATTACTGCATTCTAGCTATAAAGTGGGCGAAAGCGTCGGTAGCGCTAAAAGGATAGATGATGTCATAGGGCGCTATATCGTGCATTTAAAACACTCTTTCCCCAAACATTTGAATTTGCAAAATTTAAGGATCGTGCTAGATACGGCTAATGGCGCGGCTTATAAGGTGGCTCCGGTCGTTTTTAGCGAGCTTGGGGCTGATGTGTTAGTGATTAATGATGAGCCTAATGGGTGTAACATTAATGAGCAATGCGGGGCTTTACACCCTAACCAATTGAGCCAGGAAGTGAAAAAATACCGCGCGGATTTAGGCTTTGCTTTTGATGGCGATGCCGATAGGCTAGTGGTGGTGGATAATTTAGGGAATATCGTGCATGGGGACAAGCTTTTAGGGGTGTTAGGGGTTTATCAAAAATCTAAAAACGCCCTTTCTTCTCAAGCGATTGTCGCTACAAACATGAGCAATTTAGCCCTTAAAGAATACCTAAAATCCCAAGATTTAGAATTGAAGCATTGTGCGATTGGGGATAAGTTTGTGAGCGAATGCATGCGGTTGAATAAAGCCAATTTTGGAGGCGAGCAAAGCGGGCATATCATTTTTAGCGATTACGCTAAAACCGGCGATGGTTTGGTGTGCGCTTTGCAAGTGAGCGCGTTAGTGTTAGAAAGTAAGCAAGTGAGCTCTGTTGCGTTAAACCCCTTTGAATTATACCCCCAAAACCTAGTGAATTTGAATGTCCAAAAAAAGCCCCCTTTAGAAAGCTTGAAAGGTTATAGCGCTCTTTTAAAAGAATTAGACCAACTAGAGATCCGCCATTTGATCCGTTATAGCGGCACTGAAAACAAATTACGAATCCTTTTAGAAGCTAAAGATGAAAAACTTTTAGAATCCAAAATGCAAGAATTAAAAGAGTTTTTTGAAGGGCATTTGTGCTAAAAACCACCCAAAAAAGCCTGTTGGTTTTTATAGGGGTTTTTTTCCTTATTTTTGGCGTGGATCAAGCGATTAAATACGCTATTTTAGAGGGGTTTCGCTATGAAAGTTTGGTTATAGATATTGTTTTAGTATTCAATAAAGGCGTGGCGTTTTCCTTACTCAGTTTTTTAGAGGGGGGTTTGAAATACTTGCAAATCCTTTTGATTTTAGGGCTTTTTATTTTTTTAATGCGCCAAATTGAGCTTTTTAAAAACCATGCGATAGAGTTTGGCATGGTGTTTGGCGCTGGGGTTTCTAATGTTTTAGACCGGTTTGTGCATGGGGGCGTGGTGGATTATGTGTATTACCATTATGGCTTTGATTTTGCCATTTTTAATTTCGCTGATGTCATGATAGATGTGGGCGTGGGCGTTTTATTGTTAAGACAATTCGTTTTTAAGCAAAAACAAAACAAAATTAAGGCATAATTACCCTTTTTAATAAAAGGTCGCGTAGCTCAGTTGGTAGAGCACTACCTTGACATGGTAGTGGCCGCTGGTTCAAGTCCAGTCGTGGCCACCATTATTACTCAATTACTCATTATGACTCCAATTCTAGTTCTCATTTTTTTGCGAGTTTTTGATTTTTATAAATTCTAAAGGGGTATTAAACGCGCTCCCAATAACGCCTTGATAGCGCTTCAAAACTATAACACTAATTCATTTTAAATAATAATTAGTTAATGAACGCTTCTGTTAATCTTAGTAAATCAAAACATTGCTACAATTACATCCAACCTTGATTGCGTTATGTCTTCAAGGAAAAAACACTTTAAGAATAGGAGAATGAGATGAAACTCACCCCAAAAGAGTTAGATAAGTTGATGCTCCACTACGCTGGAGAATTGGCTAAAAAACGCAAAGAAAAAGGCATTAAGCTTAACTATGTAGAAGCGGTAGCTCTGATTAGTGCCCATATTATGGAAGAAGCGAGAGCTGGTAAAAAGACTGCGGCTGAATTGATGCAAGAAGGGCGCACTCTTTTAAAACCGGATGATGTGATGGATGGCGTGGCAAGCATGATCCATGAAGTGGGTATTGAAGCGATGTTTCCTGATGGGACCAAACTCGTAACCGTGCATACCCCTATTGAGGCCAATGGCAAATTAGTTCCTGGTGAGTTGTTCTTAAAAAATGAAGACATCACTATCAACGAAGGCAAAAAAGCCGTTAGCGTGAAAGTTAAAAATGTTGGCGACAGACCGGTTCAAATCGGCTCACACTTCCATTTCTTTGAAGTGAATAGATGCTTAGACTTTGACAGAGAAAAAACTTTCGGTAAACGCTTAGACATTGCGAGCGGGACAGCGGTAAGGTTTGAGCCTGGCGAAGAAAAATCCGTAGAGTTGATTGACATTGGCGGTAACAGAAGAATCTTTGGATTTAACGCGTTGGTTGATAGGCAAGCCGATAACGAAAGCAAAAAAATTGCTTTACACAGAGCTAAAGAGCGTGGTTTTCATGGCGCTAAAAGCGATGACAACTATGTAAAAACAATTAAGGAGTAAGAAATGAAAAAGATTAGCAGAAAAGAATATGTTTCTATGTATGGCCCTACCACAGGCGATAAAGTGAGATTGGGCGATACAGATTTGATCGCTGAAGTAGAACATGACTACACCATTTATGGCGAAGAGCTTAAATTCGGTGGCGGTAAAACCCTAAGAGAAGGCATGAGCCAATCCAACAACCCTAGCAAAGAAGAACTGGATTTGATCATCACTAACGCTTTAATCGTGGATTACACCGGTATTTATAAAGCGGATATTGGTATTAAAGATGGCAAAATCGCTGGTATTGGCAAAGGCGGTAACAAAGACATGCAAGATGGCGTTAAAAACAATCTTAGCGTGGGTCCTGCTACTGAAGCCTTAGCCGGTGAAGGTTTGATCGTAACTGCTGGTGGTATTGACACACACATCCACTTCATTTCACCCCAACAAATCCCTACAGCTTTTGCAAGCGGTGTAACAACCATGATTGGTGGCGGAACTGGTCCTGCTGATGGCACTAATGCGACTACTATCACTCCAGGTAGAAGAAATTTAAAATGGATGCTCAGAGCGGCTGAGGAATATTCTATGAACTTAGGTTTCTTAGCTAAAGGTAACGCTTCTAACGATGCAAGCTTAGCCGATCAAATTGAAGCTGGTGCGATTGGCTTTAAAATCCACGAAGACTGGGGCACCACTCCTTCTGCAATCAATCATGCACTAGATGTTGCAGACAAATACGATGTGCAAGTCGCTATCCACACAGACACTTTGAATGAAGCTGGTTGTGTAGAAGACACTATGGCAGCTATTGCTGGGCGCACTATGCACACTTTCCACACTGAAGGTGCTGGCGGCGGACACGCTCCTGATATTATTAAAGTGGCCGGTGAACACAACATTTTACCCGCTTCCACTAACCCCACTATCCCTTTCACTGTGAATACAGAAGCCGAACACATGGACATGCTCATGGTGTGCCACCACTTGGATAAAAGCATTAAAGAAGATGTTCAGTTCGCTGATTCAAGGATCCGCCCCCAAACCATTGCGGCTGAAGACACTTTGCATGACATGGGGATTTTCTCAATCACTAGTTCTGACTCTCAAGCTATGGGTCGTGTGGGTGAAGTTATCACTAGAACTTGGCAAACAGCTGACAAAAACAAAAAAGAATTTGGCCGCTTGAAAGAAGAAAAAGGCGATAACGATAACTTCAGAATCAAACGCTACTTGTCTAAATACACCATTAACCCAGCGATCGCTCATGGGATTAGCGAGTATGTAGGCTCTGTAGAAGTGGGTAAAGTGGCTGACTTGGTATTGTGGAGTCCCGCATTCTTTGGCGTGAAACCCAACATGATCATCAAAGGCGGGTTCATTGCGTTAAGTCAAATGGGCGATGCGAACGCTTCTATCCCTACTCCGCAACCGGTTTATTACAGAGAAATGTTCGCTCATCATGGTAAAGCCAAATACGATGCAAACATCACTTTTGTATCCCAAGCGGCTTATGACAAAGGCATTAAAGAAGAATTAGGGCTTGAAAGACAAGTGTTGCCGGTAAAAAATTGCAGAAACATCACTAAAAAAGACATGCAATTCAACGACACTACCGCTCACATTGAAGTCAATCCTGAAACTTACCATGTGTTCGTGGATGGCAAAGAAGTAACTTCTAAACCAGCCAATAAAGTGAGCTTGGCGCAACTCTTTAGCATTTTCTAGGATCTTTAGGAGCGACGCTCCTTAAATCCTTATTTTTTAGCTCTCTGATTTTTTGTTTATCAAGAAATTGGGGGCTTTTTTTGTTTTTATTTTTTGTCAATTTACTATTTTTCTTTATGATTAGCTCAAGCAACAAAAGTTATTCGTAAGGTGCGTTTGTTGTAAAAATTTTTGTTTGGAAGGAAAAGGCAATGCTAGGACTTGTATTGTTATATGTTGGGATTGTTTTAATCAGCAATGGGATTTGCGGGTTAACCAAAGTCGATCCTAAAAGCACTGCGGTGATGAACTTTTTTGTGGGCGGACTTTCCATTGTTTGTAATGTGGTGGTCATCACTTATTCCGCGCTCCACCCTACAGCCCCTGTAGAAGGTGCCGAAGATATTGCTCAAGTATCGCACCATTTGACTAGTTTCTATGGGCCAGCGACTGGGTTATTGTTTGGTTTTACCTACTTGTATGCGGCCATCAACCACACTTTTGGTTTGGATTGGAGGCCGTATTCTTGGTATAGCTTATTCGTAGCGATCAACACTGTTCCTGCTGCGATTTTATCCCACTATAGCGATATGCTTGATGACCACAAAGTGTTAGGCATCACTGAGGGCGATTGGTGGGCAATCATTTGGTTGGCTTGGGGTGTTTTGTGGCTTACCGCTTTCATTGAAAACATCTTGAAAATCCCTTTAGGGAAATTCACTCCATGGCTTGCTATCATTGAGGGTATTTTAACCGCTTGGATCCCTGCTTGGTTGCTCTTTATCCAACATTGGGTGTGAGATGATCATAGAGCGTTTAATAGGCAATCTAAGGGATTTAAACCCCTTGGATTTCAGCGTGGATTATGTGGATTTGGAATGGTTTGAAACGAGGAAAAAAATCGCTCGCTTTAAAACCAGGCAAGGCAAAGACATAGCCATACGCCTTAAAGACGCTCCCAAGTTGGGTCTCTCTCAAGGGGATATTTTATTTAAAGAAGAGAAGGAAATTATCGCCGTTAATATCTTGGATTCTGAAGTCATTCACATCCAAGCCAAGAGCGTGGCAGAAGTAGCGAAAATATGCTACGAAATAGGGAACCGCCATGCGGCTCTATACTATGGCGAGTCTCAATTTGAATTTAAAACACCATTTGAAAAGCCCACGCTAGCGTTATTAGAAAAGCTAGGGGTTCAAAATCGTGTTTTAAGTTCAAAACTGGATTCCAAAGAACGCTTAACCGTGAGCATGCCCCATAGTGAGCCTAATTTTAAGGTCTCACTAGCGAGCGATTTTAAAGTGGTCGTAAAATAGAAAAATAACAGAATGGATAAAGGAAAGAGCGTGAAAAGCACTAAAAAAAGCGTGGGTATGCCCCCAAAAACCCCAAAGACAGACGACAATGCCAATAATCATGTAGATAATGAATTTCTGATCTTGCAAGTCAATGATGCGGTGTTCCCTATTGGCTCTTACACGCATTCTTTTGGGCTAGAAACTTACATCCAGCAAAAAAAGGTTACCAACAAAGAAAGCGCTTTAGAGTATTTAAAGGCTAATCTTTCTAGCCAGTTCCTTTACACGGAAATGCTGAGTTTGAAATTAACCTATGAAAGCGCTCTCCAACAAGATTTAAAAAAAATTTTAGGGGTTGAAGAAATGATTAGACTATCCACAAGCCCCATGGAATTACGATTAGCCAATCAAAAGCTAGGCAATCGTTTCATTAAAACCTTACAAGCCATGAACGAATTAGACATGGGTGCATTTTTTAACGCTTACGCTCAACAAACCAAAGATCCCACCCATGCCACTAGCTATGGCGTTTTTGCGGCGAGTTTGAATATTGAATTGAAAAAGGCTTTAAGGCATTATCTTTATGCGCAAACTTCTAACATGGTGATCAACTGCGTTAAAAGCGTCCCACTATCTCAAAACGACGGGCAAAAAATCTTATTGAGCTTGCAAAGCCCTTTTAACCAGCTCATAGAAAAAACCCTAGAACTAGACGAAAGCCACCTGTGCGCGGCAAGCGTTCAAAACGACATTAAGGCGATGCAGCATGAGAGTTTATACTCGCGTCTTTATATGTCTTGAATTTTAATCTCAAATTGAAAGGAATTTTATGGTAAAAATTGGAGTTTGTGGTCCTGTAGGAAGCGGTAAAACCGCCTTGATTGAAGCTTTAACGCGCCACATGTCAAAGGATTACGACATGGCGGTTATCACTAATGATATTTACACTAAAGAAGACGCAGAGTTTATGTGTAAAAATTCGGTGATGCCACGAGAGAGGATCATTGGCGTAGAAACAGGAGGTTGTCCGCACACAGCTATTAGAGAAGATGCCTCTATGAATTTAGAAGCGGTAGAAGAAATGCATGGCCGTTTCCCTAATTTGGAACTGCTTTTGATTGAAAGCGGAGGCGACAACCTTTCAGCGACTTTCAACCCAGAGCTAGCGGACTTTACGATTTTTGTGATTGATGTGGCTGAGGGCGATAAAATCCCCCGAAAAGGCGGCCCAGGAATCACGCGCTCAGACTTGCTTGTCATCAATAAAATTGACTTAGCCCCCTATGTGGGAGCGGACCTGAAAGTCATGGAAAGGGATTCTAAAAAAATGCGCGGCGAAAAGCCCTTTATTTTTACGAATATCCGCGCCAAAGAAGGCCTAGATGATGTGATCGCTTGGATTAAGCGCAACGCTTTATTGGAAGATTGATGAACACTTACGCTCAAGAATCCAAGCTCAGGTTAAAAACCAAAATAGGGGCTGACGGGCGGTGCGTGATTGAAGATAATTTCTTCACGCCCCCCTTTAAGCTCATGGCGCCCTTTTACCCTAAAGACGATTTAGCTGAAATCATGCTTTTAGCGGTAAGCCCTGGCATGATGAGGGGCGATGCGCAAGACATGCAATTAAGCATCGGTCAAAATTGCAAGCTAAGGATCACTTCGCAATCCTTTGAAAAAATCCATAACACTGAAGATGGGTTTGCCAGCAGAGACATGTGCATTGTTGTGGGGGAAAACGCTTTTTTAGACTTCGCGCCTTTCCCGTTAATCCCCTTTGAAAACGCGCATTTTAAGGGCAATACCACGATTTCTTTACGCTCTAGCTCTCAATTGCTCTATAGTGAAATCATTGTCGCCGGGCGAGTGGCACGCAATGAGTTGTTCCAATTCAACCGCTTGCACACCAAAATCGCTATTTTACAAGATGAGAAACCCATCTATTATGATAACACGATTTTAGATCCCAAAACCACCGACATGAATAATATGTGCATGTTTGATGGCTACACGCATTATTTGAATCTGGTGCTTGTCAATTGCCCCATAGAGCTGTCTGGCACGCGAGAATTGATTGAAGAAAGCGAAGGAGTGGATGGGGCCGTGAGCGAGATTGCTAGTTCTCATTTATGCCTGAAAGCTTTAGCGAAAGGCTCAGAACCCTTGTTGCATTTAAGAGAAAAAATCGCTCGCCTGGTTACGCAAACCACCACGCAAAAGGTTTGAAAGCGCTTTAAAAAGATTAAATCCCTTTAGTCTTTTTAACCCCCCCTTTTTTTAACTCTCTTTTTTTAACTCTCTTTTTTTAACTCTCTTTTTTTAACTCTCTTTTTTTAACTCTCTTTTTTTAACTCTCTTTTTTTAATCTTGTAAGCTGAAAGGCCTGAATTCAGTGTGGCTGTCTTTGGAAAGCTCTATCAATAGCGCGTTGAGTCTGCTTGGTGGAGGCAGATCGCTTTTGATAGCGTTCAAGTTGTCCCCATTGCACCTAAAGGCTAGGCATTGCTTGAAGTGGTTGCTCAACAAATCTTTTAATAACTTGTCAAAATGGTAATTAGCTTTAATTTGCCTAAAGTCATGCGCAAAAATGACGCAATACTGCTCGTTGTCTATGGCTTTTTCTAAAAACGATTTTAATTTTTCCGCCCCTACTTTGTCGTGCAATTCTTTCGCTTCGTTGAGATTGTCTATCACAAGCGCGCTGTTAGGATTCATAGCGGTGTCTAAAACGCTTAAGATATTTTCTACAGGCGTGATGCCGTATTCTTTTTGCGCATCAAAAGACCTTATCAAGCGTTTTTCTTTATTGCAAAAAACCAATTCTTTGTTCGCGCTCTTAACGTTTTGGAATAAAAGCTTCATTAAAGCGATACGATCCTGTAAATTTTGACTCACCACCAACAAATGCGATTCGTTACTTTCAAACTCCACTATCAAGTCCTTTTGCTCATAATCCACTTTTTTGCCCAGATGCAAACGCATTTCATTAGCCTTAAGGATATTGGGCATTTTTAAAGGTGTCTCGCCATTATAGATTTTACGATCTATGGGGGTGAGATTTCTTTGGTTAAATTCTTCATGGATTTTTTTGATAAACGCTGTGAAGTCATCAGGGGCTTTAGGGATACTCATCTTGGTGTGGTATTTTTTATGCCCTCCGTTGTTGTTGAAAATGCCTTCTAGTTTTTGAATCTCACAAGCTACATCATCGTCCAAAATTTTAGCGCTGTCGTCTGCATCCATAGGCAAAGCGATGCGGTTAGCGATTTGAGCCTTAATGCTTGAATCAATTTCACCGCCGCGCATGGTCTGAGTGGCTAAAACTAAATGCACCCCATAGCTACGACCCTTTTTAAGCAGAGTGTTTAAAGATCGTTCCACGCTCCCTTTCACTTGAGTGGAGTTATCGCTAAAAAGCACCTGAAATTCATCAATCACTACAACCAGTCTGGGCATTTTTTCATGTTTTCGGTAATCGCTTAAATCTTTCACCTTAAATTGCTTGAACAGCTCGGCTCTTTTTTTTATTTCATCGCAAAGCCAGCTTAAAAAACTCATGCCAAAACCCACCGAACTCGCCACGCTCACCAACCTCGCATGCTCTAAAATCGGATCTGTGTATGCGTTAAATTCCACCCCCTCTTTATAGTCTAACAAAAAGAGTTGGACTTCATTGGGCGCGTAGTAGAAGGCCAGATTTTGGATCAACACATGCAAGAAATTGGATTTCCCGCTCCCGCTGTGGTCGCAAATGAGCGTGTGGTTTTGTTCGTTACCGATTTCAAAACACACTTCCTTATGGTTAATATCCCACCCCACCGGCACAGACACTTTAGACTGAGAACTTTTAGTCCAAAATTCTTCGTCTTTTTGTAAGGCTTTCAACTCGCTTTTGACTACTTTCTTTTTCTCGTAATACGCTTTAATTTTATCAGCGAAGTCTTTCATGTGTTGGGATTGGATACCATGATCATTGATGACTTCCACGTTAAGATATTTAAAGCGTTCAAAACTTGTCCTATCTTTAAAAAACTCCGCATGTTTTTTCAAGTCTTCTGCGGATTTATTGTTTTTTTCGCTCTCCAAATTGACAAAGCTCAAAACCCCATTTTTAGAGCCAAAACGCATGATCTTTTCCAAATAATAAAGCGCGTCTTTACTCAAAGCATCCACCCCGCTTAAAAAAAGCGCCTTTAAAGGCAAGGGGTCTGTGGCGTTTTCATTATAATGCGCAAAATCTCTAAAACCGGCCAATTTTTCTTGCAAATTAACCTTTAAGTATTCATACAAATGTTTTAAGGCTTCTTCTATTTCCTTGCTTTCGGTCAAAATCCTTCGCTGGTAAATAAAGTCATTGTCTTTATGTAAAAGCCTTCTGGCCAGATTGAAAATGCCCCCCCAAACTCAACGCATCAACCAAGACGACCTCTAATTGCACTAAAGGCACGCTAGAGAGTAAGCGCATGAGCATTTCTCTCAAAAACTGCC
This sequence comes from Helicobacter pylori, assembly GCF_014496965.1. Taxonomy (GTDB): domain Bacteria; phylum Campylobacterota; class Campylobacteria; order Campylobacterales; family Helicobacteraceae; genus Helicobacter; species Helicobacter pylori_CZ. The sequence continues at coordinate 4,870 of NZ_JACTCR010000008.1, read as the reverse complement.
CGTCTTTTTCATGCTCTATATACAAGCTTTTAGAGGGGAAAGGATAGACTTTAGGCAATAAAAATTCCATATTAGCGCCATTCTTGCCCTTAACATGCAACAAACCACAGCTCAAAAATTTAGGGTAAGTGGTCGTTTCATTGAATTGCGGTGCGTCTGTGAATTGCGCTTGAACTTGCCTGATACTCTTTTGATAGTCCTCTATTCGTGAGACGAACGGCTTGAGAAAACTCTCTGGCTCTTTTTTAGCGACAACTTTATCTAAGGCGTCGTCTAGTTCTTTTAATAAACCATTCACATCAATCATTTTTATCCTTAAGATATTCATCATAGCGCCTCTTGGCTTCTCTTTCATGCTCTTTGGCTTCACGCATAAGCCTATCGATCTCGCTTGGTGAATGGAAATTCATATCAATTTGCTTCTCCAAATACTTGGCTTCTTCAAGTTGCTCGTTGATTTTTCTCATTTCGTATTGAGTTTCCTGCTCTAAATTTTCTAAATCATGCGCGATTTTTAGCATGCCCTCTAGCGCCTCATTTTTGAGTTTCTGCCCCAAATCATCTTGCATGGCCTCTTCTACGAAATAGTCGCAAATCCTTCTTAACTCATTGGTGCAACCCTCCAAAAAAACTTTATGAGAAAACAACATTTTAACCCCTTGATTCCAGTTTTTTTAAAAACATATTAAGATTTAATAGCGCTTTTTTTGAGCCATTATCGGTGTCTAAAAACAGCACCACGTCAGTGGTGGTATTCCAAAGATAATACCCCCCCATACCCGTCATTAGCGAATACGATTTCTTCAGGCTCTAACAATTCTTTTAAGCTCTGCATGAAATCAATCAATAAGCCCTTTCCCTCTAAATTGAAATTCAAAACATGTTTGAACATGTAGGATTCATTGCCCACCATGAAATAACGCAATTGGCTAAAACCATAGTTTGATCGTTTGATAAAGTCCTTAAACGCATCGCTAAAGCCTATTTTCAACCGCTCTTCTAGATCGCTCAACGCATTTTCATTGAGCGGCTCTACAAATTCCCAATTCAATTCTGTTTCTGTAGAAATTCTGTCCATAGTGAATATCCTTTCGTGTGTTTCACGCCTAATAATAACTCTTCTCTCACCAACGCCACATTCCCTAAAACATTCGCGTCAAAATGCCATAAATAGCCCCTAGGGATGAATCCTTTTGCGATCTGTTCCAACTCTGTTGCATCAAAACCAAATCGTTGTCTTTAAGCGCGACTTGTAAAGCCTTTAGGGCATGATGAGCGCATGCGGTTTTATTTAAATCTTCTAAAGGCACAATGGCTCTAAAAACGCTATCAAATTCCGCTAAACGCCACTCATTAAAGCTGACTTCTTCCGGATAGCGGTTTTGCTCATCTACAATAAAGCCCTCTTTACGGCTTTCTAAAAACTCCCTATACTCCAACGCTTTTTGTGTATAATCTTCATTGCGTTCTAAAACGGGATCGATTTTTTGACTCAAATTTTCCGTAGCTATTTCTAACTCTCTTTCTAAGTTATCAAAAGCTTCATTGATAGCGTTTGAATCGTTGGGAGCTTCTTTGATTTTTTCTGTAAAACCTTCTAAAGCTTTCTTACAATTTTTAACGCAACGATTTTTAGCTAGAGTCAAGCTTTCGTTATAAGAAGGCACGCTTAAAACGCTTGGCATCAAATCCTCTAAACTCTTTTCAAATTCTCGCTCTTTAGAGATTGCCATGCGATCCAGTTCATCGTTAGGGTTTTCATCATAAGAAGATGCGCCCACCAAATCCTCTAAACTCTTTTCAAATTCTCGCTCTTTAGAGATTGCCATGCGTTCTAAATCATCGTTAGACAAGGCGTTATGATGGATTTTATCTTCCAAATCAGTGTATAGATCAGTGTATAAAGAAGCGAAATTTTCCCTTAAACCCTTCAAGCGCTCATCATCTATAGCCCTCTCTAACTCTGTTTTTAAATCATTAAAGGCTTCATTGATAGCGTTTGAATCGTTGGGGGATTCTTTGATCTTTTTTGTAAAACCTTCTAAAGCTTCCTTAAAGTTTTTAACGCAACGATTTTTGGCTAGAATCAAGCTTTCCTTATCAGCGTCCGCCAAATCCCCTTCTCGCTCTTTAGAGGCTTTAGTGCGATCCTCCTTAGAAAAAGCGTTGATCTTGTCTTTCCAATCAGCGTATAAAGAAGCGCTAAAATTTTCCCTCAAATCCTTCAATCGCTCATTAAAAACGCTTTTTTTAGGGGTATAAGAGATAGCAGGCCGTTCAAAATCGTATTCCAATAAAACGCCTGGGGTTGGAAAGTTGTATTCGTTATCTATCGCATCGCTCGCTTGTTTCAAACGCCTGATAAATTCCTGGTGCTTATCGGTATAAAAATGCAACCTCTTTTTAATGCCCTCCCAAGTTCTATCCAAAAGATCCACGCTCGCTTTGGCTTGAGTGGAGTAGATTTCAAGCATTCGTTCTAATAACCTTACATTGTGTTCCCATTTTTCTATATTGTCTTCCATAAGGTTTAAGCCCTTTTCACAAGCTTTAGCGCCTAATTTAGCAGGAGGGAAAATAGTCGAGACTGCATCACAAAAACCTCCACAAAAATCTAAAACAGATCCCCAAAAGCCCCTTCGCTCCTTTCTAGCTGCGTTTAATTTTCCTATGGCTTTTTCCAATTGCATTTCAATTTTTCTGCACTCTACTATGATTTTTAGCGCGTAACTATCAAGGTTTTTGATAAATGGACTGCATTTTTCTTCTTGCAAGGATCTTTTAAATTCCCTGCATCTTCCAACAACCTTTTTGACTTCTTCTGTGTCCGTTTTCCATTCAGCCATAAACCACCCCTTAATAATCTTCCTCTAAAACCCTAATCCTCTCTTTAAGCCATGCGATTTGCTCTTGCGCGGCTTCATCAAATTCATTGAAAGTGCTTTTCAAATTATCCAGCACCTCGCTAAATTTATCTCTCCTAGAGTCTTGCCATGATTCTAAATTATGGAAATGGCCATTCAAGCTATTCACCTCATCATTCAGTAACTCTTTAAAGCGTTCTAAATGCCCTACAAATTCCCTGACCTCTTCGGTATCCATTTGCACTTTGCTCATCGGTTGTCCTTTCTTTTAAAAATTTTCTTCATTGGAATCAGGCTTTTTATCGCCGCTGATTCTAATGCTCCCACCCCCATAGCTAGGGGGTGTTGTGGGGCGAACCTCTAGCGTTTCGCCTCTTTCTCTTTTGTATTTTTCTTGCTGGCTTTGGTGGTATGTTTTCATGCTGTCTATCACGATTGCTTTGTGGGTGCTCCCCAAATCGGCGTTGGTGAGCAATTTTTGAGCGCCATTGCCCAAGCTGTTAGAATGCCTGTCTTCTATTTTAATAGACAGATTCAAGCCCTTAAAACCCTCCAAAGCCTCCACCAGTTCCACCACAAGCTTTCTGTCCCAAATGGAATTTTTCAAATCTTTACACAAGGAAAAAACCTCGCTTGGAAACTGGTAATCATACAAAAACAAAAGGTCTAAATTTTCTAAAAATTCCAGATTGCAACGCTCTTTAAAACTTCTCAAAAAGCCCTCTTTTAACGGCACAAAGCCTTCAGTGATAGGGATTAGCCCCTTGTCTTTGGCGCATTTAAACACCATAATACTTTTTTCAATCACGACAAACGCGTAAGCGTTCTTAGTCATCATAGTTTTTCTACCTCGCTTTCATAGATCAATTGGTCGTCTTTAAACAGCCCCACTTTAATGCTTTGGGAATCCACGCAACACACCTTCACATCCACTTCTTCAACCTCTTCTAGCGCTATGGAAATCATTTTGCCAAAGTCAAAATCCGTCGTCCCGCCCCCAAAATCAAACACCCCGTAATAAACCGGCTTGTCTAACTTCTCTGATTTAAAAAACCCGTAGCTTTTTAAAGCGCTAATGGCATACGCGCAAGGCTCGCTCTCAGTTCCACTTTGAAAGTTTTAGCCGTTTTTTCATCGTCAAAAACATGCCGGGGTAAGGATTTTTTCAAGCCTCTTTCAAAACTCTCTCTGATTTTTTCAGCCTGATGCTTTTCATACTTGATGGGGTAGGATAAAAAGTATTTCAAAAACACACCATTATGCATGTTGTTGATGCAGCGGCCGATGTAGTAAGCGTAGATTTCTATGGGGTTAAAACCCGTGCAATTAGTAAAGCTCTCTAAAGAAAAATCCTCTTCTAAATCCCTAAAATTCTGCTTTTCATCCGCTCCAGCCCATTGCTTCAATTTAGAAAAAAACCGATACAAATCATTCCCCTTAACGCCTGAAGCATTCTTTTGGGCTTCATGCGCCACTTCTATATCGTTCTTTTCTGTGAAAGGGCGGTGGTTTAAAGCGTTGTAATCTTTAAGAAACTTTTCTTTGTGTCTGAACTCCACGATCGTGGGGTTTTCAAACTTTGTAGGGCTTGCGTCATCTACTAGCCCGCCAATAGAGAGCAAGCGGTATTCTGTGCTCTCATCCATATAGGCTGCGGTCGTGCTTTTAGTCCCAAAGTCAATAGCGACGACAACGCCCTTGTTTAAATCCTTCAAACTTGAGCACGCATAAAAATCCATTTCTTTGCCGCTAGAGTCTAAATTATCAAACCTAAAGGTTACCCTTTCTTTAGGCGTGCTAGGTACCTTTAAATCCCAATGCCCTCCGTCCAAATCAAGCAATTGGCTTTGGTTATAGCTCTTAAGGCCTACCGCTATATTATTATTAAACTTTCAATTTAATTTTGTTTAAAATATATTATATGTATAATCATAAGAAATTCACTCAAAGGTAGTGCCATGCTTATAAACGCTGTCATAGAAAAAGATGAGAATGGGTATTTTGCT
>NZ_JACTCR010000007.1:0-85211 GCF_014496965.1 Helicobacter pylori | reverse complement strand
CTCTAAGGGATAGCGGAGTAGTGTTTACTCCAGTAAAAATCTCGTTGGCGTTTTAAACACGATGGGAAAATTTACAAAAAATAACTTTTTAAATACTTTTAATAAGATTAAAGAGTTTTTTAGACATAATGAACTTATCTTAATTTAATAAAAGGGATGAATATGCCAAACACCACCAACAAAGATTACACAAAATACAGCCAAAGACAGCTTTTTAATCTCATCAATCAATTAGAGCAAAAAATCAGCCAAGCTTTTGATGATAAAAGAGGTTGTTGTTTGGGGCGCAAGATCCCAAACCTTGAAACGCAACAAGCCATGAGAGAAGCGTTAAATGGCGAAAACTTAGAAACTATTGAAGACTTTTCTGCATGGGCCAATGAAATCAAAAAGGAAGTGAATGCTGAAAATTAAGCACCATGCCCTTTACAAAAAAGATTTTAAAAAACTTGTTAAAAAGGGGGAGTCTTGATTAGTGCCTACATTAGCGTTAAAGTTTTGATTTAACCCTACTTTAATATAGTTTAGCTTGCCGTAGTTGGTCGTTATCCCTATCGTGCTTGCCGGGGCTAGCTTGTTATCTTGGAATTGTTGTTGGTTGAATGGTTCGCTAAAGGATAGCTTGGGCGTGTTAGTGGGGTCTAATGACCTCTACAATTTAACTTGATCAATCAGTTAGAACTTGAGGGAGGCGTTAAATGGGGTTGAACTTATTAAAATGGAGGGTTTAGATGAGCTTACAAACGAGCTAAAAAAATCAAATAGTAGAGGTTTGAAAAGGCATGTTATAGCGTTTGATTTAAAGATTGAGGTTTTAAAAAGAATACAAAAGAACCTTACAAGCCTATGATGGTTTAAGGCAAGAATTAGAACCATTGGGGTTTGAAAACACTCAAGGGAGCGTTTATCTAAAAGATCAATAACAAAAAAATTAGAAATGTAATTTAGATATAATGGGGTTGTTATGATTGATTGAGTTAAGGAGATAAGATGTTAAAAAATGTAGAAATGGGGGCTAATTTTTATAAAGAGCTTGGCAAATTAGAAAAACAATTAGCTAAATATCAAAGTAAAGTTTTAGAAATTAAAACACAAATGAAAGAGATTAAAAAGCGATATTCTCAAGCTAAGAAAGATGAGAATTTAGCTAATAAATATATTCCTAATGATGAGCTAAAAAAAGATTTATTAGATATTGATAATCCTAATACGACCGAAAACTTTAAGCCTAAAAATGCTAGTGAAATTTGGCAATTCGCTCTTAACTCTTAGGGGCTTGAATGCTAGAGATTGAGTTAAAAAAGAAATTCACTAAGGATTTAAAAAAGCATATTTTAAATCAAAAAATTGAGTTAGAAGTTTTTGACTTAGTGGTTGAAAGTTTAAGAATCAAATTCCATTGGACAAAAGATTTAAAGACCACGCTTTAAGTGGAACATACAAAGGCTGTAGAGAGTGCCACATTAAGCCTGATGTTTTGCTTGTGTATAGAGTGAAAGATAATGTTTTGACCTTAGTCAGGCTTAGGCAGTCATAGCGAGCTGTTTTAATCCACCCAAACCTCTTATAACGCTTAAACCAACCGCTCAAACCAACTACCCCCCTTTTAGGGATAAATTTAGGGTTGAAACACCGCTCACGCTTTTTTGCTTTTTAAACACCCTCGTGTTTCCCGCTTTTTAAATACCCTCGTGTACGCATTTCTTTACGCTTCAAAGCCCCTTCATAGCGGCGGATTTCAACCTCTGTTTTAGGCTCGTATTTGGGCATGGGGGTGGGTTTGCCATTTTCCACAGCCACCATCGTGAAATAGCATGAATTGGTGTGCGTGATTTCACGAGTTTTAATGTCTTCGCTCAAAACCTTAATTCCCACTTCGCACGAAGTGTTGCCCACATAATTGATGCTGGCTAAAAAAGTGAGCAAATTCCCTACAGGAATGGGGTATTTAAAAGTAACCCCATCCACGCTTAAAGTGACCGTTCCTTTAGCGCAATAACGAGTCGAACACACATAAGCGACTTTATCCAATAAATTCAATAATTCCCCCCCATGCATGACATTGTTGAAATTAGCGGTTGTAGGCACGACTAAATAGCTCATCAATAATTTAGTGCGATCCGCTGTGTCTATAGTGAAATCAAAATGGCTAGAATGCGATGATTGTATTTGAGGCATTGCTTCTCCTTAATTAAAATTGGTGTTAAAAATGTCTTTTGTAAAAAACATTCCAAGAACTATATATTAGTAAAAATTAAGTAATATTAAGTGAATATTAGAGGAATTATAAAAATAATAAGAGGGTTAGCGTTAGATAATGGGCGTTGGAGAGAAAAAAGAAAGCCAAAAGGTGGCGGTTATCACTGGGGCGAGTTCTGGGATTGGGTTAGAGTGTGCGTTAATGCTGTTAGATCAAGGCTATAAGGTCTATGCACTCTCTAGGCGCGCGACTTTGTGCGTAGCGTTAAACCATGCGTTGTGCGAGTGCGTTGATATTGATGTGAGCGATTCTAACGCTTTAAAGGAAGTGTTTTTAAACATCAGCGCTAAAGAAGATCATTGCGATGTTTTGATCAATTCCGCCGGTTATGGGGTGTTTGGGAGCGTGGAAGACACGCCCATTGAAGAGGTTAAAAAGCAATTTAGCGTGAATTTTTTCGCCCTTTGTGAAGTGGTGCAACTTTGTTTGCCCTTATTAAAAAACAAGCCTTATTCTAAGATTTTCAATCTTTCTTCCATAGCAGGGCGTGTGAGCATGCTCTTTTTAGGCCATTACAGCGCGAGTAAGCATGCTTTAGAGGCTTATAGCGATGCCTTGCGTTTAGAGCTTAAACCCTTTAACGTTCAAGTGTGTTTGATTGAGCCAGGCCCGGTGAAAAGCAATTGGGAAAAAACCGCTTTTGAAAACGATGAGCGAAAAGATAGCGTTTATGCTTTGGAAGTGAATGCGGCTAAAAGCTTTTATTCTGGCGTGTATCAAAAAGCCTTGAACGCTAAAGAAGTGGCGCAAAAAATCGTTTTTCTTAGCATGAGTCAAAAAATCAAGGCCCGTTATTTGATCGGCTTAAAAACCCAATTGTTACTAGCGTTGTATCAAATCCTCCCCAGTAGCTGGTATGATTCTTTGTTCAGATTAATTGTTCTTAAAAGGAAGCGTGATGCTTAAAACCTATCATATTGCCTTAGCTTGCGTGATTTTAGCGGTGGTGGTGCTGTTGTTTGGGGGGGAGTCCTTGAGCTTTGAAGAATGGCAAGAAGTGTGCCTTAATGTGAAAAACCACTTTTTGCACAATGAAGAACTGAGCTCTTTAAGTGTTATTATTTTAGAAATACGATTACCACGAGTGATTTTAGCGCTCTTAGTGGGGGCGAGTTTGTCCGGGAGTGGGGTGGTGATGCAAACGATTTTTAGAAACCCCTTAGTCGATCCCTTTTTGCTAGGGATTTCTAGCGGGGCGATGCTAGGCGTGGCGATGGCGATAGCGGTAGTGGAGTCTAATATTGCGATTTTGGCGTTTTTTGGGGCGATTTTGGCCAGCCTTGCTGTTTTGGCGATGAATAGGGTTTTAGGCAATTCCGTCCTTTCGTTGGTGCTTTCAGGGGTGGTTTTGAGCGCGTTTTTAAGCGCACTAGCTGGAGCGATCAAATTCTTTGTGATCCCCCAAAAAGCGCAAGCGATTGTCGTGTGGCTTTTAGGGAGCTTGTCTTTGAGCAGTTATAAGGATTGTTTGATCGCTTTCATAGGGCTATCTTTAGGCTTTATCCCGCTTTTTTTGTTAAGGTGGCGCATTAATTTATTGAGCTTGAGCGATGCGCAAAGTTTGAGCTTGGGGATTAACCCGGTGCTATTAAGATCGCTTTGTTTGGTGTGCGTGAGCGTTGCGAGCGCTTTAGCGGTGAGCGTGTCCGGCACGATTGGCTGGATTGGGTTAGTCATTCCGCATGTGGCGAGGTTGTTTTTTGGGGCGAATTTACAAAAACTGCTTTTAAGTTCTTTGTTAATGGGGGCGTTTTTCTTGCTTTTAGCGGATGTGGTGGCTAAAACCATTACCCCCTATGATTTACCGGTAGGCATTGCGACAAGCGTCTTAGGAGCGCCTTTCTTCTTGTGGCTTTTATTCAGGACTAGGGGGGTGTGATGGTCTTAGAAGTTAAAAACCTGTCCTTTAAATATTCTCAAAAACTCATTTTAGATAAGTTGAGTTTTAGCGTGCCAAAAAACAGCATCACCAGCATTTTAGCGCCTAATGACTCGGGTAAAACCACGCTTTTAAAATGCCTTTTAGGGCTTTTAAAGCCTTTAGAAGAAACCGAAATTAAAGCGTGTAACAAAGATATTTTACCCCTAAAGCCTTATGAAAAAGCCAAATTGATCGCTTATATCCCCCAAGTGGAATATTATGCGTTTAATTTCAGCGTGTTGGATTTTGTCTTAATGGGGAAAGCGACGCATTTGAATCTGTTCGCTATGCCTAAAGCTAAGCACATTAAAGAAGCCACTAGCGTTTTAGAGCGCTTGGATTTAGAGTCCTTAAAAGATCAAGGCATTAACGATTTGTCCGGGGGTCAAAGGCAAATGGTGCTTTTAGCCAGAAGTTTATTGCAAAGAACGCCCTTATTGTTACTGGATGAGCCTACGAGCGCGTTAGATTTAAAAAACCAAGCCCTTTTTTTTGATGCGATTAAAGATGAGATGAAAAAACGAGAATTGAGCGTTTTAGTCAATATCCATGATCCCAATTTGGTTGCCAGACACTCCACGCATGTGGTCATGCTCAAAGATAAAAAACTTTTTTTGCAAGCTTCCACGCCAATCGCTATGACTTCACACAATTTAAGCGCGCTCTATGACACGCCCTTAGAAGCGATCTGGCATGATGATAAGCTTGTGGTGTATGCGTTGTAGGGGTTGAAAATAGGGGATTTTGAGTTATAATGTTTCGTTTATTTTTATTTTCAAGGAGTTTATATGAAAATTAGCGCATCTGTTACCCCCCCCTCTCATTTCAAACTATCCCTATAGTAGTCGCTTTTGACGATAATTATTGCATCCCTGCGGGTGTGAGTTTATACTCCATGCTTCTTAACGCGAAGCGAGAAAGAGATGAGGTAAAACTCTTTTATCAAATCCATTGTTTAGTGGATAGTTTGAGCGCTGAAAATGCAGAAAAATTAAAGCGGACTATAGCCCCCTTTAGCGCGTTTTCTGGTATTGAATTTTGCGATATTTCAAAGAATGACGCTTACCCTTTTAAATTGGTTTCTCAACTTTTCTTAAGACTCAATCCTTTCGCTAAAAAGCGTTTTTCTAAAATGATTTTATGCCGTTTGTTGCTGGCGAGTATTTTCCCTCAATACGAAAAAATAATCATGTTTGATGTGGATACCTTGTTCGTGGGCGATATTAGTGAGGGCTTTTTTACCCCTATGGATGGAGCGTATTTTGGAGCGACCAAAGAAGACCTCTCATTGATTAACATTCATAGCGCTAATGATTTGTTTTCATCTCGCCTTAATTGGTCTAAGGGAATGGGTGTCAAACTCAATCATAAAAGCCTGAGCTTTCAAGAAGTGGGAATTCTATATGAAAACCCTTTTAATGCAGGTTTTATGCTGGTCAATTTGGCGCTGTGGAGGGAGAGTCATTTGGAAGAAAAGCTGATTGATTTTTTTAAAACAAGAGATGAAGGGCTGTTGTTGCCAGAACAAGATTTATTCGTGCTTGTTTGTCAAGGGCGTATTTTAGAAATGCCTTGCAAGTATAATGTCCATCCACGCATGGTTGGGACAAGGATGATACCTAAAGAATCTGATGCTTGCATGTTGCATTTTTATGCTGATGAAAAGCCTTGGAAGCATTTTGGCTACCCGTATTCTAAAGAATGGCACCAAGTAGCTTTTAAAACTTCTTTTGACTCTTTAGTTTTTGAGAACTTAGTGGGTAAAATTGAAACTTTTACTGAACTCAATAACCACAACAAAAAGAGTTTTTTTGAATTTTTAAACACCAGACTGAATAAAAAATTTCTTATACAATATGTTTTGTTTAAGATTTTTAAAAAGCTAGAGTCTTTTTGTTTGCGTTAAGCAGAATTTATTTGAAGGCTAACCCCTTATTCGGGGTTGGTTTGCTAATACGCTCCCCCCAATTATACTTTTTAAACCCATCACACCCCATGCCAAAGCATGGGTTTTAGATCGGTATTAGAAACTATACCTCATTCCTAAATTGGAAGCGAAATGGCCTATATTGGAAATCAAATTGTGCAAATAAACCACGCCCAAATTCAAAAACACTTCTTTAGCTAATCGCAATTCCCCACCCATCATCACTCTGGCATGAGTGTTTAAAGGGTTGCGAGCGGCACTGATTCTAAAGGTGTTTAAAGATGCGGCGTTATTAGAGCCAACTGAAGCGAATTCTTGTAAAACTCCAGCATTCATATAGAAGTATGAAGTGTCCCCATAATAATAACGCGCTTCCACATTAGCACTAGCGTTGAATAAATGCTGACTGCTCGCGCCATTTTTTAAAGCCACTTGTGATTGGCTGTTGCTTTTAAAGTTGGTTGAGCCTAAATGGTTGTAGCTCACGCCCACGCTTGGTTTTAACACTAAAGCGTTCCTAAAAAACGCGAAGTCATAACCATAGCTCGCTCTTGTTGTGGCGCTATAGGCTAAGTAATTATAGCTTTGATTCAAATCTTGTAATAGAGCGCTTTTGAAATTCAAGCTTGATTGATCGCTCCCTAGCGCCCCTTGAGCTTCAAAGTCAAATTCATGCTGGTTGGCAAAAATACGGCTATACACACCAAAATTAGCGTTATTGGCCCCAGAGTTAAGAGAGTTCGCTTGATTGCTAAAAGAGCTATAACCATAGCTTCCAAAGCCGCCCACAATGGCTTCCACATTCCCGTTAAGGAAAGCGTCTACGCCGGCGCTTGTGCCATACAATGAAGCGTTAGAGCCATTATTCAAGCTCGCTCCCCCAATAGCGTTAGCCCAAACATTGGTGGGTTTTTCATATTTAGGGGCAAATTGATACAACACTTCTGCTGCGCTCTCTAAAGAAGCGAATCTTTGGCCTTTTAAAGCTTGTAAGCGTTGAGCGAACGAGTTAATAATATTGTTAGTGTGCTTCCTGGAGAGATTGACTAAACGAGAATTTAAAATCATCGCATTGCTCAAGCTCAAAGTTTGTAAGCCGCTTTGTTTATGCTCTAAACTGGCTACGTTGTTTAAAGCGTCAGTGGCCGCATTCAATTGCTTGGTGATTTCACCGGTGCTTGTGTTATCAATCATTTGTCTGGCATAACCCGCATCATGGCTATCAATCAATAAGGTTTGCAAGAGATCCCTGCCTTGTGCACCTGAATGAGTATAAAGCGTGTCAATATCTTTAGAGCGGTTAGCCAATTCAAACACGCTCTCAATAGTGCCAAAATCATGCTGATTGATAGCGACTAAATTAGGAGTGGCGCTGTGAGCGAAAGGAGCGTTCTTTACGAGGGCGTAGTTAGCAGAACGCGCATTATTGGTGGTGTTTGTGGGTAAGTTGGTGGTATTGCCACCATTCTCAGTAGGCGTAGAATTGCCTAAATAATACACCGAAATTTTAGAGCCGTTAGCCGTTTTACTGATGCCTATATTTTTCCATGCCTTACCGATAAGATACTTGTAATTGTCAGGGTTGTTCACCATGTTTTGATTGCCGATAGCCATACCGCATGCTTTAATGTCATCAGTATTTCGCACCACACAAGTATCCATGCGGTTATTATTGTTATAAAGGGCTAGGCGCTCTTTGAATTGCTCTTCTAGATTAACATTACTAATGCCATTGGTACCTGTAGAAACATTACCATAACCAATGATTTTCGCTTTCAATAAAACATGCTCTGTATTTTTAATGAGATCTTGAGCGCTGTTAATCTTGATGAGCGGTTTGTAAAATCCGGTCGCGCTGTCTATATCATTATTAAACATCATAGCTGCTGCATTGCCTACGCTTAAGGTTGCCACTTTCCCGCCTCGGACCAGATAGTTGATAGTGCCTTGATTGTTGATAAAATCCCCCTGAATGGTTAAATTTGAAAATTGACTATAGTCCATGACCGCATTTTGACCCAGGGTTAGGTTATTAAACATAAGTTTTGATGTGCCCCAAGGGTTTTCTGGGGTTGAAGAAGCGAATTTTCTGGTGATTTCAACATTTTTAACATTCCTAGCGTCAAAATAATTCCAAGGGCTATAGTAAAACTCATCTATAACCAATTTTTCGCCACTTTTAAATTTGACACCCCCAGAAAAGATTGACCTAGTGCCAGTTTCCAAACGCACGGTATTGATGCGCGATTGACTGCCTATATCTTCGCTAAAATGAGTGTATTCCCCCACACTCACACCATTGGTTTTAACAATCAATTCATTAATGTTGAAGTTTTTAACGGCTACATTAGTGGAAGCTGTAATGAGCTTGTTGATATTGACTTTGTCTGTAACACCACTAAAATCTAAAGTGTTGAAACCACCATTACCCGTATCAATACCTTTAAAATTAGCTGTATGAGCATCCACCTTTAAATTCACAAATCTTCCCAAACTAATATCGTTATTGAAAGTGGCTGTGCCGTTTTTAGTATCCACACCAGCCTTAAACTCAAAATTCGCGCTTGATCCTGCCAAAGCATAGCCACCCACTTGATTATTCACTCTTAAAGGCCCATTAACGGTGATATTCCCGGTTAGATTTTCCACTAAAAGGGTGCGCCCGCTCGCTTGATTGGATAGATTGACACCGCCTTTCCCGATATTCAAATGAGCCGCATTCGTGGTAAGAGAAGCTTTAAACCCTCCCACTTTAATCGTGCCATCGGCTTTAGTGTTGATGCGATCAATATTGACAACCGTGTCTTTGCCACCCGCAAAGGGCCCATCAATGACTTGCGTGGGTTGAATTTCTGTTTTTTGCGCGCTATTGGGTGGGTTAATGACCTGAGTGTTACTATTGTTTTGAGCGCTGTTTTGTTGGTTGTTGTTAGCATTATTTTGCGTGGTGTTACTAGGTTTATCCTTAGGTTTATCCTTATAACCGCCTTCTGGAGGGGCGATAATGTTTAGCCCCGCGCTTTGCCACAAATCCAGTGTGCCAATATGAGTCTTATTGCTAGCGATAATGCCTGCTTGAGCGGCGTTTTTATCGCCCACAGTGAGGTGGTTAAAATCCACTTCCCCTGTTACTTTTGAAGTGTTGATCGTGCTGTATGAAGGGGCCAAATACGCTCCCACATATTGCAAACGGCCCATCCACACATTACCATTTAATTTAACGCTGTTTGAAGCCAAATTGAGCGTGGCGCCATCATAAAGAGAAATTTCCGCATTTTTACTGCTAGTGATCCCTTCTGAAGCTTGCAAAGTCAAAACCGTAGAGCTGGCTTTCCTCCCGGCTCCAGAACCCACACGATTGTTGATTTCTACAAAATTATCAATTGAGATATTTTTAGCGTTGAAATCCACTCTCGTGGTGCGATCAGCGCTATCCTTATAGCTTGTGAAAGAATTGCCATTGAATTGGCCCAAGCGTAAAGTGGCTTTTTGCATATTCACATCTAAATCCCCACCAGTAAAGTTTCTAAGCCCTGATAGTTTATAAGTCCCTACAGCGTCTTTCATATCCACTTCAAGCTTGTTCTGTTGCCCGCCTTTGACCCAATAATGCCTAGCGGCGTTCCCCCAGTCCCAACCTCCATCAATCTTACTGGATAAAAGGGATTGGTATAAGTCGTATTCCTTGTTAGGGAATTCATTAAAGCCTTTTCCTGCTTGAATGCGCCAAACTTTATCGGGTTTATCTGGGGTTTTATTGGCTTCTTCGGCTTGTTTTAGCCCCCAGCCAAGAAGCCCTGAGACCGTTCCTACAGCGGTGCCTGTGGCGATACCCCCAACAATGGCTGGAATGATCACGGTCGTGAAAAAGGCGGCATGACTCTCTTGCGGTATGGAGCTAATCAACGCTCCTGCTAAAACAAGAGAAACTAAAGGGCGATTGATTTTGCGGTGTGTTTGTTGTATTTCCATTTTCTTCCTTTCTTTTTGTAAAACGATTTTTGCACAAAGGGTGCGACTTTAGACTAGAAAATTTCTGTTGCATTTACGATTAAGGTTATAAATATGCAGTATCTACAACCAATATTAAACTTTTATCAAATTAAGGTAAATAAACATAAAACTTAACAAGATTAAAAAGCAATATTGCTAGAATTTGTGGTTAGAATGTGTAAATAGGTAAAATTTGAAAAGCTTAAAAAAGCTTCTCCCAAATCGTGCCTTGTGGGGTGTCCATCAAAGCGATTTTTTGTTGTAAAAGCTCTTCTCTGATGCTATCGGCTTTTAAAAAATCTTTTTGTTCTTTGGCGCGTTTTCTTTCTTCTATCTTGTTTTCAATTTCTTGTTTTTCGCTCTCGCTCACGCCTAACTGGAAATACGCGCTAGGGTCTTTAAACCCGATGCCAAGCAGTTCTTCTATGAATTTCAAATTCGCTAAAATTTCGCCTTTCAAAGCCTTGTTTTTAGGGTTTTGATCCAGTTTTTCATTCGTAGAAGAAAGCATGCTTTCTAAAACGCTCAACGCTTTAGAAACGTTCAAATCATCTTGCATGCACTCTAAAATTTCTTTTTTAAAATTTGGATTTATTCCTCCAAGAGTCCCTAAAACGCGCTGTTTTAGGCGATAGATTTTATCCAAGCGTTTTTTACTCACTAACAAGTCTTCTTCATTGAAATTCAAAACAGAGCGATAATGCACCCCTAGCAAGTAATTGCGTAAAATCTCGCCATCATAGTTTTTCAAGGCGTCTTTAATAAAAAAGCTATTCCCTAAACTTTTAGACATTTTTTCATTATTGATATTCACAAAGCCATTGTGCATCCAGTATTTAGCGATCTCCACGCCAAAGGCGCAACGGGTTTGGCACGCTTCATTTTCATGGTGGGGGAATAACAAATCCGTTCCGCCTGCATGGATGTCAATTTGATAAGGGGAGTTGGCGAGCGCTAAAGTTTCAAAAACCATGCTAGAGCATTCTATGTGCCAGCCAGGGCGCCCTTTGCCTAAAGGGCTATCAAAGCCCACATCATTATCCCCCTTATAGCTTTTCCACAACACAAAATCTTGCTCCAATCGTTTTTCTTGCACCAAACCGATACGGCTAAATTCCACGCTGCTATTATGCATGCTCAAAGAACCGTAATCTTTATCCTTGCTCGTGTCTAAATAAATATCCCCATTAGAGACTTGATAGGCGAAATTTTTTTCTAAAAGCGTTTCAATCATGCGCACCATAGCGTCTAAATACTCGCTCGCTTTAGGCTCTAGGCTGGGTTGTTTCACGTTCAAAGCGTTTAAATCCCTCGTGTAAGATTCAATGTAAATGCTGCTTAATTCTTGAATGCTTTTGCTTTCTTTTAGGGCTTTGTTGATGATTTTATCGTCAATATCTGTGAAATTCCTTACTAGCACCACTTCATAGCCGCTCAATTCAAGCGTGCGCCTTAACAAATCAAAAGCAATCGCGCTCCTAGCATGCCCTAAATGAGCGTCATCATACACCGTAGGCCCGCACACATAAATATTCGCCTTTTTTTCAACTAAAGGCTCAAAAGGGACTTTTTGTTTTAATTTGGTATCATAAATAAACATTTAAAAACCTTGAAAATAATAAAATAAATATAAATGTGTAACCCACGATTTGAACGCTAAGAGTAATAAGATTTCCACGCAAGCGAGGAAAAGGATTACAAGCCATGATTTTAAATTTTTAATTATACCCAAGAATAATTGAAAGCCAAACGCTTTTATCGTTAAAACAAATAAAAACAGCCCGCTCAAACTATTCGCTAAAGCCAAACCCAAAACCCCTAACAAGGGCATTAAGCTCAAAGAAGCCACCAAACCTAAAAAAAGCGAAATTAAAGAGATTTTAGCCGCTTTTTTTTGCTCTAATTTCGCATAAAGCCACAAAGAAAAGAGTTTAGTTAGCCCAAAAGGGAGCAAGCCCAAAAGATAGAGCGAAAAGACTTGCGAAGTGATTAAGGTGTCTTTAGGGCTAAACTGCCCCCTTTCAAATAAAAGCTCGGTGATTTCTTGACTTAGCATGATCCCCCCAATGCTGCAAAAGAGCAAAACGCCCACCAAGAAAAACCACGCCTTTTGCAAGCGTTGTAAGACTAAATCCTGCTCGTTGTTTTTAAGCGCGATCGCAATGCTGGGGAAAAGGGCTGTGGATATGGCTATGGCAAATAAAGCTAAAGGGAGCTGGAAGACTCTATTAGCGTAATACAAATAAGACACGCTCCCGCTCGCTAAAAAAGAGGCGATCGTGGTGTCTAAAAAAGAGGCGATCTGAGCGCTAGAATTGCCTAAAACGCTAGGGAAAAACTGCTTGAAAAACGCTTTTAGATCCTTTTTAGCCCTATTCAAACGATATTCTTTTTTGAGCGCGTTTTTAGTCTTAAAACCCAACAGCCCTTTAGATAATAAATCCCATAAGCCTAATTCCATTAAAGGATAAAAGTGTAATAAAATTTGAGCCACGCCCCCTAAAAGTACGCCATAGCTCAAATAATACAACGCTTCTAAATGCGTTTTTTCTTTGGAAATGAAAAGGGCTAAAATCATGCATACATTGAGTAAGCTTGCGCTATAAGCGCTGGCAAAAAAGCTGTGTTTGTATTGTAAAAGCGTGCCTAAAAAAGTGGTAATAAACACCAATAAAAGATACCAAAAATTGATCGCTACAATGGGGGCGCATAATTTGAGCGTTTCTTCATCAAAGCCGTAAGCTAGGAGTTTGGTTAGCCATAAGGGATTGAGTGTTACTAATAAGCACCACATGAATAAAACGCCGCAAAAAATAAGCCCCACCAAACCCGCAAAACTCCCCTTAATGGAACTTCGTATGAAGCTCGGTAAAAAGCTTTGAGAAAAAGAGCCCTCCGCAAAAATACGCCTGAATAGATTAGGCAATTTGAAAGCTACAAAGAAAATATCGCTATACACCCCAGCCCCTAGGATATTAGCCATCATCAAATCCCGTAAAAAGCCAAAAATCCTAGAGCATAAAATCCCTAAACTGTTGGTTAAAAATATTTTTTTTAGCATGTCAGTCGCAGTTATTACCTAATTTTCAGTGTTTTTTTGTTAGCATATTTCTTTTTCTAAATCTTTATAATACCATTTAAGGATTAAAAAATGAGCTTGGAGCGTTTTGCCCCTATAAAAGTTGAGCGGTGCAAAGACATTCAAAAAGAATTAAAAAAAGCGGCCGCTGAAAATAAATTACAAACAGAAGATCTGTGGTTTGAGATTTTAAAAACTTCTATTTTTATCAAAAACAGCGCTAAAGACGATTTTAGCGAGGCTTTTGGTGGGGAATTGCAGCAATTAGAAGAAGAGGAATACTATGAAAAAAAAGAGCTAACCCTTTATCAAACCCATGACATTAAAATCAAATCAAACGCTTACAAACGCTTTTTTGAAGTGCAAGTGGATGAAGATTTAAGCAAAATAGAAATCGTTTTAGACGAGTGTTTTATTGTCCTAGACACTGAAGAGCATTACCAAGAAATGTTTGCGTATATTAAAGAGCGTTTGGCTTTTGAAGGCGTGGTGTTTAGGCATTTTTCACAAATGTATGAAAATTTAAAAACAGAATTGAGAAAATATCAAAAAGAAGCCCAAAACAAGCGCTTTATTTTATACGCTTCTTTAACCTTTATCCCTAATACAGAAGAAAAATCGCATTTTTTACTAGAAGAAGAATACCTTCCAACCCATACCATTCCTTTAAGCGATCAAGAAGAATCTTTTGTTAAAGAAAATTACTATATCGCTAAAGAAAACCAAAAAGTCGCTTGCGTGAGTTACCCCAAACAAGGCAGAGACGGCCGTAACCTTAAAGGCCTTTATATTGAATTGCCTAAAGTCGCTCATTCGCCCACCCCCATAGGGCATGACAAAAACGCTTTTGAAGAAAGAGAAGAAAATAACGCCTTAGTGTATTACTCCAAAGCCTTACAAGGGGTTAAAATGGAAAAAGGGCGTTTGGTTTCTAAGCAAAATTTTATCTTTAAAAACGGGATCAAATCCATTGAAACGCCTAATCTTTTAGGGGGAGTGGAGAGCGGGTTAGCTTTAGAAATTCAAGCTAAAGACGAATTGAGCGATGCGATCGATTCTAACCTCATTTTAGAAGCGAGCGCGATTAACATTAAGGGCAATGTGGGCAAGAATGTGATCTTAGTGGCTAAAGAAATCACTATAGAGGGGCAAATCCACCCTGAAAGCTATGTCTATGCCAATCAAGCGCGTATCACTAACCATAAGGGCGTGTGCTACGCTAAAGAGTTTGAGTGCAAGTATTTAGAGCGCGCTAAAGTGTATGCCAATAGCGTTAAAGTGGAAGCGAGCGCGGGGAGCGTGGTCTATGCGAAAGAAATCGCTTTAGAAAAGCTCAAAAGCGACAACAAGCTGTATTTTTCCAAGCAATGTTGGATTGATGAGGTGGATGGCAATGGCAACCGCTTTATTTTTTACGCTTTTGGGGGGCGAGAAAACCAAGAAGAATTGAAGATCGCTAAACAAAAACTCAATGCGTTAGGGTTAAAATCCAAAAAAATCATCGCTCAGCACCAGTCCTTAAACCACTTGGTCAAAAACCATCAAACGATTATGGAAAAGCTTAAAAACGCTACAGAAGAAATCAAACGCTCTTTAATGCAACAAGAAAGCGTGAAAGACGCTTATAGCGAGTTTATGTTTGCTCTAAAGCGTTTGAAAATCTTAAAAGCTCAAATGTTAGAATTGCAAAAAATCAATAACGAATGTTACGCTAAACTCATCAGCATAGAAAACAGCTTCCAGCATGCAAGCATTACGACTAAAAACCCTTTCAAGCAAGAAAATATCGTGATTTATCATCGCAATTACCCTAAAGTGAGCAACTTGAGTGCCATGTTAAGCCATAATGAAAGCGTGAACGTGATCTATGAAGACCATAAAATCAAAAAAGTCCCTAAAAGTGCTATAAAAGGCTAGAGCAAAAAATAAAAAAAGGGATAAAATGATAGTGGGTTTGATAGGGGTTGTGGAAAAAATCTCCGCTTTAGAAGCGCATATAGAAGTGCAAGGGGTTGTTTATGGGGTGCAGGTTTCTATGCGAACGGCCGCTTTACTTCAAGCGGGCCAAAAAGCGCGTTTGAAAATCTTACAAGTGATCAAAGAAGACGCGCATCTTTTATACGGGTTTTTAGAAGAGAGCGAAAAAATCCTCTTTGAAAGGCTTTTAAAAATCAATGGGGTAGGGGGGCGTATCGCTTTAGCCATTCTGTCAAGCTTTTCACCGAACGAATTTGAAAACATTATCGCTACTAAAGAAGTCAAAAGACTCCAGCAAGTCCCAGGCATTGGCAAAAAGCTCGCCGATAAGATCATGGTGGATTTGATTGGCTTTTTCATTCAAGATGAAAACAGACCCGCACGCAACGAAGTCTTTTTAGCTTTAGAGAGTTTGGGCTTTAAAAGCGCTGAAATCAACCAAGTCTTAAAAACCCTAAAACCCAATCTCAGCATAGAAGCAGCGATTAAAGAAGCCTTACAACAACTGCGCTCTTAAAAAAAGGTTTTTGGTTTAGCGTGCATAATAGAATAGCCTAATAAGATAAAGTAGGGAGCGAATGAAACAGAAGCCAAAGATTACGCCATAAGCGTGATTAAAACCATACCAGAAGTGATTGACAAAGGCGTTAAGGTTGAACAAAACGGCAGAGTAGCTATTGAATACGAAAATATAAGAGTAGGTTTAAAGGATAATTGGAAAGGAGAAAAATTACCTAATCATTGGGTGATAACAGGTTATGAAAAAAGGTTAGAGAATAGTGAAAGTTTATATACATCCCCACTAATGACAAAGAGTGAGACTCTACCCTTAAACTCTATTGAAAATAATCCTACTCAAAAAGATTTAACGAGTCAAGAGATTTTATTAAAACAACAAGAAAATTTAAACGAAATCACACCAGAAGCTAAAAATTTAAGCCCCTTAACACAAATGCAAGCATAAAAGCATGAGCTAATGCTAAAAACAATGTATAAAGCAAGAGAAAATTATAAGGATAGTTTAATCTATAAAAAAACATTAGCAAAATCTCAGAATAGCAATTGACCATCAGTTATGAGCTGAGCGCTAGACATATTTGATAAAGCTAATGCGTTGAGACTCTAACATAAAAAATTAAACACAAAGAGTGAGAAATGAAAAGGGTTAAAAAGCCTCACCTTGATTATACACAAGCCCTTTCGTCTTATGTGTCAGGGTCTATTGGCACACTTAAAGTGTTTTTAGTATGAGTTAGAAAATCATTCTCTAACCCATGCCTTGGTAATATTACCACAAAAACATTAAACAATAGAAACAGTGGATTAGTTTTAAAAACAATATTCAAGAGTAACGGAGATTATAAGGATAACAACGCTTATAAGAAGTTTTCAAGCACCGAACCCAATGCTAAAGCAAAGGTCCAGCCATAGGTCGAGTTCCCATGGTGGTGCTACAGAAAATCTTATATAAAAACCACTAACAAGTCAAGGAGTGAAAATGGATTAGTTTTAAAAACGATATATAAATTAAAGTTTTAAGGATAATACGAAAAGCGTTATAAGACACCAAACCCTCTAAGGGGCAACCATAGGTTGAGTTCCTATAGCGATGTCTGCAGGAATGCTACCACAAAAACCACAATAAAGCAAAACAACGGCTTAAATCTTTGAGAGTGCAAGGAGAATGAATGAAAACAAAAAATGATGTTAAAGCAGAGATTGACAAGGCGGACATTATCCACTCTTTCATTCCGCAGGATAGCTAAAAATGCTAAAAAGCAATGAGTGGGCTACCATTGAAGCTATAAAACAAAAACTTTAACAAGTCAAGGGAGTTAAGAAATGAAAACGAGCGAAAGCTGTAACCAAATCCTAGAAAAAGCGAGAACGATAATGGATAAGGCCGAATGATTAAAGAGCGAGTGGGTTATACGAAGTTTAAAGCAGATAAAACAAGGAATGGGCTAATTGAGTCGCCTTTAGCACCAAATTACAAGGGGAAAGATACTAATCCCCTAAACCTTGATAACCCCAATCCTACCACAAAAGAATAAGCAAGAAGTAACGAACTACCCGAGCTTACCCAGTGAGTATGAGAAAAATAAGCCTAAAAACCCCTTTAAAAATTTTGGCTTTGTCCTAATTAAACACCAATAATTCTTATTGGAGCTTTTAAAAAATGATTTTTTAAACTCTATAAAAATGAAATAAGCCTTTTTATGGTTTAGTTTAAAGCCCAATTGGTTTTAGTGAGATTTTCTCTGATGGAAAACAGCTTGTCTTTGACTTCGTTACTGCTCAATTTCCTCACTTTATCAGAATTGTATTTCAAATCCTGGCTAAGAAGAGACAGCCTGTTAGACAGATCGGCAATATCCACTCTTAACCCCTCATCTCTGGCTAATTTGAGCGCAGGGATTAGATCCGTATCTTTTGAAAATATCAAAATCCTATCGGCTATTTTTTTAAAGGCTATTCTTTGAATGTCAAGACCCATGAGCATATCCACCTGCTTTTGTTCCAATAACGCCCTATAACTCCCATCAAACTCCACTCTTATTGCGTTTAACTTAGTCCTCCCTAACCTCAATTCCACTTGATCCAATGAAGCCAGATCGTGTTGGAAATTTTCCACATCGCTATAAATCTTCTCCCATTTAGTCGCTTCACTGCTTTGTAAGATTTCTTCAATGTCGCTGCTGGTGAAGATTTTCATTTCTGTTCCCGGATTTTTTTCATTTTGGAGGGTGTCGTTCCTTTTATCCCACAACGCATGTTCAAAATCAAAGGGCGGGGTGGTATAAAAATAAATGCGACTGATCCATTCATCATCTAGTAAAAAAGCTCTGATAGTAACGATCACATCTAAAGCGATATTGTAATTAACGCATTTTGTTTGTTTAATATCGCGCCTGAAATTCTCCCAATCCACCAGTATGATTGTGTTTGCTTTCATTTATTGCTCCCTTATTTATACGCTAAATTTTTTAAAAATTCTTAATGCAATCTTGTATTTTACGCCAACAAGAAACATGGATATAATAATAGCGTTTTTTAAACCTTGCAATTAAATAATAGGAATGATTGATGCGTATTTTAGGAATAGACCCAGGCAGTAGGAAATGCGGGTATGCTATCATTTCTCACGCTTCCAACAAGCTTTCTTTAATCACGGCCGGGTTCATTAATATCACCACGACACGCTTGCAAGAACAAATCTTAGACTTGATAGAAGCCTTAGATTGCTTATTGGATCGTTACGAAGTCCATGAAGTGGCGATTGAAGATATTTTCTTTGGGTATAACCCAAAAAGCGTGATCAAACTCGCGCAATTCAGGGGGGCGTTGTCTTTAAAGATTTTAGAAAGGATCGGTAATTTTAGCGAATACACGCCCTTACAAGTCAAAAAAGCCCTTACCGGTAACGGGAAAGCCGCTAAAGAGCAAGTGGCCTTTATGGTCAAACGCTTGCTTAACATCACAAGCGAAATCAAGCCTTTGGATATTAGCGATGCGATAGCCGTTGCTATCACGCATGCGCAACGCTTAAAGCCCCGCTAACTACCATTTGTAAGCCACTTCAAAACGCGCGTTAAAACCAGGCTCTGCGATCGCTCTTTTAATAGCGTCAGTGCCTGGCATATCCGGGCTCATGACATAGGGGCTTGTTTGATCCACATAGAATTTGTTGAAAACGTTATTAAACACGGCTGAAAGCAACAAACCTTTCCAGCGGCTTTTGGTTTTAGGACTCCAATTGATATAAAAATTACTCACGCCATAGCCCGGTTTATGCATATGCACCAACCCTAATTTAGATCCGCATTTGGCTAAATCGGTAGGGGTTTTGGGTTTTTCAGCCGTCCCATAATCAGGCAAGTAAATATCAAACCCGCAATAATCTAAACCGGTAACAAAACGGCTAAGCCAAGCAAGATTAATCCCTGTTTTGGGAATGGTGTAATCCAATTTAATGATAAAAACATTACCGGTGCTTGCGGCAAGCTCATAGCTGTCCGCCATTAAATACCCCCTAGTGGTGGGCCAAGTGCGCGAGATCCCCACGTTCAAGCTCACGCCCTTGTATCTAAAAGTCCCACCCACTTCATAGCCATAAATGCGAATCGCTTGATTTAAATTGGTTACGATCAAATTTTGTGCGTATTGTGAGATGAAATTATCCAAAGCTTGATAGAACGCCGCAGCCCTCCCGCTAAAATACTGGCTTGAATAATCAATATTAAATTCAGCGTTAGATCCCACTTCAGGCTTGATGTTTTTGGCGTATCGCAAGTCGTTTTGGCGCATGTACACGCCATCTCCTGGCATCACCCCCCTTGTAACTTGAGAATAAGTGATTTTTAACGATAAAGGCTCAATGGGGCTGATCACAAGAGCCGCGCTAGGGCTAAAGCCTTGAGTGTAGCGGTGGTTCCAGTCTTTATCATAAAGCGTGTATGCATCCCACCTTACCCCAGCTCCAAAAGTGATGATTTTATGAGGCGAGTAATTCGCTTGCACATAGCCTCCATAAATATTCCCATTCGCTTTCCCTCTTTGGCACAAAGTAGGGTCATTGGGGTTATTATCCACAAGGCTGCAAGCGATTTGTTTTTGCCCTTTATCATCAGTATAAACTTGATTAGGCCTGTATAATTCTGATTTAGGGATGCGAGCGTCAAAAACGCTTAAATTTTGGTAGTTGAATCCGTATTCAAAAAGGCTGTCTGTGGCTTCATCAATCACATGTGCGACTTTAAGGTTTAATCCGGTGTTGTTTAAAAACAGATTCCTAGGCTGTGAGCTTGGTTTATCCACATCAGAAAAGCTTGGGGTGCAATACCCGCCTTCAACGCATGGGTAATTTTCTTTTTCCCATTCGCTCGCTAAAGAAGTGGGGAATTTAGCATAAACGCCATTAGGATCAAATAGGGGATCAAACTGAGCGTTCCTGATGCTTGTATAAAGGGTAAAATCTAATCGTGGGTCGCCAAAAGAATTTCCCGCTTCCCTTTTGTATTGTAAGGAAAGATTGTTAGCGCTATTAATAGAGTGATACATGTATCTTGTGAAACTATCTAACACATTAGGACACCCTTGAGCGCCATCAGGGCTAAAGGGGGCTTCACAAGGATAGGCTAACCCTATAGCGTTACTCCTTAAAGGGCGTGTGGCGTTATCTCGTGTCATGTTCCAGCTGAAAGTGAGCGTGTCTCTGTCGCTCAAATAACCATTCATTTTAATCAAAGCGTTGTTTTGCTCGCTAGGAGTTCCTGGCTCTTTATCGGCTTGTGTGGGTTTGAAAAGGTTTTTCATCGCTGTAGTGCCGCTTCTATAATAGAAGATGTTTTGGTGCGTGTAGTAAGCGATAATATCAAAGTGCGCGCTTTGGTAGGCCGATCTAAAAGTCTCTCGATCGCCAAAATTGGTATAAAAACTCACCGCCCCACTGGCAGCATAATTTTTCCCCCTAGGGATAAAATCAGCCGCTCCTTTAGTCTCCATTTTAATCACTCCCGCAATCGCTCCTGGCCCCGCACTCGCATTCGCCGCGCCTTTAGTAACTTCCACGCTTTTGAGCATGCCAGGGTCAATCACGGTGTTGCCTTGGTGGTGGTAGATATTGCCATTTTGTGCAGCCCCATCCACCGTAACCCTTAAAAGCCTGTCTTCAACGCCTCTCACATAGATTTTCTGCCCCATCACGCTCCCTCCGCCCACATTCACATCAGGATTAGTCCTAAACAAGTCTTTGACTTCATTGCTTTGGCGTTGATCCAATTCCTTAGAGGTTACTTTAAACTCATTGTTGTAAGTGAAAATCCTTTTGGCTTGGGTGGTAACCTTATTTAAAGTGCGCTCTTCGCTATAGCAAGTATCAGCGAGTAGGGGGAAACATAAAGCGTATTTAAGCTTTGGGTATGATCTTAAAAACATCAAACAACTCTCCTTAATCTGAAAATTTAAAAAATAAAAATCAAAAAAAAAAAAAACAAAATCCATCAATGCATTGAGATATAATAGTATGATAATTATTATTAAAACCAGATTAAAAATAAAATTTTGTTTTTAATCTTTCTTATTTTCATTAATTGTTACAAATAGAAATACTTAAGGGGGTTTTTTATTCTTAAAAAAAGGATTTTTTAAGGAAATTGAATCTTGTTAGTCTTTGTATAACAAATTATGTAATAATCACCACAAGTAATCGGTTTAGTACTAGATTACGAAGATTTAAAACCAAATAAAGGAAAGAATCATGGTTAATAAGGATGTGAAACAAACCACTGCTTTTGGCGCTCCCGTTTGGGATGACAACAATGTGATTACGGCTGGTCCTAGAGGTCCTGTTTTATTACAAAGCACTTGGTTTTTGGAAAAGTTAGCGGCGTTTGACAGAGAAAGGATCCCTGAAAGGGTAGTGCATGCTAAAGGAAGCGGAGCTTATGGCACTTTCACCGTGACTAAAGACATCACTAAATACACTAAAGCGAAAATTTTCTCTAAAGTGGGCAAAAAAACAGAATGCTTTTTCAGATTTTCTACTGTGGCAGGGGAAAAAGGCAGTGCGGATGCGGTGAGAGACCCTAGAGGTTTTGCGATGAAGTATTACACTGAAGAAGGTAACTGGGATTTAGTAGGGAACAACACGCCTGTTTTCTTTATCCGTGACGGAATCAAATTCCCTGATTTCATCCACACTCAAAAACGAGATCCTCAAACCAATTTGCCTAATCCTGATATGGTATGGGATTTTTGGAGTAATGTTCCTGAAAGTTTGTATCAAGTAACATGGGTTATGAGCGATAGAGGTATTCCTAAATCTTTCCGCCACATGGATGGTTTTGGCAGCCACACTTTCAGCCTTATCAACGCAAAAGGCGAACGCTTTTGGGTGAAATTCCACTTTGAAACCATGCAAGGCGTTAAGCACTTGACTAATGAAGAAGCTGCAGAAATCAGAAAGCATGATCCTGATTCCAATCAAAGGGATTTATTCAATGCGATCGCTAGAGGGGATTTCCCAAAATGGAAATTAAGCATTCAAGTGATGCCAGAAGAAGATGCTAAAAAGTATCGATTCCATCCGTTTGATGTGACTAAAATTTGGTATCTCAAAGATTATCCATTGATGGAAGTGGGCATTGTAGAGTTGAATAAAAATCCTGAAAACTATTTCGCAGAAGTGGAGCAAGCGGCATTCACTCCGGCTAATGTCGTTCCTGGAATTGGCTATAGCCCTGATAGGATGTTACAAGCTCGCTTGTTCTCTTATGGGGACACACACCGCTACCGCTTAGGGGTTAATTATCCTCAGATACCGGTCAATAAACCAAGGTGCCCGTTCCACTCTTCTAGCAGAGATGGTTACATGCAAAACGGATACTACGGCTCTTTACAAAACTATACGCCTAGCTCATTGCCTGGCTATAAAGAAGATAAGAGCGCAAGGGATCCTAAGTTCAACTTAGCTCATATTGAGAAAGAGTTTGAAGTGTGGAATTGGGATTACAGAGCTGAGGATAGCGATTACTACACCCAACCAGGTGATTAC
The DNA here is from genome assembly GCF_014496965.1 of Helicobacter pylori. Taxonomy (GTDB): domain Bacteria; phylum Campylobacterota; class Campylobacteria; order Campylobacterales; family Helicobacteraceae; genus Helicobacter; species Helicobacter pylori_CZ. The sequence continues at coordinate 62,499 of NZ_JACTCR010000007.1, read as the reverse complement.
TACCGCTCATTGCCAGCTGATGAAAAAGAAAGGTTGCATGACACTATTGGAGAGTCTTTAGCTCATGTTACCCATAAGGAAATTGTGGATAAACAATTGGAGCATTTCAAGAAAGCTGACCCCAAATACGCTGAGGGAGTTAAAAAAGCTCTTGAAAAACACCAAAAAATGATGAAAGACATGCATGGAAAAGACATGCACCACACAAAAAAGAAAAAGTAACCCTTTTCTTTAAGCGTTCTTATTTTTTAGGAACGCTTTGTCTTTCAAAATTTAGGTTTTTGGATACTTATCAATCCTTTGGTGGTGTGTCCTATTTTTTCATTCATTCAACGAATTTAAAAATTACAATAAAGAGTTATAGTTATGAAACGAAGGGATTTTATTAAAACGACTGCTTTAGGCGCTACAGGTGCTGTTTTAGGAGCACAGATTTTACAGGCAGAAGAAAGCAAAGGGAGTGTTGCAAAATATAAAATAGAAGCTGAGTACAGCATTGATTTTGATTCTGCAGAACACACTTCACTTTTCATTCCCATGCCGAGCGTTGCAGCGAGCAATGTGAATTTACAAGGCAATCATGCTAGCTATGAAAGCATGCTCAATTTTGGAGTACCTTATTTGCAAGTGGAATTTTTAAAAAGCGTTCAAAAAAAACGAGTCCATTTGTCGTATGAGATCGCTAGCTATCAATTGAATGAGCGTTTGTTTGAAACGAGCGATTTTGTAGCAATGGGGCGTTATGAAAGAGACGATGCGAGCGTGGCTAATATTGCCAACCAGCTCAAGGGAACAACCCCTAAAGAAAGCGTTCGCAATTTTTATGCGTTTATCAAGCATGAGATGCCTAAGAGACAGAAGGCTTTAGAGGGTAAAGAAAATTTGCCTAAACGCGAGAGTTTGCCTTGGTTTGCAACCATTTCAAAAGAGAGCATGTTTGTGTCCTTATGCCATGCGTGCGGGATTAAAAGCGCTGAAGTGCAAGGCTTGAAACTGGGTCAAAACAGCGTGGTGAAAAACGCTCCTAGAGTGGAAGTGTATTTGAAAGATTCATTTCTAGCGTTTGATTTTCAAAATAATCACAAGGAAGTCTTTATCCCGCTGAACCGCCATAAAGACATGCAATTAGATACTGCATTGTTGGCGACTTTTGGCGATGCCTTTGCCCTTGTAGATGGTAGGGATTTGAATAACTATGAGAGCAAGTTATTTGAAAAAAGAGTAACCTATAGCGCTGTCTAAAGGCATGGGATTTAGGAATCTTCCTTAATGGTGAGCTTTCCTTTTTAGGAGGGTTTGCAAAAAGGATTTGAAAGGGTTGTCTTATGCGAGAATTTTTTAAGAAACTTGGCGGAGAGTATAAATCCAAGCTTTTTGGGATTTATTGGCTTAGATGGATGTTGAGCGCGTTAGTCATGTTGCCTTTTATGGAGGTTTTTTATTATTTCAATTTTCCGTTGTGGCTCAATCTTTTCTTAGGGCAAACCATTGGAGCGGTGATTTTTTTCAAGTTGGATAAGTTGATTTTTTCTAAAAAATGATTTTTACAAGCCTAAAAAGCCACTAAGCTTTTCTTAAGCTTTTGTATTTTGCTAAGCTTTTTTGAGGAATTCAGATTTTAAAGACAGGCTCTGCCCTTCTATTTTACAATCCACATTGTGATCGCTATTGACAAGTTTGATGTTTTTGATTTTAGTGCCTTTTTTAAGCACTAAAGATGAGCCTTTAACCTTTAAATCCTTAATGAGAATGACCGAGTCCCCATTTTGTAAAAGATTATTGTGGCAATCTTTAACGATTAATTCTTTATTACTAACTTCATTTCCATTCCATTCATACAAACAGCTAGAGCAAACGAACTGCGTGCCATCATGGTAGGTATAGGCGTCGTTGCATTTAGGGCATGGGGGTAAATCTTGCATGATAATCGTCCTTATTGTGGTATTAGTGTGATGATATTACCTAAATCAAGGTTATAAAACGCTTTATTTTGATAAGTATCAACCCAATAAGATCGCATGACGAAAAATTATCGCCTGCTTAGTGCAAGCTATTTAATTTTTTAAAAAATTCTTTTAGCTTTTTTAATGTTATCAATTTAATTTTTTTCTAGTTATCATTCAAAAAATCTCTTTTTAAAAATAGGTTACTAAATGTTACTAATAAGTTAAAATTCATTAAAATAATTATAATGATTAAAGATTTTAACCACTATTGTAGAAAAATAACAAGAGGGTTTGTAAAAACTCTCATTAAAAACAAGGAGCAAAAAAGATGAAAAAAGTGGGTTTTCTTTTTTTAGCGGTGGTAGCTATCGCTGTTATGAGTTTAAACGCTAAAGATCCGAATGTGTTGCGTAAGATTGTTTTTGAGAAATGTTTGCCCAATTATGAGAAAAATCAAAATCCTTCGCCATGCATAGAAGTCAAACCCGATGCCGGCTATGTAGTTTTAAAAGATATTAACGGCCCGTTGCAATATTTGTTGATGCCAACAACTCACATTAGCGGTATTGAAAGCCCTTTGCTACTTGATCCCTCTACGCCTAACTTTTTTTATTTATCCTGGCAAGCGCGCGATTTTATGAGTAAAAAATACGGCAAACCCATTCCTGATAGCGCGATTTCTTTGACGATTAACTCTAGCAAAGGGCGATCGCAAAACCATTTTCATATCCATATCTCTTGCATTAGCCTTGATGCGCGCAAACAACTAGACAATAATCTAAAAAAAATCAACAGTCGCTGGTCGCCATTATCAGGTGGCTTGAACGGGCATAAATATTTGGCGCGTCGGGTAACAGAGAGCGAATTAGCGCAAAAAAGCCCGTTTGTCATGCTTAATAAAGAAGCGCCTAATGCGCATAAACGCATGGGAGACTATGGCTTGGCGGTGGTGCAACAAAGCGATAACTCCTTTGTTTTGCTAGCGACACAATTTAACCCATTGACTTTAAATCGTGCTTCAGCCGAAGAGATTCAAGATCATGAATGCGCGATTTTGCGTTAAGGTGGGCTAGATTTTGAGCGATAACCTTTAAAAAGCGTTATGGGGGTAGTGTTGCAAAACCCCCCCCCTATCCCCTTATGAATTTGACCGATCTTTTTGATTAACAAAACTTTAAAATCCACAATCAATCATTCTAAAAAGCTATTTAGGAACAACTTTTGCTTTATTTTGCATAGATTGAATTTCTTTAAATTAAAGGATAACCATGCTTAGGTCTTTATGGTCTGGTGTCAATGGGATGCAAGCCCACCAAATCGCTTTGGATATTGAGAGTAATAATATTGCGAACGTGAATACCACTGGTTTTAAGTATTCTAGGGCTTCTTTTGTGGACATGCTCTCTCAAGTCAAACTCATCGCTACCGCACCCTATAAAAATGGGTTAGCAGGGCAGAATGACTTTTCTGTGGGGCTTGGGGTAGGCGTGGATGCGACGACTAAAATCTTTTCACAAGGCAATATCCAAAACACAGATGTCAAAACCGATCTAGCGATTCAAGGCGATGGCTTTTTTATCATTAGCCCTGATAGGGGGATCACTCGCAATTTCACTAGAGATGGGGAGTTTCTTTTTGACTCGCAAGGGAGTTTGGTTACCACCGGTGGGCTTGTGGTGCAAGGGTGGGTGAGAAACGGGAGCGATACCGGCAATAAAGGGAGCGATACGGACGCTTTAAAAGTGGATAATACCGGCCCTTTAGAAAACATTAGAATTGATCCTGGAATGGTGATGCCTGCTAGAGCGAGTAACCGCATTTCTATGAGGGCGAATTTAAACGCTGGAAGGCATGCCGATCAAACAGCGGCGATATTCGCTTTAGATTCTTCAGCCAAAACCCCTTCAGATGGCATTAATCCGGTGTATGATTCAGGCACGAATCTAGCTCAAGTCGCCGAAGACATGGGATCTTTATACAATGAAGATGGCGACGCTCTTTTATTGAATGAAAACCAAGGGATTTGGGTGAGCTATAAGAGCGCGAAAATGGTTAAAGACATCCTCCCTTCTGCAGAAAACAGCACGCTTGAGTTGAATGGGGTTAAGATTTCTTTCACTAACGATTCAGCGGTGAGCAGGACTTCAAGCTTAGTGGCGGCTAAAAATGCGATCAATGCGGTTAAAAGCCAAACAGGGATTGAAGCTTATTTGGACGGCAAGCAATTGCGTTTGGAAAACACCAACGAATTAGACGGCGATGAAAAGCTTAAAAACATTGTGGTCACTCAAGCTGGGACCGGGGCGTTCGCTAACTTTTTAGACGGCGATAAAGACGTAACGGCTTTTAAATACAGTTACACGCATTCTATTAGCCCTAATGCGGATATTGGGCAGTTTAGGACCACTGAAGACTTGCGCGCCTTAATCCAGCATGACGCTAATATCGTTAAAGATCCTAGTTTAGCGGACAATTACCAAGACTCAGCCGCTTCTATAGGGGTTACAATCAACCAATACGGCATGTTTGAAATCAACAATAAAGACAATAAAAATGTCATTAAAGAAAATCTCAATATCTTTGTGAGCGGGTATTCTTCAGACAGCGTAACGAACAATGTTTTGTTTAAAAACGCCATGAAGGGGCTTAATACTGCTTCTTTAATTGAAGGAGGAGCGTCAGCGAGCAGTTCTAAATTCACCCACGCTACGCATGCGACAAGCATTGATGTGATAGACAGCTTAGGCACTAAACACGCCATGCGCATTGAGTTTTATAGGAGTGGGGGGGCGGAATGGAATTTTAGAGTGATCGTGCCTGAGCCTGGGGAATTAGTAGGGGGGTCAGCGGCTAGGCCTAATGTGTTTGAAGGGGGTCGTTTGCACTTCAATAATGACGGATCGCTTGCGGGCATGAACCCGCCTCTTTTGCAATTTGACCCTAAAAATGGCGCTGATGCCCCCCAACGCATCAATTTGGCCTTTGGTTCCTCAGGGAGTTTTGACGGATTGACAAGCGTGGATAAGATTTCTGAAACTTATGCGATTGAGCAAAACGGCTATCAAGCGGGCGATTTGATGGATGTCCGCTTTGATTCAGACGGGGTGCTTTTAGGGGCGTTCAGTAATGGTAGGACTTTAGCGCTCGCTCAAGTGGCTTTAGCGAATTTCGCTAACGATGCGGGCTTACAGGCTTTGGGAGGCAATGTCTTTTCTCAAACCGGAAACTCTGGGCAAGCCTTAATCGGCGCGGCTAATACGGGGCGTAGGGGTTCAATTTCAGGATCTAAACTAGAGTCTAGTAATGTGGATTTGAGCCGGAGTTTAACGAATTTGATCGTGGTTCAAAGGGGGTTTCAAGCGAACTCTAAAGCGGTAACCACATCCGATCAAATCCTTAACACCCTGTTGAATCTCAAGCAATAAACCAAAGGATTACTCTAATACAATATAATAGGGGCTAGTTTAAAGATTAAGGTTTAGCATGCATGAATACTCGGTCGTTTCTTCTTTAATCGCTCTTTGTGAAGAGCATGCAAAGAAGAATCAAGCCCATAAGATTGAAAGAGTCGTGGTCGGTATTGGCGAAAGAAGCGCTATGGATAAGAGCTTGTTTGTGAGCGCGTTTGAGACTTTTAGAGAAGAATCTTTGGTGTGTAAAGACGCTATTTTAGACATTGTGGATGAAAAGGTTGAATTAGAGTGTAAGGATTGTTCGCATGTTTTTAAGCCTAACGCCCTAGATTATGGGGTGTGTGAGAAATGCCACAGCAAGAATGTCATTATCACTCAAGGCAATGAAATGCGTTTGTTGTCTTTAGAAATGTTAGCGGAATAAAAACCGATGCAAGAAGAATTGAACGCTTACCAGCAAGAGATTGAATATACTAGAGGAGTTTTAAAAAAAATCCGTTTGGAATTGAAGCAAGTCCAAGAAATCTTGCGTAAGAAAAAGAGTGCTTTAAAAGGTTTGAAGCAAGAAATCTGTCAAAAAAAATCAGAAAAAGAAAACTCCCGCTTAAACAAAGAAACACAAAATACAGGAGAAGAATGGATTTTCCCTAAAGCCCTTGAAGAGGTGGAGGTTTTCACTAGTGATAATCAGGTTATCATGGCAAAACCAAGCAAGCGTGTGTTTGATGAAGGGATTTATTTGCAATACCGCAGCGTTTTGCGCGAAAACAGGCTTTTAAAAAACCATCTTTCTAAAAAAGATTTTGAAAATTCGTTGCTCAAAATTGAATTGAGGGATTTGCATAAAGAAATCAAGCTCTATCAAGTCCAAAACCTTTTGAAAGACAAATAATGCCCACGATTTTAGTGAGCGCTTTAGAAGCGAGCTCTAATGTGCATTTAGAGGAATTACGCCACAATTTGCCTAAAGATTATCGTTTCATTGGCGTGTTTGAAGGGAAAAACGCGCTCTATAGCCCTAGGGAATTTTCTGTCATGGGTTTTAGAGATGTGATAGGCCGTTTGGGGTTTTTACTCAAAGCCCATAAAGAAATGGTCCAATTAGCCAAACAAGCGGATATGGTGCTTTTAATGGATTCTTCTTCTTTCAATATCCCCCTAGCCAAAAAAATCAAAAAACAAGATCCGCATAAAAAAATCATGTATTATATTTTACCGCAAGTTTGGGCATGGAAAAAATGGCGCGCTAAAAGCCTTGAAAAATACTGCGATTTTTTGGGAGCGATTTTGCCTTTTGAAGTGGGCTATTACCAAAAAAAAGCCCAATATGTGGGACACCCTTTACTAGATGAAATTAAATATTATAAAAAAGATATTAAGGGCGAAACTCTGGTGTTTATGCCAGGAAGCCGAAAAAGCGAAATCGCTAAAATGTTCCCTTTGTTTGTCAAAGCGACTCAAATTTTAGAACAAAACGAAGGGTTTAAAAGGCGTGTGTTAGTGGTGCCGAGTTTCTTTAAGGGGTTGGATTTAAAGGCTCTTTATGGAGAAGACATTCAATTATTTGAAATTTCTTATGATGCGCATAAGAGTTTATTTGAAGCGGAATTTGCGTTCATTTGCAGCGGCACAGCGACTTTAGAGGCCGCTTTGATTGGCACGCCTTTTGTGTTAGCGTATAGGGCTAAAACGATGGATTTTTTGATCGCTAGAATGTTGGTCAATTTGCATTATATAGGACTCGCTAATATTTTTTATAACGCCTTAAATGATGAAACTCCAGGGCTTGGGGAGAGCCAATTACACCCGGAATTGATCCAGCATTTTTTGAGCGTAGAGGGTTTGTTAAAAGCGTATAAAGAAATGGACAGAGAGCGCTATTTTAAAGAAAGTTTGAGATTAAGGGAATATTTAGCCAGTGGGAGCGCGAGAAAAATCGCTAATGAAATGGCTTTTTTGCTGAATTTAACTTAATTTTTACTATAATCTCTACTGAATAAGCTTAGGAGATTAAATGAATAAAGAACCTATGAGCATGCATGGATACAATAAAATTTGCGCGGAATTGAAGCAATTAAAAGAGGTGGAACGGCCTAATATCGTGAAAGAAATTGATATTGCTAGAGGGCATGGGGATTTGAAAGAAAACGCTGAATACCATGCCGCTAAAGAAAAACAACGCTTCATTGAAGCGAGGATCGTGGATTTAAGCGAAATTGTCGCTAACGCTCAAGTGATTGATCCGAGTGCTTTAGCCCATAATAAAGTGAGTTTTGGCAGCACGATTAAAATCCTTAATTTGGATAACGATAAAGAGTTTTCTTACACGATAGTAGGGAGCGTGGAGAGCGATCCGGCTAAAGGGTTAATCTCTTTTGGTTCGCCGATCGCTAAGAGTTTGATAGGCAAGAGCAAGGGCGATGCGGTGAGCATTCAATTACCCAACGGCGAGAGCGATTTTGAAATTTTAGACATTTACTATAAAGAGATTTGTTTTGATGAAAATTAAAATCCAAAAAATCCACCCAAACGCCCTTATCCCTAAATACCAAACCGAAGGCTCTTCAGGCTTTGATTTGCACGCTGTAGAAGAAGTAGTGATCAAACCTCATAGCGTGGGGTTGGTAAGGATTGGGATTTGTTTGTCTTTAGAAGTGGGGTATGAATTGCAGGTGCGCACCCGTAGCGGCTTGGCTTTGAATCATCAGGTGATGGTGTTAAATTCCCCTGGCACGGTGGATAATGATTATAGGGGCGAAATTAAGGTGATTTTAGCGAATTTGAGCGATAAAGATTTTAAAGTCCAGGTAGGGGATAGGATCGCTCAAGGGGTGGTTCAAAAAGCTTATAAAGCCGAATTTATAGAATGCGAACAATTAGATGAAACTTCAAGGGGGAGTGGGGGGTTTGGCAGCACGGGAGTGAGCAAGGCATGAGTATTAAGGAAAATTTAGAGCAGGTTAAAAGCGAATTTAAAAGCGATGAAAAGCTTTTAGAGGGGGCGTTTAGATTAGAAAAATTTTTCAAACGCTACAAATGGGTGTTGTTGTTTATTGTGGTGGCTTTTATCGCTTATTTAGGGGATACAAAATTACAAGATTATAAACGCGAGCAAACTAAAGAGCGGATCACTCAAATTTATAATGAAGTTCTAGAGAGCCCTAATAATATAGCCTTGCAAAAAAGATTGAAAGAAGTCGCCCCAGAGTTGTATGACTTGTATCAATTCGCCAGAGCGAGTGAAAGAAACGATGCGAATGCGTTTAAAAAACTTTCGCAATCTTCTAATGAAATCGTTAAAATTTTCGCCAAATATTCTTACGCATCGCTCTCTCAAGATAAAAACTTGCTTGAAAAAAGCCCCATTCTTAAAGAAATGAGCGCTTTACAAGAAGTGAATTTGTTGTATGGAGAAAATTCTAAAGACGCGATCAAAAAAGCGCATCAAATTTTATCCACTATCCCTCTAAGTTCTTCACTCTATGCTATAATTTCTGTTTTAAAACATTATGGAATATCAGAAGAAATTCAGCAAAACCCTTCCAAACCAACTAATCTAAAGAAAGAAACTATTCAAGGAACGCATTGATTTGATGAATAAACCATTTTTAATCTCACTCATAGCCCTAATTGTCTTTAGCGGCTGTAACATGAAAAAATACTTCAAACCCGCTAAACACCAAGTTAAAGGCGAAGCGTATTTCCCTAACCATTTGCAAGAAAGTATCGTTTCATCCAATCGTTATGGAGCCATTTTGAAAAATGGAGCGGTTATAGGCGATAAAGGTTTAACGCAGCTAAGAATCGGTAAGAATTTCAATTATGAAAGCAGTTTTTTAAATGAGAGTCAAGGGTTTTTCATCCTTGCGCAAGATTGTTTGAACAAGATTGATAAAAAAACAAGCAAAAGAAAGGTGGCTAAAACTGAAGAAACGGAATTGAAATTAAAGGGCGTTGAAGCGGAAGTCCAAGATAAAGTCTGTCATCAAGTGGAATTGATTAGCAATAACCCTAACGCCAGCCAACAATCTATCGTCATTCCTTTGGAAACTTTTGCCTTGAGCGCGAGCGTTAAAGGGAATCTTTTAGCGGTGGTGTTAGCGGACAATTCAGCGAATTTATACGACATCACTTCTCAAAAATTGCTTTTTAGCGAAAAAGGTTCCCCAAGCACCACGATCAATTCTTTAATGGCGATGCCTATTTTTATGGATACGGTCGTGGTTTTCCCTATGCTAGATGGGCGCTTGTTAGTCGTGGATTATGTGCATGGAAACCCCACGCCTATTAGAAACATTGTTATCAGCAGCGATAAGTTTTTCAACAACATCACTTACCTTATCGTAGATGGCAATAACATGATCGCTTCTACGGGAAAACGGATTTTATCAGTGGTGAGCGGTCAAGAGTTCAACTATGATGGGGACATTATAGACTTGCTTTATGATAAGGGGACTTTATACGTGCTCACGCTAGATGGGCAGATTTTGCAAATGGATAAGAGTTTAAGGGAATTAAACAGCGTGAAACTGCCCTTTGCTTCGCTCAATACGATTGTATTGAATAACAATAAATTGTATTCTTTAGAAAAGCGTGGGTATGTGATAGAGGTGGATTTGAATGATTTTGATTCGTATAATGTCTATAAAACGCCAACTATCGGTAGTTTTAAGTTTTTTTCATCTAATCGTTTGGATAAAGGGGTGTTTTATGACAAAAATCGGGTGTATTATGACCGCTATTATTTAGATTATAATGATTTTAAGCCAAAACTTTACCCCCATGCTGCTGGATTCAAAACATCTCAAAAAGGCGAAAAAGGGAACGCTCCTATTTATTTGCAAGAAAGGCATAAAGCTAAAGAAAACAAACAGCCTTTAGAAGAAAACAAAGTTAAGCCAAGAAATAGCGGGTTTGAAGAAGAAGAAGTTAAAACCAGAAGGCCTGAGCCTATTAAGGATCAAAATAACGCCACCCAACAAGGCGAAACAAAAAACAATGAAAACAAAAACGCTCCTGTCTTAAAAGAAAACGCCGCTAAAAAAGAAGCGCCAAAACCAAGCTCTAAAGAAGAAAAACGCCGCTTGAAAGAAGAAAAGAAAAAAGCCAAAGCCGAACAAAGAGCGAGGGAATTTGAACAAAGAGCGAGAGAACATCAAGAAAGAGATGAAAAAGAGCTTGAAGAAAGAAGAAAAGCTTTAGAAATGAATAAGAAGTGAGTCTATGCCAGCTAGGCAATCTTTTAAGGATTTAAAGGATTTGATTTTATGCGATATAGGCAACACGCGCATCCATTTCGCACAAAACTACCAGCTCTTTTCAAGCGCTAAAGAAGATTTAAAGCGTTTGGGTCTTCAAAAGGAAATCTTTTACATTAGCGTGAATGAAGAGAATGAAAAAGCCCTTTTGAATTGTTACCCTAACGCTAAAAATATTGCAGGATTTTTTCATTTAGAAACCGACTATATAGGGCTTGGGATAGACCGGCAAATGGCGTGTTTAGCGGTGGCTAATGGGGTTATAGTGGATGCTGGGAGCGCGATTACGATTGATTTAGTCAAAGAGGGCAAGCATTTAGGAGGGTGTATTTTACCCGGTTTGGCCCAATACACCCATGCGTATAAAAAAAGCGCTAAAATCTTAGAGCAACCTTTCAAAGCCTTAGATTCTTTAGAAATTTTACCCAAAAACACTAGAGACGCTGTGAATTACGGCATGATTTTGAGCGTCATCTCTTGCATCCAACATTTAGCTAAAGATCAAAAAATCTATCTTTGTGGGGGCGATGCGAAATATTTGAGCGCGTTTTTACCTCATTCTGTTTGCAAGGAGCGCTTGGTTTTTGACGGGATGGAAATCGCTCTTAAAAAAGCAGGGATACTAGAATGCAAATGATGCAGAATTTGAGTTTTTTGGGCATGTTTTTAGCCGCTTTGAGCATGTCTTTAGGGCATTGTGTGGGCATGTGTGGGGGGATTGTGAGCGCGTTTAGTCAAATAAGGTTTTCTAAAGTTACAAGCTTTTCCTACCAGATCGCTTGCCATGCCCTCTATAATGCGGGGAGGATCAGCACCTACATGCTTTTAGGGGCTATAACGGCAGGTTTAGGGCATAGTCTTAGCGTGAGCATGGGTTTTAGGGGCGTTTTATTGATGAGCATGGGGATTGTTTTAATCCTTTTAGCGCTCTTAGGAGCTAAAGCGGAAAAATTAAGCTTTTCCATTCCTTTCATCTCTTTTTTGATGAAAAAAACCTTGCAATCTCAAAACGTTCTGGGGTTGTATTTTTTGGGCGTGTTGAACGGGTTTTTACCTTGCATGATGGTGTATTCGTTTTTAGCGAGCGTGATTCTCAGCCATAGCGCGTTTATGGGAGCGATGCTGGGCCTTTCTTTTGGGCTTGGAACTAGCGTGCCGTTGTTTTTAATGGGGATTTTTTTAAGCAAGATTTCCATTTCTTACAGGAAATTTTTCAATCTTTTGTCTAAAGGTTTAATGGGGGTTTTTGGGCTTTATGTCCTTTATATGGGGATCATGCTCATTAGCCACCAAACACCCCATGCAATGCATCATCAAAGCGATATAATGCACCATCAAAACAATGCCACACCACAGCAAGAAAGCCATCATGATCACCACTAACAAAGCCCTTTTTTTGGACAGAGACGGCATTATCAATATTGATAAAGGCTATGTGAGTCAAAAAGAAGATTTTGAGTTTCAAAAAGGGATTTTTGAATTACTAAACCATGCGAAATCTTTAGGCTACAAACTGCTTTTAATCACCAACCAATCCGGGATCAACCGGGGCTATTACACCCTTAAAGATTTTGAAAACCTTACCGAATACCTCCAAGAAAGCTTGCTCAAAGAGTTAGGTTTTAATTTAGATGGCGTCTATTTTTGCAGGCACGCCCCAGAAGAAAATTGCGCTTGCAGAAAGCCAAAGCCCTCTTTGATTTTGCAAGCCGCTAAAGAACATCAAATTTGCTTGGAGCAATCTTTTATGATAGGCGATAAAGAGAGCGACATGTTAGCCGGCTTGAACGCTAAAGTTAAAAATAACCTTTTATTGAGCGCAAATTTTTTAAAAACTCCTCATTCTTGGATACAATGTAAAAATCTTAAAGAGATGATTGATTGGATTAAATAAGGATAAATCATGCGTTATATTGATGATGGATTAGAAAATCAAACGATTTTAATCACCGGTGGGGCTGGTTTTGTGGGCAGTAATTTGGCCTTTTATTTTCAAGAGAACCACCCTAAAGCTAAAGTGGTAATTTTGGATAAATTCCGCAGTAACACGCTCTCTAGTAATAACCGCCCGAGTTCTTTAGGGCATTTTAAGAATTTGATCGGTTTTAAGGGTGAGGTGATCATCGCTGATATTAACAACCCCTTAGATTTAAGGCGTTTAGAAAAGTTGCATTTTGATTATTTGTTCCACCAAGCGGCTGTCTCTGATACGACCATGCTCAATCAAGAATTAGTGATGAAAACCAATTATCAGGCTTTTTTAAACCTTTTAGAAATCGCTCGATCAAAAAAAGCTAAAGTGATTTATGCTTCTTCAGCGGGCGTTTATGGCAACACCAAAGCCCCCAATGTGGTAGGATCAAACGAAAGCCCTGAAAATGTTTATGGCTTTTCCAAGCTTTGCATGGACGAATTTGTTCTCTCTCATTCAAGCGATAGCATTCAAGTGGGCTTAAGGTATTTCAATGTCTATGGGCCTAGGGAATTTTATAAAGAAAAAACCGCTTCCATGGTTTTGCAACTCGCTTTAAGCGCGATGGCGTTTAAGGAAGTCAAGCTTTTTGAATTTGGCGAGCAGTTAAGGGATTTTGTCTATATTGAAGATGTGATCCAAGCGAATGTGAAAGCGATGAAGGCTCAAAAAAGCGGGGTTTATAATGTGGGTTATTCGCAAGCCAGAAGCTATAATGAAATCGTTAGCATTTTAAAAGAGCATTTAGGGGATTTTAAAGTGAGCTATATTAAAAACCCTTATACTTTTTTCCAAAAGCACACCCAAGCGCACATTGAACCCACTATTTTGGATTTAGATTACACCCCTTTATACGATTTAGAAAGCGGTATTAAGGATTATTTGCCTCATATCCATGCGATTTTTAAAGAACAACACACATGAAAAAAATCTTAGTCATAGGCGATCTGATCGCTGATTATTATTTGTGGGGGAAGAGCGAACGGCTTTCGCCTGAAGCCCCTGTGCCTGTTTTAGAAGTCAAAAAAGAGAGTAAGAATTTAGGCGGAGCGGCTAATGTGGCTAATAACCTTACCTCTTTAAAAGCTAAAGTCTTTTTATGTGGGGTAGTGGGCGATGATTTAGAGGGCAAGCATTTCATTAGCGCTTTAAAAGCAAGAGGGATTGACGCTTCAGGTATTTTGATAGATAAAACCCGTTGCACCACGCTTAAAACGCGCATCATCGCGCAAAACCAGCAAATCGCGCGCGTGGATAAGGAAATCAAAGACCCCTTAAACGCTGATTTAAGAAAGAATCTTTTAGATTTTATCGCAGAAAAAATCCAAGAAATAGACGGCGTGATCCTTTCAGATTACAATAAGGGCGTGTTGGATTTTGAACTCACTCAAAAAATGATCACTCTGGCCAACCAACACCACAAGCTCATTTTATGCGACCCTAAAGGGAAAGATTATAGCAAATATTCCCATGCGAGTTTGATCACGCCTAATCGTGCTGAATTAGAGCAAGCGCTCCATTTGAAATTAGACAGCCATGCGAATTTATCAAAAGCACTCCAAATTTTAAAAGAAACTTATCAAATCGCCATGCCTTTAGTAACTTTGAGCGAACAAGGCATCGCTTTTTTAGAAAAAGGCGAGTTAGTCAATTGCCCCACTATCGCTAAAGAAGTTTATGATGTAACGGGGGCAGGCGATACGGTGATAGCGTCTTTAACGCTTTCTTTATTAGAATCAAAGAGCCTAAAAGATGCTTGCGAGTTTGCCAATGCGGCTGCGGCGGTGGTGGTGGGTAAAATGGGGAGCGCGTTAGCGAGTTTGGAAGAAATCGCTTTGATTTTGAACCAAACGCACCCTAAAATCCTCCCTTTAGAAAAGCTGTTAGAAACTTTAGAACACCATCAGCAAAAAATCGTTTTCACCAATGGCTGTTTTGATCTCCTCCATAAAGGGCATGCGAGTTATTTGCAAAAGGCTAAAGCTTTAGGGGATATTCTCATTGTGGGGTTAAATAGCGACGCTTCCATCAAAAGGCTTAAGGGGGATAAACGCCCCATAGTGAGCGAAAAAGACAGAGCGTTTCTTTTAGCGAGTTTGTCTTGCGTGGATTATGTTGTGGTGTTTGAAGAAGATACGCCAATTAAATTAATTCAAGCCCTAAAGCCTGATATTTTAGTCAAGGGAGCGGACTATCTCAATAAAGAAGTCATAGGGAGCGAGTTTGCTAAAGAAACCCGTTTGATAGAATTTGAAGAAGGTTATTCCACAAGCGCTATCATAGAAAAAATTAAAAGGACACATAATGATTGATGATTTGATTCAAAAAGAATTTTTAGCCCATAAGGAAGCGTTAGAAAAAAGTTTAGAAAGTTTGCAAGATGCGTTAATCCAAAGCGTTCATCTTTTGATAGAAACTTTAGAAAATCAAGGGAAAATCCTTATTTGCGGTAACGGGGGGAGCGCGAGCGACGCGCAGCATTTTGCCGCTGAATTGACCGGGCGCTATAAACTGGAAAGGAAAGGCTTGAGCGCGATAAGTTTAAGCACGGATACCTCAGCTCTCACCGCCATTGCGAACGATTATGGTTATGAAGAAGTGTTTGCCAGACAAGTGGAAGCGCTAGGGAATAAAGAAGATGTTTTAATAGGGATTTCTACAAGCGGTAATTCCAAAAATGTCTTAAAAGCTTATGAAAAAGCCAAAGATTTAGGGATGAAAACGCTTAGTCTAGTAGGGCGTGATGGGGGGAAAATGAAGCCTTTAAGCGATATAGCGTTGATCGTCCCTAGTGGTGATACCCCACGAATCCAAGAAATGCACATTCTTATGATCCATATTTTATGCGATTGCATTGAAAGGCATTTCGCTTGTAAAAATTAGCTTTATTGTTTCATTGATCTTTTTTAGATTGTGTCCCCATTGAAAATTGAATTTTTCACAATCACGTAATCCACTTTTCGGATCGCTTCAAGGTCTCTCCCGCCTGCATAGGAGATTGAAGATTGCAAATCTTGATGCATTTCAATCAGCGTGTCTTTTAACGAGCCTTTATGTTGGATCCAAATTTTCTTACCTTCTATATTTTTCTTTTCACCTTTTTGGAACTCTGATGCCGAACCGAAATATTCTTTGTATGCGACACCATTTTCTATTTTTGTTTCTCCAGATGATTCTTCATGCCCTGCAAAAAGCGAGCCAATCATCACCATTGTCGCGCCAAAGCGTATGGATTTTGCAATATCCCCATGCACGCGAATGCCGCCATCTGCAATAATCGGCTTTCTTGCCGCTTTAGCGCACCACCTAAGAGCCGCTAGTTGCCAGCCACCCGTGCCAAAGCCTGTTTTGATTTTAGTGATACACACCTTCCCAGGCCCGATGCCGACTTTCGTAGCGTCAGCACCGGCGTTCTCTAATTCACGGACCGCTTCTGGCGTGCCTATGTTCCCGGCAATCACAAAAGTTTCGGGCAAACGCGTTTTGATGCGTTGGATCATTTCAATGACAGAATTTGAATGGCCATGCGCAATATCGATCGTGATATAGTCTGGTGCTAATCCTCGCTTGGCCAACTCTTCTACAAAAAGACGTTCTTCCTTTTTCACCCCAACGCTGATTGAACTAATTAATTGGCGTTCCTTCATTTTTTTGACAAACGGGATTCTTTTTGCTCCATTAAAGCGGTGCATGATGTAGAAATAGCCATTTTCTGCTAGGAATTCTGCGATCGATTCGTTGATGATCGTTTGCATGTTGGCTGGGACTATGGGCATTTTAAACGCATGTTTGCCTAGAATAACGGTCGTATCGCACTCTGAACGGCTATTCACGATGCATTTATTAGGAATGAGTTGGACATCTTCGTAATCAAACACTTTCAATGACTTGATCCTTTTTTGCTTTAAAAACATTATTTTTACCTTAATTTGAATAAAAAATCAAGAGGAAATGATATGGGCTCGATCAAGTTTTGGGCGTCAAAGACCTTACAGATAACCATAATAAGCAAGGGTTACAATATTGCAAAGAAAACGCTACAATAAACTTTCTATAATCTAATCACAAAAATAAGGAAATCATAAGATGCTGCAAACCATCAACTTAACGCAACGCTATGCGACTAAAAAATTGTTTGAAAACGTGAATATCAAGCTGGATAAAAACAAGCGCTACGGGCTGATTGGGGCTAATGGCGCAGGAAAATCCACTTTTTTAAAGATTTTAAGCAAGAGCATTGATTGCAGCAGTGGGGAAGTCATCATCACAAGCGGCATGAAAATGGGGGTTTTAGGGCAGGATCAATACGCTTTTGAAGATTTGAGCCTTAAAGATGCGGTTTTGATAGGCAATAAGCGTTTGTATGACGCTATCAAAGAAAAAGAGCGCTTATACACAGAGGGCGATTTGAGCGATGATAAAGTGAATGCCAGATTAGGGGAGTTGGAAACCATTTGCGTAGAAGAAGATCCCATGTATGAATGCGAAGTGGCGATTGAAAAAATCCTAGAAGATTTAGGCATTCCTAGCTCTAAACACAACGATTTGATGAAAACCTTGCCAAGCAGCGATAAATTTAAAATCCTTCTCGCTCAAGTCTTGTTCCCTAAACCGGATATTTTGCTTTTAGATGAGCCTACGAACAACCTGGATTTAAACGCCATTGAATGGTTAGAAAACAACCTCAAACGCCATGAAGGCACGATGGTAGTCATTAGCCATGACAGGCATTTTTTAAATGCGGTATGCACGCATATTTTGGATTTGGATTTCCACAGCGTGCGCGAATTTAGCGGGAATTATGACGATTGGTATATCGCTTCTACTTTGATCGCTAAACAGCAAGAAGCCGAACGCAATAAAAAACTCAAAGAAAAAGAAGAGCTAGAAAAATTCATCGCTCGTTTTAGCGCTAACGCTTCTAAAGCCAAGCAAGCCACCAGCCGCCAAAAACAACTGGATAAATTAGACATTCAAAGTTTAGCGGTATCCAGCAGGAGGGATCCTAGCATTATTTTTAAACCCAAACGCACCATTGGGAATGAAGCTTTAGAATGCGAAAATATCTCTAAAAGTTATGACGACCAAATCGTTTTAAATCAAGTGAGCTTGAAAGTGATGCCTAAAGACAAGATCGCCCTCATAGGGCCAAACGGCGTGGGTAAATCCACGCTTTGTAAAATTTTAGTAGAAGAATTAAAGCCGGATAAGGGCGTGGTGAAATGGGGAGCGACCGTTTCAAAAGGCTATTTCCCTCAAAACGTGAGCGAAGAAATTAGCGGGGAAGAGACCTTGTATCAATGGCTCTTTAATTTCAATAAAAAGATTGAAAGCGCCGAGGTGAGAAACGCTTTAGGGAGGATGCTGTTTAATGGCGAAGAGCAAGAAAAGTGCGTGAACGCTTTAAGCGGGGGCGAAAAACACCGAATGGTTTTATCCAAGCTCATGCTAGAGGGGGGGAATTTTTTAGTCTTAGATGAGCCAACCAACCACTTGGATTTAGAAGCGATTATCGCTTTAGGCGAAGCGCTCTTCAAATTTGATGGGGCAGTGATTTGCGTAAGCCATGACAGAGAGCTCATTGATGCGTATGCTAATAGGATCATTGAATTAGTCCCAAGCCCTAAAGGCGCTTCAATCATTGATTTTAAAGGCAGTTATGAAGAGTATTTAGCGAGCAAAAAATGAAACCGCAAGACATTGAAATCGTTCAAAGCGTTTTAGAGATCACAGGACCGATTAGCCCTACTGAAGTGTATGATAAAGCCAAAGAGCTTTTTGAAAAAGGCGAGATTACAAAAATGTTTGATTATGGGGGCAACACCCCACACCAGAGCGTTAGCTCCCTTATTTATACAGCTTTAAAAAATGGCGAAGAGCTGCCTTTTTTGAAAACGCAAGAAAAGCCGGTTTTAATCGCTTTAAAAAGCGCGGCTAAAGAGCCGTTTTTGAATATGGAAAAAATAAGCGCTCCAAGCGCTAAAATCGTGCATAATAAAATCATGCATGAAAGGGATTTGCACCCCTTTTTAACTTACATGGCTATTCATAATGAAAATTTGAAATGCTACACGAAAACCATTTTTCATGAAGAGAGTGTGAAATCGCCAAAAGGCATGGACAGGTGGCTTTATCCGGACATGGTGGGGGTTAGGTTTTTACACGCTGAATGGTCTAATGAAAATTTAATCGCTTTTTCTAAGAAATTTGATACTTTGCCCGTTAAATTGGTGAGCTTTGAATTGAAAAAAGAAATCAGCGTGCATAATTGCAGGGAGTGTTATTTTCAAGCGATTTCTAACAGCTCGTGGGCTAATGAGGGGTATTTAGTGGGCCATCATATTGATACGCATAATCCCCAACTCATGGATTTGTTGAAGCGTTTGCATGCGAGTTTTGGGATTGGCGTGATTGATTTAAGAACGGATGAGGATAAAAGCGCTATTTTATTGAACGCTAAATACAAAGAAAAGATTGATTACACCGTGGCTTCAGAGCTTAGTGCGAAAAATGAAAAATTCAGCGGTTTTTTAAAGAGCGTTGTGGATTATGACCCAAACCACCCACAACGCTATAAAGATGAATTTGATGAGGTTAAAAAGAAAGAGGAGCTATACCCTAACCCATCGCTTTCTTTTTAAAAAACGAGATTTTAAAAACGCTTTAAGCGGCTTTGTAAGGGCGTTTCAAAAACCCTAAATAGAGCGCTAAAGAGCAACACGACCAAGCAATCCCTAATAAAAACCCTCCTAAAACGTCGCTAGGGTAATGCACGCCCAAATAAACCCTATCATACGACATTAAAACAATCCAAAAAAGTAAAATAACAGCGCCAATAGTTTTAGTGCGATTGTTTGCGTTAGAATAGCATAACAACAACGCCAAAGAGCCGTAAAAAAGCGCTGAAGCTAAAGCATGCCCGCTGGGGAAACTAAAGCCATGCGCAAAAACCAATTCGCCATTGGTTACAGGCCGTGGGCGCGCCACTAAAAGCTTAAGGAGTTTTAAGGTGAATTCACCTAATAAGATGCTAAAGAAAAACCACACCCCCAAAGCGATGCGTTTTTGAAACCCAAACCACAAGCCAATGAGTAAGGCTATAGGAGTGGTGAGCTTGCTTTGCGCAAACCATGTGCTAAAAAACACGAAAGAAAGCCACGCGCTCCCTTGAATGGGGGCTGGGTTACGGATCAAATCTATAAAAAACAAATCCAATTGTTGCACCCACTCTTTTTGAAAAGCCACCCCGCTTATCACAATGCCAAACAAAATAAAAAAGATCACCCCAATAATCCCAAGCGCCTTAGCCGCTTTTTTTTCTCTCACGCTAACCGTTCTGTCAAATACCATTCAAACCCCTTTAAAAATGAATTTTAAAAATGGGATTATAGCTTATTTGCCCCACAAATACAGAGCAAACGCAAGGGATAAAAAAATAATATTCTTTGCTATAATGAAACCTTTAAAGGCTAAAAACGCCAAACAAAACCGCCAATCAAAAAAACACAAAAAAGGGGCTTATCTCATGGAAAACACAAACAAAGCGAACACGAAATTTAATAACCATGCTTCATTAGAGCGTAACGAATTGCACAACACCATTTGGAAAGTGGCGAATGAATTGAGAGGCTCAGTGGATGGCTGGGATTTCAAGCAATACGTTTTAGGCATTCTTTTTTACCGCTACATTTCAGAAAACATGACTCATTACATCAATAAAGAAGAGCGAAAGCGCGATCCGAGTTTTGATTACGCTTCATTAAGCGACGAAGAAGCCGAGCGCGCAAGAGAAGGGCTTATTGAAGAAAAAGGCTTTTTCATCCCGCCAAGCGCTTTATTTTGTAACGCGCTAAAAAACGCGCCTAGTAACGAAGATCTCAATGTAACCTTACAAAATATTTTTAACGAAATAGAAAAATCCAGCCTAGGGTTTAAATCAGAAGAAAATGTCAAAGGCTTGTTTGCGGATTTAGATGTCAATAGCAATAAATTAGGGAGCTCTCATAAAACTAGGGTTGAAAAATTGAATAAAATCCTTCAAGCCATAGGGGGCATGCAATTAGGCGATTACCAAAAAAGCGGGATTGATGTTTTTGGCGACGCTTATGAATATTTAATGACCATGTATGCAAGCAATGCCGGCAAAAGCGGAGGGGAATTTTTCACCCCCCAAGAAGTGAGCGAACTGCTCGCTAAAATCACCCTGCACAACCAAGAGAGTATTAATAAAGTTTATGACCCATGCTGTGGGAGCGGATCGTTACTCTTGCAATTTTCTAAAGTGTTAGGCGATAAAAACGTCTCAAAAGGGTATTTTGGGCAAGAAATCAATTTGACCACTTACAACCTTTGCCGCATCAACATGTTTTTGCATGACATCAACTATTCTAAATTCCACATCGCACACGGGGACACGCTTTTAGACCCCAAGCATGAAGACGATGAGCCTTTTGATGCGATCGTTTCCAACCCTCCCTATTCCACTAAATGGATAGGCGATAACAACCCCCTTTTAATCAACGATGAGCGTTTTAGCAAAGCCGGTGCGCTAGCGCCCAAAAACGCCGCCGATCTCGCCTTCACCATGCACATGCTTTCTTATTTATCCAATAGCGGCACGGCTGCGATCGTGGAATTTCCCGGGGTGCTTTATAGAGGCGGTGCCGAAAAGAAAATCAGAGAGTATTTAGTGAAAGAAAATTTCATTGACTGCGTGATCGCTTTACCAGACAACCTCTTTTTTGGAACGAGTATCGCTACTTGCATTTTAGTGCTTAAGAAAAACAAAAAAGACGACACCACGCTTTTTTATTGATGCGAGTAAGGAATTCCTCAAAGAGGGCAAGAAAAACAAACTCAAAGAGCACAACCGAGAAAAGATTTTGCAAACCTATACCGAAAGGAAAGCGATCAAGCATTTTTCGGCCCTAGCCAATATTGAGAAAATCCAAGAAAACGATTACAACCTTTCGGTGAACCGCTACGTGGAGCAAGAAGACACGAAAGAAATCATTGACATTAAAGCGCTTAATGGTGAAATTTCTCAAATCGTAAAAAAACAGAGCGCTTTAAGAAACAGCCTTGAATCCATCATCAAAGAGCTAGAAGCTTAAAGGGGGCAAAATGAACAAAATAGAGCGATTGCTCCAAACTCTAGCGCCTAAGGGGGTGGAGTTTAGGAAATTGGGGGAGGTGTGTGAAATAATTAGGGGTAAAAGGGTTACAAAAAAAGAAATATTAGATAAAGGAAAATATCCCGTTGTATCTGGTGGAATAGGATTTATGGGATATTTAAATGAATATAACAGAGAGGAAAATACAATCACTATAGCTCAATATGGAACTGCCGGATTTGTCAATTGGCAAAATCAAAAGTTTTGGGCAAATGATGTTTGTTTTTCTGTCATTCCAAAAGAAACCCTAATCAATAGATACCTTTATTATGTATTAACAAACATGCAAAATTATTTATATTCTATTTCAAATAGAAGCGCTATACCTTATAGCATTTCTAGTAATAATATTATGCAAATAACAATCCCCATTCCGCCCCTAGAAATCCAACAAGAGATCGTTAAGATCTTGGACGCTTTCACAGAATTAAACACAGAATTAAACACAGAATTAAAAGCGCGAAAAAAGCAATACCAATATTACCAAAACATGCTTTTAGACTTTAAGGACACCAAACAAAACCACAAAGACGCCAAAATTAGCGCAAAAACCTACCCCAAACGCTTAAAAACCTTACTCCAAACCTTAGCGCCTAAGGGGGTGGAGTTTAGGAAGTTGGGGGAGGTGCTAGAGTATGATCAACCCAATAAATATTGCGTAACGAGTAAAGAATTTGATAAAAGTTATCCTACCCCCGTTTTAACCGCAGGAAAAACCTTTATTTTAGGTTATACAAACGAAAAAGACAATATTTATCAAGCGAGTAAAAACGCTCCGGTTATCATCTTTGACGATTTCACAACAGCGACCCAATGGGTTGATTTCCCTTTCAAAGTAAAATCAAGCGCTATGAAAATCTTACTCCCAAAAAATCCTACAATTAACATCAGATTTATCTTTTTTTATATGCAAACTATTCCCTATAATATCAGTGGGGAACATACAAGGCAGTGGATTTCTCGCTATTCAAAAATAACAATCCCCATCCCACCCCTAGAAATCCAACAAGAGATCGTTAAGATTTTGGATGAATTTTTGGCCCTAACCACCGATTTATTAGCCGGTATCCCAGCTGAAATAGAAGCGAGAAAAAAGCAATACGAATATTACAGAGAAAAACTACTGACTTTCAAACCACTAACCCCCAATAAAGAACAAAGAGCTTGCGTAAGCAAGTGATAGCCTCTTGAAAAAAAGCGGTCTTGGGGGGTTAGGGGGATCTTAAGGGGGTTAAGGGGGGTATTATCGCAAAATACCCCCCTATCCCCTTATAAAATGAATTTGAAATATTTTTCTTATAAAATGAATTTGAAATATTTTTTAAAAGGAATAACATGAATTACGAAACCATCGCAGAAAGCAATGAAAGCACGGTAGTAGCGGAATTTCATAGCAGTAATGAAAGGAAAAGCGCTTATGAGAGCGAAGCAGAGCTAGAAAGGGCGTTTATCGCGCTTTTAGAAAAACAAGGCTATGAATTTAAACAAATCCACAACGAAAAGGAATTGAAAGACAATTTAAAAGAGCAGTTAGAAAAGCTTAATAATCATTGTTTCACGGAGCAAGAATGGGACGCTCTTTATTCTCAATTCATCGCTAATAAAAACGAAGATTATAAGGCTAAAACAAAAAAGATCCAAGAAGATCCGATTTTTAATTTAACCCTTGAGAACGGGAAAACCAAAAACGTTAAAATCATTGATAAGAAAAATATCCACAGAAACGCCTTGCAAGTGATCCACCAATACAGCAATAAAGGGGGGAAGTATGAGAACTGCTATGATGTGAGCATCCTTGTGAATGGCTTGCCTTTAGTGCATGTGGAATTGAAAAAAAGAGGCGTGGCGATCAGGGAGGCGTTCAATCAGATCAAGCGCTATAAAAGGGATAGTTTTAGCGCTGAAGACGGGCTTTTTGAGTTCGTGCAGATTTTTGTCATCAGTAACGGCACGAGCTCTAAATACTATTCAAACACCACCAGAATAGCCCAGTTGGAAAAAAACAATAAAGCCGATACTTTTGAATTCACGAATTATTGGGCGGACAGCAAGAATCGTAATATTGAGGATTTAATGGATTTTGCCAAGTCGTTTTTTGCGAAGCGCAGCCTTTTGAATATTTTAACGCGCTATTGCGTTTTCACAAGCGATGAGGTTTTATTGGTGATGCGGCCTTATCAAATCGTGGCGGCCGAAAGGATTTTGGAAAAAATCAAAGCCACGCATGAGAGTAAAACTTATAAGAAAAGCCAAAGCGCAGGCTATATCTGGCACACGACAGGGAGCGGTAAAACCTTAACGAGCTTTAAAAGCGCGACTTTGGCCAAAGAATTAGAACACATTTCAAAGGTTTTGTTTGTGGTGGACAGGAAGGATTTAGACTATCAAACCATGAAAGAATACGATAAATTCCAAAAAGATTGCGCTAATTCCAACACAAGCACCAAGATTCTAAAACAACAGCTTGAAAACCCTAGCGCTAAAATCATTATCACCACGATCCAAAAATTAGACAAATTCGTTAAATCCCACCTTAAAGGGCATGCGATTTTTAATGAAGAAGTGGTGATGATTTTTGATGAATGCCACAGGAGTCAGTTAGGCTCAATGCATCAAACTATCACTAAAGCGTTTAAAAAATACCACCTTTTTGGCTTTACTGGCACGCCCATTTTTGCAGCTAATTGCGATAAAAACAACCCGTTAGGCACGACAGAGCAAAAATTTGGGAAATGCCTCCACCAATACACTATTATTGATGCGATTAGGGATAAAAATGTTTTGCCCTTTAGGGTGGAATACCACAACACCATTAAAGCTAAAGAGGGCATTAAGGATAAAGAGGTGAGAGCGGTTGATGAAAAAAGTGTGCTTTTAGATAGTAGGAGGATCAAAGAAATTACTAAATGCATTTTAGAGCGTTTTAATCAAGCCACTAAAAATAAAAAATTCAATTCCATTCTGGCATGCTCTAGCATAGAAGCGCTGAAAAAATACTACCAAGCCTTTAAAGAAGAAAAACACGACCTTAAAATCGCTACCATTTTCAGTTATAGCGCTAATGAAGAAATTGAAGCGCTAGAAGATGAAAACAATGAAAGCGCTAGCGGGTTAGACAAAAGCTCAAGGGATTTTTTAGAGGGCGCGATTGCGGATTATAACGGGATGTTTAAAACTTCTTTTGACACTTCGGATCAAAAATTCCAAAGCTATTACAAGGATCTTTCTCAAAAAGTCAAAGATCGTGAAATCGATCTTTTAATGGTAGTTAATATGTTTTTGACCGGGTTTGACGCTGCAAGGCTCAACACCCTTTGGGTGGATAAAAACCTCAAATACCATGGGCTAATTCAGGCTTTTTCACGCGCAAACCGCATTTTAGATAGCGTTAAAACGCATGGGAATATCGTGTGTTTTAGGGATTTAGAGCAGGATTTGAATGATGCGCTCATGCTTTTTGGCAATAAGGACGCTAGGTCTATTGCGCTATTAAGAAAATATGAAGATTATTTGAAAGGCTACACGGATAACAATAAAGAATACGAGGGCTATGAGGGTTTGATTGGAAGGCTTTTAGCCGAATTCCCTTTAAAAGAGCCAATCATTTCAGAAAGCCAGAAAAAGGATTTCATTAAGCTTTTTGGCAAGATTTTGAAATTAGAAAATATTTTAAACAGCTTTGAAAATTTCAACAAAGACGATTACATCAATCCCAGGGATTTTCAAGACTATCAAAGCAAATACCTTGATTTTTACGATGAAATGAGGCCAGAAAAAGGGAGGGATAAAGAAGAGATTAACGACGATTTGATTTTTGAAACTGAACTCATTAAGCAGGTGGAAGTCAATATTGACTATATTTTAAACTTGATTGAAAAATTCGCTAAAGAGCATGGGGTGGAAATCCAAGGCGTTAAAACCAAAATAGAGCCAATCATCAACTCCAGCATAGAATTAAGGAATAAAAAAGATTTGATCATGGATTTCATTGACAAATACAACAAAGACCAAGAAGTCCATGCGCATTTTCAAGATTATATCCACCAAAAAAGAGAAGAGGAATTCCAAAAAATCATAGAAGAAAACCGCTTGAATGAAGAAAAAGCCTATTCGTTCATGCAGCATGCCTTTAGTGGGGGTGAAATCAATTTCAGCGGGACGGAATTTCCTAAAATCATTGAAGAAAAAGTCTCCAGGTTTGACAAAAATTCGCGCTATCAAGAGGTGAAAGAAAAAGTCGCTGCAAGCCTTTCTCGCTTTTTCCACCGCTTTTGTGATCTCACTAGCGCTATATTTAAGAAAAATGGGGTTAAAAAAGATGAGGTTAATGAAAAATAGTTCATTGTTGAACGCTTTTGCATTAAATTTCAAAAACAGCGCCGCTCAAGGGATTTTTTGTATAAAATAAAAAAAATTTAAGGAGGTTCATCAAAATGTTAAAAGAATTACGCCAAAAACGCCCCTTAGTGCATAATATCACCAATTATGTGGTGGCGCAATTTGTGGCTAATGGTTTGTTAGCTTTAGGGGCATCGCCTTTAATGAGCGATGCGATCGCTGAAATGCCCGATTTAGCAAAAATTTCTGACGCGCTCGCTATTAATATTGGCACCCTCAATGAACGCACCATTTTATGCGCTAAAGAGGCGATCAAACGTTACAAGGCTTTGGATAAACCCATCGTGTTAGATCCTGTGGGGTGTTCAGCGAGCGCTCTGCGCTATGACACAAGTTTAGAGCTTTTAGAAAGCGAAGGGATTAGCGCGCTTAGGGGCAATGCCGCCGAATTAGGCTCTTTAGTGGGTATTTCTTGCGAAAGTAAGGGGTTAGATTCCAAGCATTCCGCCACGCCTATAGAAATGGTCAAACGAGCGGCTCAAAAGTATTCTGTGATAGCCGTAATGACGGGCAAAACAGATTACGTGAGCGATGGGGAAAAAGTTTTGAGTATTACTGGGGGGAGCGAATATTTGGCCGCAATTACTGGGGCTGGGTGTTTGCATGCAGCAGCATGCGCGAGCTTTTTGAGTTTGAAAAAAGACCCCTTAGATTCTATGGCGCAACTTTGCGCTTTCTATAAACAAGCCGCTTTCAGTGCGCAAAAAAAAGTGTCAGAAAATAACGGCTCTAATGGTTCGTTCTTGTTTTATTTTTTAGACGCTCTAAGCTTGCCCATAGAGTTAGAAAATAGCCTTATTAAGGAAGTATTGTGAAAGTTTATCCGCAAGTTTTAAGCATTGCTGGTAGCGATAGCGGTGGGGGCGCTGGGATACAGGCCGATTTGAAAGCGTTTCAAACTTTGGGCGTGTTTGGGACAAGCGTGATCACTTGCATCACCGCCCAAAACACACAGGGCGTGCATGGGGTGTATCCATTGAGCGTAGAGAGCGTGAAAGCGCAAATCCTAGCCATTAGAGATGATTTTTCTATCAAAGCGTTCAAAATGGGGGCGTTGTGCAACGCTCAAATCATTGAATGCGTGGCGGACGCTTTAGAAACTTGTGATTTTGGGTTGTGCGTTTTAGATCCGGTGATGGTGGCAAAGAATGGGGCTTTGCTTTTAGAAGAAGAGGCGATTTTAAGCTTAAAAAAACGCCTTTTACCCAAAACCAATTTATTAACCCCTAACCTCCCTGAAGTTTATGCGCTCACAGGCGTTCAAGCGCGAGACGATAAAAGCGCTTCAAAAGCGATGGGTGTTTTAAGGGATTTAGGCGTTAAAAACGCTGTGATTAAAGGGGGGCATACAGAGCATTTTCAAGGGGAATTTAGCAACGATTGGGTGTTTTTAGAAGACGCTGAATTTATTCTAAACGCCAAGCGATTCAACACCAAAAACACGCATGGCACGGGCTGCACTCTGTCTAGCTTGATTGTGGGCTTACTCGCTCAAGGGCTGGATTTAAAAAACGCTATCACAAAGGCTAAAGAGCTTTTAACTATCATCATTCAAAACCCCTTAAACATTGGGCATGGGCATGGGCCTTTGAATTTGTGGAGCATCAAAAAGCATGTTTGATGCGGATTGTTTGAAACTCATGTTTGTGGCTGGTTCGCAAGATTTCTACCATATAAAAGGCGATAGGATAAACGCGCTTTTAGACACTTTAGAATTAGCTTTACAATCTAAAATCACAGCGTTTCAATTCCGCCAAAAAGGCGATTTAGCCTTACAAGATCCTGTTGAAATCAAACGATTAGCCCTAGAGTGTCAAAAATTATGCAAAAAATACGGCGCGCCTTTTATTATTAATGATGAGGTGCGACTCGCGCTGGAATTAAAGGCTGATGGCGTGCATGTGGGGCAAGAAGACATGGCTATAGAAGAGGTAGTAACTTTATGCCAAAAGTGCCTTTTTATCGGTTTGAGCGTTAACACTTTAGAGCAAGCCCTAAAAGCGCGCCATTTAGACGGCGTAGCCTATTTAGGGGTAGGCCCTATTTTCCCCACGCCATCTAAAAAAGACGCTAAAGAAGTTGTAGGCGTCAATCTTTTAAAAAAAATACACGATAGCGGGGTAAAAAAACCCCTGATAGCGATTGGGGGCATCACGACAGATAACGCTTCAAAATTGTGGGAATATGGGGGTATCGCAGTCATCAGCGCGATCACGCAAGCTAAAGATAAAGCCTTAGCGGTTGGAAAACTTTTAAAAAATGCGTGAGGAATTCTAAAATTCCGCATGGATTAATGTAAAAAGAGGGTATCGCTCTTTTGTTGGATAAAAAAGCGCTTAAATCCATCATAAAGGCGTTTTTAAAACGCTAAAAACTTACCCCAGCGTGTCCAATAAGTGCTCTTCAAAGGCAAAAAGCATGGGGGTTTTTTCGCACGAAATTTCCACGCAAGAGAAGCCTAAAAGGGTGTTTTGAGCCTCTTTTAAAACCTCTTGAGTCCTTTGGAGGGTGGTTTTTAAAAAAAGTTGTTTTTCTTTTTCCTTCAAATAAATAACGCCGCCAATTTCGCCCAAGTTAGGATACAGAGCGTAAAAATCAACGCTTTGTTTTTTGGCTTTCATCTGCAAAAAGGCTTTTTTGCGTTCGTTTTCAATTACAAAGCTTAAAACCTGCGATTGCAAGCTTAAAAGCATGTTGGCTGTATTCAAAAACTCTTGCGAATTTTTAGCATGGATTAATTTTTCGCTCAAAAACTCTTTGTATTCTTTTAAAGGGGTATTGTCTTTAGCGCTCAATATTTCTTTTAATTTCTTCATTTCAAGGGCGGGCAAATCGTCCAATGCGTCTAAGATTTTTGGGGCAGGCACTAAATTTTTAAGCACAATATCGCCCAGCTGATTTTTTTGCATGGTCGCAAAATAAGGCTGATTGATTTTCAATTCCTGTTCGCTTTTGGTGGGGATAATTTTATTACCCACTTGCAAAAGAAAAAGATCTTTATCTTGTTTTTCTAAAACCTTTAAAAGAATGGGTAAAGTAGCGTTAAAATGGTGCGCGGCGTTTTTGGAATGAAGGGCGTTAAGCTGGTTTAGGGCGTTTAGGGCTTCTAGCATTAAAGGGCGTTGTCTTTGATAAAATCAAGGATTTTAAAGCTCGCTTCTAATTTGTTCATAGAAGGGATTTTTTGGGTTTTTTTATGGCTAAAAAGCCACAATTCATTCTCTAATGAGCCAAAAGGGCGCAAATCTTTAATGAGATTCAAAGCGACCATGGAACAATCCTTGCCGCTATCTTGAGAAGGTTTTAAAAGATTTTGCGCGTTTTTGATAGCGTTTTGTTGATTATCTTCGGCTTTAAAACCGATTTTAACGAATTGATTAGGATTGATAGAAGCTAGTAAATCCTTATTTTGAACGCATTCAACGTTTAGGGTTTGACCCAGTTCGCTTTTTTTAAGCTTATGGTTAAAAGAAGTTTTAGGCACATAATCGCTAATGGCGGCTAAATTGAAGAGTAGGGGTTTTAAGGCATGCTTTTGCAAGTTTTTAGCGGCGTTATTCAAGGCGTTTTCATAAGAAGCGGTGTCGCTAACTAAAACGCTTGCGATTTCTTTAGGCAAAGGAGTGGGGAAGTTGGATGCAATCAAAGTCACTTTCGCTCCCTTAAAATATAACGCTAAAGCCAAAGCGCTCGCTTGAATCCCGCTAGAAAGATTGCTAATAATTCTAACGCTGTCAATCTTTTCCACACTCGCGCCGCCCATGACTATGACTTCTCTGTTTTCAAAATAAGCGTCTTTTAAGAGCGTTTGGGTGGCTTTAAAAAGGATTTCTAAAGGCTCAGCCATCGCCCCATCGCCTTTAGTGTCGCATGCTAAAAGCGCGTTTTGGGTGTCTAAAATGATGTGATTGGAATCTTTCAAGCGTTTTAAATTACTTTGAATGATAGAGGAATTGAGCATGTTAGTGTTCATGCTAGGGGCTAGGATTTTAGGGGAAGCGCAAGCTAAAAAAGTCGTGCTGATGGTATTATCCGCTAAAGCGTGAGCGATTTTAGACAAGCTGTTAGCGCTTAAAGGGGCAAAGATGAGTAAATCAGCGCTAGCAGCGCATGCGATGTGGTTGTGGTGCAATTTGTTTTGGTGGTTGTAATACCATTTTTCATTACGATCATGCAAGACTTTATGGTGGCTCAAAGCTTCAAAACTTAAGGGCGTAACAAATTTTTTCGCAGCCTTGCTCATCACCACTTGGATACTAGCCCCGCTTTTAAACAACAAGCGCACTAATTCTAGGGATTTATACGCCGCAATAGATCCGCTCACGAGCAATAAAACGCGCTTGTTTTCTAACAATCTTAAGGGGTAAAACAAATCTTCTAAAAAATTCATAATAATTTTAACAAATCATCAGGCTTTAGCCATTGGTTGTTAGTGTGGCTGCTGTATTCAAAATCAGGGGCGACTTTTTGGCCTTTTTCGTGGAGTTTGGTGAGCGTGTAATCTTTAGGCGTTTGGAAGCTTATAGTGGGCTGAATGATAAAAAAGTCTTCAAATTCTAGGGCTAAATGGCTTTCATCTTTAGGGATCATCACTTCATGGAGTTTTTCGCCCGGACGAATCCCTATGATTTTAGTAGGAGTATTGGGGGCTAGGGCTTTGGCGAGATCGGTCATTTTCATGCTAGGGATTTTAGGCACAAAAATTTCCCCCCCATGCATTCTTTTCAAGCTTTTAAGCACAAAAGAAACCCCCTCATCTAAGGTGATCCAAAATCGTGTCATGCGAATATCGGTAATGGGGATTTCACTCGCTTTGTTTTGAACTAATTTTTTAAAAAACGGCACCACGCTCCCACGACTCCCCACCACATTACCATAACGCACCACGCCAAATTGCGTTTGAGAAGAGCCTTTAAAATTATTCGCGCTCACAAAGAGCTTATCGCTGCACAATTTCGTCGCGCCGTAGAGGTTAATGGGGTTAGCGGCTTTATCGGTGCTCAGAGCGATGACCTGGCTCACTTCATTTTTTAAGCATGCGTTAATCACATTGCTCGCTCCCATGATATTGGTTTTAATGCATTCTAGGGGGTTGTATTCAGCGATAGGCACATGCTTGAGCGCGGCCGCATGGATACAAATATCCACGCCCTCTAAAGCGTAATTCAAGCGCTCTAAATCCCTCACATCGCCGATAAAAAAACGCATCCTAGGATCATTGAATTCCATGGCCATTTCGCTTTGCTTTAATTCATCTCGGCTATAAACAATGATTTTTTTAGCGTTAGTGGTGTCTAAAACCTTACGAACAAAGCGCTTTCCAAAACTCCCAGTGCCTCCGGTGATTAAAATCGTTTGGTTATCTAGCATGTTTTGATGATTTGGCATGTTTTACCAGCGATAGCCTAAGGAAGCGCTAAAGATTCTCAATTGCCCAATGGTTGGGGATTGATACAAACTAGAGCGGTTGCTCTTAAAAGTGAAACTCCCCGCTATGCCCAAATCAAAGCCCCTAAAATTGTATTTAGTCCCAAAAGCTATGGTATAGCCATTAGAGTCCGGAATGCCTATCGCATCTTGGGGGCTTGGGGCTTGATCATAATCAATAGCGCCCATTAGACGCAAGCTTTTACCCATGTAAGTTACCCCTAATCTAAAGGTGTTGGTGTCCCTCCAGCCAGCCCCCATGTTCATCACGCTTTTAAAATTCGCTAGGCCTACCATTTTTTTAAGCGTTTCAGAGTCTAGTGAAGCCACCGTCCCGCTTAAGCCCTTGTAAGTGGCGTTCGCAAAATCAGGGGTGACTAAAAATTTATTCCCTTGACTCCAAAAGGTGCGCTCAAACACCCCCTCTATTCTCAAATGGTCTTTAAAAAATTGATGGGCGTAGGCTAAGCTTAAAGTTTGGGGGAGTGAAACATTGATATTCAAGCTGCCTTTAGTCAAAACGCTCCCTAAAGAAGGGCCAAGCTCTGTGATAGCCACCAAACCGCCTTTCATGTTAAAGGTAACTGAAGAATTATACACCACAGAAAACATGCCATGATCAAAGATGCGCAAACTCGAACCCACTCTATACCCACCTGATACGCCTTGCCCGTTAGATTTTTGCACGACTTGAGTCGTGCCATAAAGATTCGCGCTCGCTTTGATTAAACCGCTATAACCCATGATTTTTTTCAAGCCGTTGTAAAACTCTTGACAGCTTTGATCGCTCATGTCCCCACCGGCTTTTTGGCAATTGAGCGCTGGCTGGTAGCCAATATTGCCTAATAAAGTCATCATATTACTTGGCACTTGATCGGCAAAAACATTGTTAGGTAAATTTAAAATTTGCTCCGCGCTCAAAACCGAAGCGCCTTCTAAAGGCACATAAACGGTGTTGTTAAAGCTCCCGGTCGCATAAAGCCCCCTTAAGCCTACACCCACAGAAAAGCGTTTATTAATAGTATAACTCATGCTAGGGGCAAGCTCTACCATCATGATAAACACGTCATGCAAGAATTCCCCCCCCTTACCATTCCATTTCATACCCAACCCGCTAGGAGCGGTGAAACTCCCCCCAAAAGTGAAGCCGTTATGCGTGTGCGTTTTATAAAAAAACTTGGGTAAAACAAAATTAGTCGTGCCTGTCCAGCCATTCACGATTTGAGTGTCAGGCTTTGAAGCGAGGGTTACGACTTTTTGATTGGTTAAGTTCATAAGCCCTTGAACACGATTGATAGCTTGTTGCAGGCCGTTGGTAGCGGCCGTATTGCCAAGCGCTTTAAGGATATTGCCAAGCCCTATAGTGTTGATGATGCCTAAAATATTTTGTTGGCTTTTATCAATTTCTAAACTCGTTACCGAATACAGGCCTTGATTGGTCGTAGGGACTTTAAAGCTAAAGGCTGGAATGTTAATCACGGTGGTGGTCATTTCAAATTCGCTTCTGTTTTCGCCCCAATCGTTAGTAAAGCCCATGTTAGCCGGGTTGTAAAAAGAAGCGTCAGCACCCCTAGCCCCAGCGACATACGCCGAGCCTAAAGCCGTGCCATTCAAGCTTTGCTCTTGGATTTTAAAGCCATTGGCATAAGAAAGCAAGGGCAGGCTCAAAGCGATTAAATGGCGTTTTTTGAGCTTTTTAAGACAATAGAGTGGGGAAAAGTTTTTCATTGAAGCTCGCTATCAGCGTTTTCATTGTCTTCTAAATCTTGCAAAGAAGGCTCATAGGGTTCAATCCTAATAGCAATTTTTTGAGTCAAGTTTTGGAAAGAAATCAGGCCATTTTTTCTTTCATAAAGGATAATTTCCCCGCTTTTTTGAAACCTTTGGATCACGTATTCAGGGGTTAAGTGGCGTTTCCCTAAGCCTTTAAAAATATCCCTCCCTAAAACAATATCATCAAACAAATCCCCATAGCTCACCTTGCCAAACAAATCCCTTGCAGCAATCCATTTGGCCGAACATTTTTGGCTAAAACAAATGCTCCGTTTAGTCATGTAAATATCGCCCACTTTTTGGCTGAGCTTATAAAGGGTTACTTCAGTATTGTGGTCTTTATCGGTTTTGATCGTGCCGTAATCATAAAAGCGAAAAACTGGCGTGTTAATGTAAATGAGTCTGAATTGGCGCAAGGCATTCAAAGTCTCTTCTCTTTTTTTATTGGCTTCTTCTTGTCTGATTTGCTCCCTAGTTTTGGGGGTTTGCTTAGAAAAAGGGTGCTTAGAGCAAGAGACAAAAAAAAGCGTCATGAAAAATAATAAAAAAGCGTTTTTAAAATACCGCATGATTATAGAGTGAGAGGGTTTATCCTCTCGCTCCGCTCAAAATACGATACCAAATCCTGCCGTCTAATTTAAGCTCCATGCTCACCTGGCACAAGCCGTCTTTATAGATAGTCTCAGTGATTTCAGCGTTACGAATGAGGGCATTCACCCTCGTTTTAATCACGGAATTTTGTAAAACCATGTCTTTGACGGTGTCTTGAGCGTTCACCCTGATGCCATACATTTTTTCACCTAATTGGCGGTAGCCATCAACAATAGCCGCTCGCTTAGCCAAAGCTAGGGCTTGAGAGGGCGAAATGGTGGATTCTGGAGCCACACCCATGCCTACCGCGTTCAACTCAATGACATTATTGGGCGTGAGGATAGGGGTGTTAGGGATAGCGTTAGTGGGATTAGAGCTAATGATGGGCTGATCGTTATTCTCAAGGCGAGGGCTTGGGAGAGGCTGAATGCTCTTTCTGGGGGTGAAATTGGTTGGGGGATAAATGGGGGCTTGCAACCCGTTAGCTGAAGGGGGGATTAGCTGAGCGTTAGTGTTACGCTTTTTAAAGAGACTGCAACCGCTTATCAAAAGAGTGGCGACAAGCAACGAATTAATACCAAAAAAGGCAGTGTGCAAACGCATGGGCATTTTCCTTAAAATGAATTCATTAAGGGGTATTATATCATTTTTGAATGGATTTGTCATGCGGATATTTTTACTAAGCTTAAGGTTAGTGAGTTTTTAATTTAAAATCTAGGGGATTATGATTTTTTGGTTTTCTCAATTTTTAATAGGGATAACTCAATTTTTTAAAAAAGGGGGATTTAATGGCTTGTTTTTATCATTTTGAGATTTTATTTTATGATAAAACTCATTTTTTAAGTTTGATTTTTAAACCCATTTTCTTAATAGGATAGGGGGCATTTTGAAAAATCCTCCCCTACAACCCACAACTAAAACCCCCTTAAAGAGCGCTTTTTTAAGAGGTTATCGCTTGCTTTTTGCAAGATCTTTTTAATTGTAAAAAATGCTTTGAATATTTTTTAAATAAGATGAAAAATAAAATATTTTTTTGAGTGCTTTTTAAGGATAAGGTTAAATTTTTAAAATGATTCAAAAAGAGTTTTTAAGTTCTTTTAATTACCAACCTTTTTCATCAAAAACACAAACAACGACTATTTTAAATCCCTATGGTAGTAGAAATAGTGCGAATGGTGTCCTTGGCGGGATTCGAACCCACGACCTTACGATTAGGAATCATACGCTCTATCCAGCTGAGCTACAAGGACATTTTATAAGAAAGCAAGAAACTCTATTGATAAGCCCCTTGCTGAGTGGATTAGATTTACTTGCCTTCTTCAACTTTTTGTTTAAGGATTTTGCCGGGTTTGAATTTAGGTACTCGTTTGTCTTCGGTTTTATAAGTTTTATCGCTTCCTGGAACTTTACCCTCTTTGCCTTTTTGCTCTGCGGTTTCAAATTTGCCAAAACCAATCAACTCCACGCTTTCACCCTTGCTTAAAGCTGTTTCTACCGCTAGAGTAAAGGCGCTGATCGCTTCTTCGGCTTCTCTTTTGCTGCTGTATTTACCCGCTTCTTTAACCAAATCAATAAATTCCGCTTTGTTCATGTGGATAACCCCTTTTCTAATGGATGCCAAAACCAAGCGATTCAACCGCTTAGCCTGACTGATTGAGCGGTAATTATAATCAAATCCTAAAGATAAATCAAGCAAAAACGCTTTTTCAAGGGGGTTTCATGCATAAAAAATTAGTTTTGCTGGACGCTCTTTTTATCTTTAGCGTTAAGGATTAAAGGCGTGCCTAAAAAATTAAATTCTTTCCTTAAGGTGTTGATCAAATAGCGTTTGTAACTGAAATGCAAGGCTTTAGGGCGATTCATTATAAGAGAGATTTGAGGGGGTTTGGTGGCAAATTGCGTGGCGTAATACACTTTCACTAATTTCCCTCCATCGCTTGGCAAGGGGTGTTTTTGGGTGGCTTGAGAAATCACGCTATTGAGCAAGCTTGTAGGAATGCGTTTGGAAAAACACTCATAGACTTCTATGATTTTATGCTTGATTTCATCTATATGGCGCGCTTTTAAGCAGCTGGTTGTGATCACGGGGGCGTATTCTAAAAAACGGAATTTCCTTTTTAAAGTTGCCATGATTTCTTCATAAGGGGCGTAGCGGATGTCCCATTTGTTTAAAATGAGAATGATGCCTAAAGAGTGTTTATCCGCTAAGGAGCTGATCTTTTCGTCCAATTCCACAAAAGGAGCGCTCACGTCTAAAACTAAAAGCGCGATGTGGGATTTTTCTAAGGCTTTTTGCGTGCGATCTAAGGCGTATTTTTCAATGCCTAAGATTTTACCTCTATGCCTGATGCCAGCGGTATCCACAAAGCAGATTTTTTGATCGCCTATTAGAATGGTTTCATCTATGGGGTCAATGGTGGTGCCAGCCACGCTAGAAACAAGACTCCTTTCTTTTTTTGTGAGCGCGTTTAAAAGCGAGCTTTTGCCCACATTCACCCTCCCAATGATGCCTACTTGAATGATTTCTTCTTCTTTAGTTTCTTCTAAAGCGTTATTAGGGGTTTCTAGGCTTTCTAAAATATCCGCATCCAAATCTTGCTCTATGATTTGGTTTAAATTCAATGCGTTCAATACCGCATCAATTAACGTGCTAATGCCCCTATTGTGCGAAACGGAGATATTAAAACTCTTTGGCATGCCAAAAGAAGAAAACGCATAAGCTCGCTCTTTTTCTTTGTCGTTATCAATCTTATTGATCACTAAAAAGCAGTTAGGGTTGATTTTAAAAACCTCTCTAAAAAGCTTAAGATCTTCATCGCTAGGGATAGACTTGCCATCCACAACATATAAAATCAAATCGCTCATTTGAGCGGCTTTTAAATTAAGGGCTTTGATTTCTTTAGACAAAAGAGCGTCTTTAGCCATGCCTCCTGTGTCTAGCAATTCCACTTCATGGCCATTCAATGCGATTTTTCGTTTGTTAATGTCTCGTGTAGTGCCTGCAAAATCTGAAGTGATAGCGATCCTTTCTCTAGCCAGGCGGTTAAATAGTGAGCTTTTCCCCACATTAGGCTGGCCTAAAATCGCAATGGTTTTTAAAGTTTTATGGCTTGTATTCATCTTTTTTATCGCTTCAATTTAATCAAAATTAGATTACAATATTATAATTATTTAAAGCTTAAATAAGGGTCTAGCGTTGTTTTTAGTCAAAAAAATAGGCGTGGTAATAATGATTTTAATATGCTTTTTAGCTTGCTCGCAAGAGAGGTTTATCCAATTGCAAAAAAAAGCCCAAGAGCAAGAAAATGACGGCTCTAAACGCCCTAGCTATGTGGATTCGGATTATGAAGTCTTTAGCGAAACGATTTTTTTACAAAACATGGTGTATCAGCCTACAGAAGAAAGAGATTCTTTCGCCCAATTGACTAAAGATGAAAACGATTCTTTTAACCCTGAAACTTCTGTGATTTTATTGAATGAGCCAAGCGATAATAATGAAAAAAACCCGCCCCTATACCAAAACGATCCCAACAACAACGCTAATAATGAAAAAAGCCCGTTCCTTTACAAACCGAAAAGAAAAACAAAAAATCCAAAACTCATTGAATATTCCCAACAAAATTTCTACCCCCTAAAGGATGGGGATATTATCATGAGTAAAGAAGGGGATCAATGGTTGGTAGAAATCAAATCCAAAGCCTTGAAGCGTTTTTTAAAAGATCAAAACAATAAAGATCGCCAGATCCAAACTTTCACTTTTAATGACACTAAAACGCAAATCGCGCAATTTAAGGGCAAGATTTCTTCGTATGCTTATACCACCAATGACAGCGATTTGAGTTTAAGGCCTTTTTATGAATCCTTTTTATTAGAAAAAAAGAGCGATGATCTTTATACGATAGGGGATAAGGCTTTAAATACCATTGAGATTTCAAAGTGTCAAATGGTGTTAAAAAAGCATTCAACCGATAAACTAGACAGCCAGCATAAAGCCATCAGTATTGATTTGGACTTTAAAAAAGAGCGCTTTAAGAGCGATACGGAACTTTTTTTAGAATGCCAAAGTTAGGGCGTTTATTACGACAATTTAGATTTTTTTGGGTAGCATGTTAGCGTTTCAAAGGCATGGATATTATTTAAAAAGTAAGGAATGTTTATGTGGATCACCCAAGAAATCACGCCGTATTTGCGTAAAGAATACACCATAGAAGCGAAATTATTAGATGTTAGAAGCGAGCATAATATCTTAGAGATTTTTAAATCTAAGGATTTTGGTGAAATTGCGATGCTTAACCGCCAATTGCTGTTCAAGAATTTTTTGCATATTGAAAGCGAGTTGCTCGCTCATATGGGGGGTTGCACCAAGAAAGAGCTTAAAGAGGTTTTGATTGTGGATGGGTTTGATTTGGAATTAGCCCACCAGCTTTTTAAATACGACACGCATATAGATTTTGTGCAAGCGGATGAAAAGATTTTAGACAGCTTCATCAGTTTTTTCCCCCATTTCCATGAAGTGAAAAATAATAAGAATTTCACGCACGCTAAACAACTATTAGATTTAGACATTAAAAAATACGATTTGATCCTTTGCTTGCAAGAGCCGGATATTCATAAAATAGATGGTTTAAAAAGAATGCTTAAAGAAGATGGGGTGTTTATTTCGGTAGCCAAACACCCATTATTAGAACATGTGAGCATGCAAAACGCCCTTAAAAACATGGGCGGAGTTTTTTCTGTTGCCATGCCTTTTGTAGCGCCTTTAAGGATTTTGAGCAACAAGGGTTATATTTACGCTTCTTTTAAAACCCACCCCTTAAAAGATTTAATGACGCCAAAAATAGAAGCGCTAAAAAGCGTGAGATACTATAACGAAGACATTCATAGGGCTGCATTCGCTTTGCCTAAAAATTTACAAGAAGTCTTTAAAGACAATATCAAATCTTAAAATGATCTTAAAAAGCGCTATCGCTCTCACAGGGGGGATAGGCACCGGTAAAAGCACCACCATTAAAATATTGGAATCGCAAGGCTATGAGATTTTAGATGCGGATAAGATCGCCCACCAATTATTGCAAGAACACCGGTTTAAAATCGCCCAACATTTTGGATCAGAGATTTTAGAAAAGGATATTTTGAATCGCAAAAAGCTTGGCGCGATCGTGTTTCAAAAGGCTAATGAGTTAAAATGGCTAGAGGATTTTTTACACCCCTTAATCCGTGAACGCATGCTTAAAAAAGCCTATGAATTAGAAAAAAACCATCAAGCGTATTTTTTAGACATCCCTTTGTTTTTTGAAGTGGGGGGTAAAAAACGCTATCCTGTGAGTAAAGTGGTGTTAATCTATGCACCCAGGGCCTTACAAATTGAGCGCCTTTTAGAGCGAGACACACTCAAAGAAGCTGAAATCTTGCAGCGATTAGCTTGTCAAATGGATATAGAGCAAAAACGCGCCATGAGCGATTATGTTATAGACAACAGCTCCAGTTTGAAAGATTTGAATAAGCAAGTTGAACGCTTTTTAAAAACGCTCTTATAAGCTCGTTTTATATCTAAGCATGTTAAACTACCATTAAATTTTTTAATAAGGCTAAAAACATGATCACTTTAAAACAAGCCCTTTCTTTATCCCAAGATGAATTAGAAACCCTTAAAAACGAAATTGACGCTAAGGTTAGAGCTTCAGATTTGAACGCTTACATTAAAGCCCCTAGCCTTAATGGCGCTAGCGCTAAAGGGGTGCCGATTCTCATTAAAGACAATATCAGCGTTAAGGGGTGGGAAATCACTTGTTCTAGTAAGATTTTAAAAGGCTATATCGCTCCTTATCATGCGAGCGTGATGGAAAACTTGCACCAAAACAGCATGGCAGGGTTTGGGCTTTCTAACATGGACGAGTTTGCGATGGGAAGCACCACGGAGTCTAGTTGCTATGGGATCACTAAAAACCCACGAGACAAAAACAGAGTGCCTGGGGGGAGTAGCGGGGGAAGTGCAGCAGCTGTGGCGGGCGGCTTAGCGGTGGCGGCTTTAGGGAGCGATACGGGCGGGTCTATCAGGCAGCCGGCGAGCTATTGCGGGTGCGTGGGGTTAAAACCCACTTATGGGAGGGTGAGTCGTTATGGCTTGATCGCTTATTGCTCTAGTTTTGATCAAATCGGGCCAATCACGCAAAATGTAGAAGACGCTTCTATTTTATTTGACGCTATTAGCGGGTATGATAATAAGGACTCCACGAGCGCGAATCTCAAACCCACGCAAACCTTTAAAAACCTTAACAGAGACAAACGCTTTAAAATCGCTATCTTAAGGGATCACATTAAAGACGCGAGCAATGAAGTGCAACTCGCTTATGAAAACACCCTTAAAGCCTTGAAAGAAATGGGGCATGAGATTGTGGAAAAAAAGATGTTGGATTCGCATTATCAAATCTCTATTTATTATATTATCAGCATGGCTGAAGCGAGTTCGAATCTGGCCAGATTTGATGGGGTGCGTTACGGGAGGAGGGCTCAAAATATTAAAGATTTGAAAGAATTGTATCTCAAAAGCCGCAGTGAAGGTTTTGGCGATGAGGTGAAACGGCGCATCATGTTAGGGAATTTTGTCTTAAGCAGTGGGTATTATGACGCTTATTATTTGAAAGCCCAACAAATGCGTTTGATAATCAAAGAGCAATACAACAAGATTTTTGAAGAAGTGGATTTGATTTTCACCCCTGTAGCCCCTACGAGTGCTCATTTATTCAATTACCATGCAAGCCCTTTAGAAATGTATTTGAGCGATATTTACACGATTGGGGCGAATTTGAGCGGTTTGCCGGCCCTTTCTTTACCGGTCGCTAAAGATCCTTTAGGTTTGCCCATAGGGATGCAATTCATGGCTAAGGCTTTTGATGAGCAAAGCCTTTTAGATGTTTCTTACGCTTTAGAGCAAGAATTAGATTTAAAATTAGATTAAGGATAGAAAATGAGAATTTTACAAAGGGCTTTGACTTTTGAAGATGTGTTGATGGTGCCTAGAAAATCCAGCGTTTTACCTAAAGATGTGAGCTTAAAGTCTCGCCTGACCAAAAACATTAGTTTGAATATCCCCTTTATCAGCGCGGCTATGGATACGGTTACAGAGCATAAAACCGCTATCGCTATGGCACGCCTTGGAGGTATTGGCATCGTGCATAAAAACATGGATATTCAAACGCAAGTTAAAGAAATCACTAAGGTTAAAAAAAGTGAGAGCGGGGTGATTAATGATCCTATTTTTATCCATGCGCACAGGACGCTAGCGGACGCTAAAGTCATAACGGATAATTACAAGATTTCAGGCGTGCCTGTGGTAGATGATAGGGGGTTGTTGATTGGGATTTTAACCAACAGAGATGTGCGCTTTGAAACCGATTTGAGTAAAAAAGTGGGCGATGTGATGACTAAAATGCCTTTAGTTACCGCTCATGTGGGCATTAGTTTGGAAGAGGCTAGGGATTTGATGCACAAGCATAAGATTGAAAAATTGCCCATTGTGGATAAAGATAATGTTTTAAAAGGCTTGATCACGATTAAAGACATTCAAAAACGCATTGAATACCCTGAGGCCAATAAAGATGATTTTGGGAGGTTGAGAGTGGGGGCGGCTATTGGAGTGGGGCAGTTGGATAGGGCTGAAATGTTAGTTAAAGCTGGGGTGGATGCGTTGGTGCTAGACAGCGCGCATGGGCATTCAGCGAACATTTTACACACTTTAGAAGAGATTAAAAAAAGCTTAGTTGTGGATGTGATTGTGGGGAATGTGGTAACTAAAGAAGCCACAAGCGATTTGATTAGCGCAGGAGCGGACGCTGTTAAAGTGGGTATTGGGCCAGGAAGCATTTGCACCACTAGGATTGTGGCTGGAGTGGGAATGCCTCAAGTGAGCGCGATTGATAATTGCGTAGAAGTGGCGTCTAAATTTGATATTCCTGTGATTGCAGATGGAGGGATCCGCTATTCAGGCGATGTGGCTAAGGCTCTGGCTTTGGGGTCATCAAGCGTGATGATAGGCTCTTTACTCGCTGGCACAGAAGAATCGCCGGGGGATTTTATGATCTATCAAGGGAGGCAATATAAAAGCTACAGGGGCATGGGGAGCATTGGGGCCATGACAAAAGGGAGTTCTGATCGGTATTTTCAAGAGGGCGTGGCGAGTGAAAAATTAGTTCCAGAAGGCATTGAGGGGCGTGTGCCTTATCGTGGTAAGGTTTCGGATATGATTTTCCAATTAGTAGGGGGCGTGCGCTCTTCTATGGGGTATCAGGGGGCGAAAAATATTTTAGAATTGTATCAAAACGCTGAATTTGTAGAAATCACTAGCGCGGGGTTAAAAGAAAGCCATGTGCATGGCGTGGATATTACTAAAGAAGCCCCTAATTATTATGGGTGAATTTTAAAAGAAAACAAGACAAATCGTTAAAAAACTCGTTAAAAAGCTTGGTTTAATGAGTTTTTAAAACTTAATTGCTACAATTAAGGAAATTTTCAATAAGGCTTAGAGAAACTTTTTCATGGAACACAGAGTATTTACTATTGCTAATTTTTTTAGCTCCAATCATGATTTTATCACCGGGTTTTTTGTCGTTTTGACAGCGGTTTTGATGTTTTTCATTTCGCTTGGCGCGTCGCGCAAAATGCAGATGGTACCTATGGGTTTGCAGAATGTGTATGAGAGCATCATTAGCGCGATTTTGAGCGTGGCTAAGGATATTATAGGCGAAGAATTAGCCCGCAAATACTTCCCCCTAGCAGGCACGATCGCTTTGTATGTCTTTTTTTCTAACATGATAGGCATCATTCCTGGTTTTGAATCCCCTACGGCTAGCTGGAGTTTTACGCTGGTTTTAGCGCTGATTGTGTTTTTTTATTACCATTTTGAAGGCATTAGAGTGCAGGGCTTTTTTAAGTATTTCGCCCATTTTGCAGGCCCTGTGAAATGGCTCGCCCCCTTCATGTTCCCTATTGAGATCATCTCGCATTTTTCTAGGATCGTGTCTTTATCGTTTCGTTTGTTTGGGAATATCAAGGGCGATGACATGTTCTTGCTCATCATGCTTTTATTAGTGCCTTGGGCGGTTCCTGTAGCGCCTTTTATGGTGTTGTTTTTTATGGGGATTTTACAAGCTTTTGTTTTTATGATTCTCACTTATGTGTATCTGGCAGGGGCTGTTTTAACCGATGAAGGGCATTAAGCAATAACATTCTTGTTTGGCTTTAATATTGTTTTTTTAAAACTTTGTTTTATGGTAAAGCTTAAA
Source organism: Helicobacter pylori (assembly GCF_014496965.1). Taxonomy (GTDB): domain Bacteria; phylum Campylobacterota; class Campylobacteria; order Campylobacterales; family Helicobacteraceae; genus Helicobacter; species Helicobacter pylori_CZ. The sequence goes on along the minus strand of NZ_JACTCR010000007.1, from coordinate 19,267 downwards.
AGGATAGGGGGTGGTTTTGAAACCATGTTCCCCTTATCCTTTGATAACGCTTTTTAAAATTACCGCTTGCGTGTGTAAGTTCTATTTTATTATCAATACCCAATTTTAATAGCTTTTATAATTTTTTAAGCAATCATTAGATAAAATCCACCATACTTCTGTTTTGGATGTGTTTGGGTTTTAGAAGTGTTACTTTTTTATAACTTTTTCATATTCTTATGGGTATGTTGTCATTTTTTTACCGGAGAATTTTATCTTGAAAAACATTTATGTAGGGAATTTGGTTTATAGTGCTACCAGTGAGCAAGTCAAGGAGCTTTTCAGTCAATTTGGTAAAGTTTTTAATGTCAAACTGATTTATGACAGAGAAACGAAGAAACCTAAAGGTTTTGGCTTTGTAGAAATGCAAGAAGAGGGCGTTAGCGAAGCGATTGCTAAATTGGATAATACGGATTTTATGGGCAGAACGATTAGGGTAACCGAAGCCAATCCTAAAAAGTCTTAATCTTAAAGCATTAGAAAATTAGAAAATAATTTTCTAATGCGTTTCATTCTCTTAATGCGTCTTATTTAGATTGCTTATAGAATCTAAAAGGGGTTAAAACCCTTTTAAAATCCACTTAAAATTTCAATCCATTTTTAAAAGCGATTAAATTTTATTTTTGTTCTAATCAAATAGGGACAACTAAAGCTTTAAAACGCTCTTTAGTATTTTTTATTATTAATTATACAAACTGCCAATATTTCAAATATTTAAAATGGAGTTCTCTCATTAAGGCGATTTTAGGGCTATAGGGTTCTTCTTTTCGCGCTATCGTAGAGATCTGCTCATCATCAGCGATCACAAAAGGTTGTAACACCAGATTTTTCACGCCATGGATAAAAGTAGCGTCCATTATCGTATCCACAGGAACAACCCATTTTCGGCTGCATTTTTTAAAAACTTTGGCAATCTTGGGCGTGATCACATAGCCTTGAGTCCCCACCCCATGACTATAAGCTTTAATGATCCCCACACGCTCTTGTATCTCGTGGCTTTTATGGCTCAACGGCTCACTTTTAACATTGGGGTCATATAATAAATGCATCAAACGCGCATAGCCTAGTTCTTGGATGTGTTTTTCTAAAAAATCCAAGCCCTCTTTAAAATCCTCTTTTAAGGTTATATCATCTTCTAAAATACAGATCGTTTCATTGAGTTCTATGCATTTTTCCCACAAGGAATAATGGCTCGCATAGCACCCAAGCTCCCCCAAGCTCATAAACTTCGCATGGTATTTTAGAGCGTAATAAAACTTAGAAACCTCACTGATAGGATTGGTTGTAATCCCCATGCCTTTGATGTTTTGCGTGATGAAATAAGGGTGTAAATGCTTTTTAACTAGGGGGTGCAACCCGCCTTCAAAAGTCTTGGAATAAATCGCATCAAAAATTTGCGCTTGGTGGTGGGTGGCGTTGATGCTATTGAGTAAAGTCGTGGTGTCTCTAAAAACCAAACCAAATTTATCGCACACTTTTTGATTTAAAGAAATGACAAAAACACGCAAAGCTTATACTCCCATAATTTTTAATAGAGTATATCGTTTTTAGGCTCTGTTTTACAATAAAACTCTTAAGAGAATAGGGGGTATTAAAATAGTTCTCCCCCCTACAACCCCCAACTAAATCCCCACAACCCCCTAAGGAGCGCTTTTTTGATTAAACAAGTTCTTTTATTATATTGATTGTAAAAAATGTTTTGAGCGTTTTTAAATTTTGTGATCAATATTTAATTAAAACAAAGCAAGAGAACGAAATCGCATTGCAACTAAACAAAAAACTAAAATACCTTACAAGCTTTGAAAATCCAATGAATGTTTGAAGCGAGAACTCATAACCCTAAAATCTAGGGCTATAAGCCTGATTTAATGGTGTTCTAAATAAGAAATCACGCTTAAAGCCGCCGTAGCACCATCGCTTGCAGCACAAACCACTTGCTTAGGGGCAAAAATGCGAATATCTCCTGCCGCAAACAAGCCTTGAACATCCGTCTTCATGGAAAAATCCACGACAATAGAGCCGTATTCATCGCATTCGCATAGCATGGAGTTATCTTCTTGTTTCAACACAGCGTTATTCACATCATAACCCACAAAAATAAAAAACCCCGGCACGATTAATTCTCTTGTTTCATTAGTGGCTGTGTTTTTAATGCTTAAAGAAGACACGCCAGAAGCATCGCCCTTGATTTCTTCCACCACATAAGGGGTTAAAAACTCAATCTTATCATTGTTTTTGGCATGCTCTAAAGTGATAGGCGCGCACCTAAAACCATCTCTTCTGTGGATGAGATAGACTTTTTTGCAGATGTTGGCTAGATAAATCGCCTCTTCTACGGCGGTATCGCCTCCACCAAGCACCGCTACTTCTTTATTTTTGTAAAAGAAGCCATCGCATGTCGCGCAAGTGCTAACGCCTTTACCCCAATACTCTGACTCACCCTTGATGCCTGTGCGTTTAGGGCTACCACCAGTAGCGATAATCACGCTTTTAGCTTCAAAAGTCTTGCCATCTTCTGCCAAAATAACAAAATGAGAGTCTTTTTTAGAAACCCTTTGAACAGCGGTCATTTCATGCTTTAAACCAAAGCGGAAGCACTGCTCTTGCCATGGTTGCATGAAATCCAATCCGCTCACCACTTCCTTAACGCCCGGATAATTTTCAATCTCACTACTGCCAGTGATTTGCCCCCCAGGCATTCCTTTTTCAAATAAAACGGCGTTTTTAACACCGCCCCTAGTGGCATAAAGCCCCGCACTCAAACCTGCAGGACCACCTCCAATAATCGCGCAATCTATCATGGCTACTAGCCTAGAAGTTTGTTCAATTGCTCTTTTAAAGCAACTTTAGTTTGCACACCCACCAACTGATGGACGACTTCGCCATCTTTTGTGAATAAAAGCGTAGGAATGCTTCTAATCCCAAATTTCGCACTCAATTCTTCTTGCTCATCGGTATTGACTTTACAAATCTTAGCCTTACCTTGATATTCGCTAGCTAATTCATCAATCACAGGGGATAGCATCTTGCAAGGACCACACCATGGCGCCCAAAAATCCACTAACGCAACCCCTTTTTTAATGGTGCTTTCAAAATTTTCTTCAGTTAATTCAATATAGTGACTCATTGGTTACTCCTAAATATATGATTTTGATTAACGAGAATTATATTAGCTTAAGAATGTTAATGAAAACGCATTGATTTTGGATAAAAATCTAAAAAGTGATATTTTCTAAAAGCTCAAATTTACCATTTTTCACAATAAGAGCGTCAATGCAAAAATCGCTATTGGGATCTTTTTGGGACAAATAACAGCGGATCGTTTTGATCATCTTTTTTAATTTACTCGGCGTGATCGCATAAATGGGATCAAAATTTTCCCCGCTTTTGACTTCAATGAAATGCAAAACTCCTTTTTTCAAAGCGATAATATCAATTTCGCCAAATTGTGAAAAAAAATTCCTCTCCACCATTTCAAAACCCAGCGTTTTTAAAAATCCGCAAGCTTCTTCTTCAGCCTTTAAGCCCTTTTCTCTATGTTTGTTATTCAAAAAGCGCATTCAATTTTCCAAACGGATCATTTTAGGGGTATCCAACACGCTTTGTAAATTTTCAAGCTCTTTAAGGGCGTTCAGCATAGATTTTTCGTTGGTGGTGTGCGTGGAAAATAAGATTTTAGCCTTGTTGGAATGCGGGATTTCTTTTTGTAAGACATTGTTGAGCGAAATATCATTTTGGGCTAAAATCGCGCTAATTTGAGAAAAAACCCCTTTTTCATCGCTCACCAACAAGCGCGCATAATAAGCGCATTGGATTTCTTCTTTGGGTTTTAGGGGGAGTTTTTGAGGGGTTTCAAAGCCTAGCATTAGAGAGCTTTTTTTCCTTGCGATTTCTATAATATCGCTAATGACCGCGCTTGCGGTAGGCTCTCCTCCAGCCCCAGCCCCATAATACAAAGTCTCGCCCACCTTATCCCCTATAACGCTGATAGCGTTCATCACCCCATCCACTTTAGAGAGCATGCATTCATTTTTAATCATGCTTGGATGCACCCTTAATTCAATACAATCTGGGTGTTTTTTAGCGATGCCTAAAAGTTTGATGCTATAACCAAATTCTTTAGCAAACTCCATGTCGTCTGGCTCTATTTTTTCAATGCCTTCAATTAAAATTTCTTCTAATTTCGCATCAATGCCATACGCTAAAGACGCTAAAATCAACAATTTGTGCGCCGCATCAATGCCTTTAATGTCAAATTCAGGGTTCAATTCCGCATAGCCTAAACGTTGTGCGTCTTTTAAGGCGTCCTTAAAGCTCGCTTGATTTTTAAACATCTGGCTTAAAATGTAATTGCTCGTGCCGTTTAAAATCCCTTTAAAAGAAAGGATGTGATTAGCGCTCAAGCCGTCTTTTAAAGCCTTGATAATGGGGATACCCCCGCACACGCTCGCTTCAAAGCCTATGGGGGTGTTTTTAGCGGTTTGCTCTAATTCATAGCGGTGATACGCTAACATGGCTTTATTGGCTGTAACGAAGGCTTTTTGTTTGGCTAAAGTTTTTTTAGCTAAAAGATAAGGCGCTTCCACCCCACCCATAAGCTCCACGACAATATCAATCTCTTCATCTTCTATCAAGCTTTCTAAATCATTACTGATTTCAAAAGGATAGCCTTTGTGTTTTTTCACGTCTCGCACCACCGCTTTTTTAATTTTAATTTCCACGCCGGCTCTGTCTTTGATGATTTCTTGATTTTCTTGTAAGATTTTAGCGACCGCGCTCCCCACACACCCTAAACCCACAAGCCCTATATTCAATCTTTTTTTCATGTCTTTTCCTTTAAATTCGTTTTTTTAAAACAGCGTTTTTTTCCTGCTCGCTCGCTTTTTCTATCGCTTCAAAACTCCCAAAATAATCCAATAATTTTTTCACGCTGGCTTCTCCTATGCCCTTTTCTTTTAAAAGAGCGATTTGTTTCATGTTTTTAAGTTTAGTGGTTCTGTGGAAGTTTATCGCATACCGGTGGCTTTCATCGCGCAATTTTTGCACCCACTGCAAGCGTTTGTCGCTAGGGAGCAATTTAAAAGTATTGTTAGGCGTATGGATAATGTCTTTAGCGCCCCCTTTAGAACGATAAGCTTTAGAATCCCTTTTTTCTTTAGAAATAGCGATCACTTCTACAAAACTCCCGCTGCTTTTTAAAATTTCTAAAGCGATGTTTAATTGCGCCCTCCCTCCATCTATCACCCACAAATTAGGCGGTGGCTCTTTGGCAAAGTCTAAAGCCCTTCTGGTGAGCAATTCGCTCATTTGATCGTATTCGTTAGAGCCTTTTAAATGGTAGCGCCGATAAGAGTTTTTTTGAAATGCATTATTTTCATACACGACCATTCCCCCCACGCATTGGCTGTTGGCATGGTGGCTTGTGTCAAAGATTTCCACCCTATACGGCACGCACTCTAAATTGAAAAGCGATCGCGCTTCTTCTAAAATCAGATCTTCATTAGAGGTTTTTTCTTGGCTAAAAATCTCTTGAGCGTTTTTCATAGCGATTTCTATTAAAGCGAGCTTGTCGCCTTTTTTAGGAATGCTAAGAGCGATTTTTTTAGAGTATTGATGAGAGATAAACTCTTGCAATTCTTTAAGCGTTTCATTAGAGCAAGCGCTCAATAAGATCTGTTCAGGCATCAAAGGCAAATGCGATTGGTAATGATTGATAATGGCTTGTTTCATCGCTTCATCGGTGTCAAACCCATTAAGGGAGTGGATTTTTTCAAACGCTGAAGAGATGATTTTACCCCCACGCATAAACATTTTCACTAACACCGCTTTATTGCTTGCGCCATAAAAAGCAAAAATATCCAAATCATAGAGTTTGGCTAAATCCATGCAAGTGAAAGGGGCGATTTTTTGGATTTTAGCAATCCTATCCCTGTAAATTAGGGCTTCTTCAAAACGCAAATTGCTAGAAAGGCGCTCCATTTTTAATTCAAGCTCTTTGATGAGCCTGTCTTTATTTTCAATCATTTCTAAACATTTTTTAGCGATTTTTAAATACTCTTCTTTGGTGATTTTATTCTCGCATGGGGCTTTACAACGCTCTATTTGATAAAACATGCATGCCTTTTTATCCTTGATGCAATTTTTCTTTTGAACCAACGGGAGCAACTCATACAAGCTGTCTAAAATATCCTTAGCCCCGCTCGTAAAAGGGCCAAAATATTTAACGCCAGGCTGTTTTAAGATTTTTCGTGTGATTAAAGGGATAGGGAAATCAGTGGAAAAATCCATGTAAATATAAGGGTAAGTTTTATCGTCTCTTAAAAGAATGTTGTATTTAGGCTTGAGCTGCTTGATCAAAGAATTTTCCAAAATCAAAGCGTCTTGCTCGTTTTCCACTAAAATGGTTTCTAAAAAAGCGATTTGCTTGACCATCATTTGGATGCGTAAGCTAGCGCGATGATTGGGCGTGATTTCATTATTATGGATAGAAAAATAGCTTTTGATGCGCTTTTTTAAGTTTTTCGCTTTACCGATATAGAGTAATTGGCGGTTTTTATCAAAATATTGATACACCCCACTGCTATTAGAAAGGTTTTTCAAACTGGACAATAAATCAGCCATTCATTCCTCAAAAAAACTGCGTTGGTAGTGGATCAAAGCGCGCGCTTTTTCAAAACATTCATGCAAACGAGCGTCTTTAATGGGGTTATGGAACAACCCTAAAGCGCTAGGGCGAAAAAAACGGGCTTGTTTTTTAATGGGGGCATAAAAATTGGCTTTTTCTAAGGAATCTTTAGGCACATAACCTAAAATTTCTAATGCACTAAATTCATCAAACCCATAAGCATGCCCTTGCGTGTTTAAAAAATGGCTGATTTCTTTAGCGAATCGCTGGTTAAATTCCTTAGAAGCCCAAAGATCTTTAAACGCAAAAAGCAATTTAGAGTCTTTTATGAAGATAAAAAGCAAATTTTCTTGTAAACTTAAAGGCATAAAAACCTTAAGCTTTTTGAGTTTCAAAAGAGTTTCAAGCTTTTTATAAGACTTTTTTTGAATGAGTAAGGAGAAAATATTTTGTTCCATAAACTGATCTTAACATGCTTTTTAACGCTTGTGGCAATAACGATTCAAGCTTGTGGCTATAAAGCCCCCCCATTCAATGAAAAACCCGCTAAAAAAACTTCAAACAGCTCTAATTCTTCTATGCAAACGCCCACTAACAACACCACGCCAGAATTTTTAAACGAGCCTTAAAATCATTGCCCTTATTTAAGGGCTTTGATTTCTAGGGTTTTTGTGGCTAACTTTTGCGCCTCTTCCTCATCATGCGTTACCATAATGAAAGTAGCACAAGAATTTTGGTGTATTTCTTTGATGAGATCTTGCAAATTCTTACGATTAAAACTATCTAAAGCGCTAAAAGGCTCATCTAATAAAATGAGTTCTGGCTTGTGGATAATCCCCCTAATAATGCCCACTCTTTGGGCTTGCCCCCCACTCAATTCATTAGGGAATTTATCCATAAGGCTCTCCTCTAACCCCATTTTTAACGCTAAGGCTTTGGCTTCTTTTTGAGCGGCTTGTTTGTTTATGCCTTGTAAATTAAGGCAAAAGGTCATGTTTTGCAGAGCGTTTAAATGAGAAAATAAGGAATTGCCTTGAGCGATATAGCCTATTTTTTGGCGTAAAAAAGCGTTGTTTGAAAGGGTCTCATTAAAGATTTTAACGCTCCCAAGATTAGGTTTTAAAAGCCCTAAAATCAAGCCTAAAAGCGTGCTTTTACCGCTCCCGCTCTCCCCTAAAACGCATAAAAAATCCCCTTTTTCAATGCTTAAATTAAAATCCTTAAAAATAGCGCGATTGTGGTAGTTAAAAGACACATTCTCTATTGTAACGATTTCTTTCATGCTTATAACCCTATGCTTTCTAAAAAATCTTTAGCTACGATTTTAGGGCTTTTTTTCAACACTTCCACCTGATAGTTTAAATCCTGCATTTTTTCATCGCTAATTTTTGAATCCAATTTTTCTAAGATTTTTAAGGCTTCTGGATACTTTTTTATCATTTCTTTTCTTATAACAATACCGGCTTGATAATTAGGGAAAAACCCTTTATCGTCCTTAAGCACCTTTAAATCCAACTCTTTGATTTGAGCGTCTGTGGTGAAGACATCTAAAGCGTTGATTTTATGGGATTCAAAACTCTTATAACGCAAATTAATATCCATTTCATGCAAACTTCTAAAATGAAAGCGATAAGCTTTCACTAAGCCCTTAAAAGCGTCCTCTCTTTCAAAAAAGTCAAACTCTGCTCCAAAATCAAAATTCGGGCTATGAAAGGCTAAATCGCTGAAAGTTTCAATCGTGTATTTTTGAGCGTCTTCTTTAGAAATCGCTAAAGAATAGGTGTTATTAAAGCCCAAAAGCCCCACCCACAAAAGATTAAACTCCTTCTCATAACGCTTTTTAATCGTTTCAAAATCCACTTTTTGAGTCAAAGGGTTTTTGAGCGTGTTCACCCAAGCGGTGCCGGTGTATTCCACATACAAATCAAAATCGCCCCTAATCAATGCCGGATGGATATTCATCGTCCCCCCACCAATGCCAAACGCCCGCTTGATAGGGATATGGTGTTTTTCTAACAAAAGGCTTAAAATCTCGCCCAAAATATACTGCTCACTGCTAGGTTTTGTGGCCACGACTAAGGGCTTTTCTTCTATGGCACTTCTAGGAATGAGCCATAAAGCGCTCGCTAGCAATAAAAAAAGAAACACCGCTAAATTAATATAAACTCTTCTTTTTTGTTTTTGGGTGGCGTTTTGAGAAAATAGGCGTTGCAAAGCGTTTTCATGCTGAAAGACGCTCACAAATTTATCCGCTAAAACACTAAAAAGAGCTATGATCAAACTACCCGCCACTAAAAGCGTGGTGTTTTGCGTGTTTAGCCCTCTAAAAATCGCCTGCCCTAAGCCCCCAGCCCCAATGAGCGCTCCGATCCCAGCCATCGCCACTAACATCACCACCGCAATCCTTAAACCCACTAAAATTTGGGGGATAGCGAGCAAGAAGTACACCCTAAAAAACAACTCTTTGGGGTTACACCCTAGCCCAATAGCGGCCTTAATCACCTCTTCTCTCACCTCTTTTAAAGCGTTATAAGTGCTATGGACAATGGGTAACAAGCCGTATAAGACCAACACCAAAAGCGCGTTTTTTAACCCCACCCCAATCACAGGAATGAATAACGCGAATAACGCCAGCGATGGGATGGTGTAGAGGAAATTCACCACAGGGAGCAAAAACGCCCTAGCCTTTGAGTTATAAAACACAAAAACCCCAATCAAAACCCCAAACACCAACACGAGAAGACTAGAAAGCGCAACGATGATAAAATGCTGCGCGATCAAATCTATAAAATAAATGAAGCGATCATGAAATTCTTTTATCAAATATTTTACCACGCTTATTTTTAACGCCATAGCAACCAAATGCTGGATAACCATATCTATAGAATGGATCAACCATTCATACAATTCATACAATTCTTTGATCAATTGTTTAAAAACGCCCATGCCTAGCATTATAACCAAACTTATTTGATATAAAAAGGTTTTTCTTAATTGGGTTTAAATCAAATTTTTACCATCAACAATAAGCGTAAACTTTTTTAAAACAAAGCCAAAAACCAATCAAATTAAAACTGAAAGGTGCGTTTGCCTAAATTGGTGCTAACTTCTATCCATAGCGGCTGGTTTTCGCATAAAATTTCATAAGCTACGCTTTGATTCCTCACTAAAGAAACGCTTTTAGGCGTGGGGTAGAGCGAGCAAGAACGCCCTTGATTGATGTCAATCTTTAAAATAACCACGCTCTCCACTACAGCGCTCACTTTCAAATAATACGACTCCCTAGCCCCTTGCCATTCTAAATAGGGCGTTTCTTGGGGGACAATCTCTAACGCCACTAAAGGGCTTTGAGCCAGTTTCAAGCGCGTTTTTTGCTCCTGCTCTTTCAATTCTTGTTCCCTGTTGATCCCTTTATCAATCAAATCAAAAAGGTTTGAAGAAGCGTCCTTCTCTCTAGCAATAAGGCTCGCTAACAACAAAAAGATTAACAAAAAAATTGGTTTCATGCGATTCATTCTTGCTGTTTGTGGGGATTGAATTCTTCATCTAAAATAGAATGGATCTTACTCAAATCGTTCGCATCGGTTGAAAAAAAGATTTCCACACGATTGTTTTTCATTCTGTTTTCTAGGGAGTCATTAGGCGCGATAGGGTTTGTGGATCCGTAAGAAGAAAAAGACAATTGGTTAGGATTTACGCCGTATTGTATGAGGACTTTCATCACCCTATAAGCACGATTGGCGGCTAATTCATAATGGCTTTTAAAACGGGTTTTAATTAAAGGCGTGTCGTCTGTAAAACCTCTCACATTAATATGCACCCTTTTAGGGAGTTTTTGAATGATTTTAGCGATCCGTTCAAGATAAAGCATCATGTCTTGATTGATAGCATCTGATGTAGCGTTTTCAAACAGCAAACTAGAGGGGAGCTTTAAAACAGAGCCTTGATCAATTTGCTCTAAAACACTGCCTTCGCCTTTGCGAGCGATAGTGGCTTTTGTTTCGGTATTTTGCGAAGCCGGTTTGGAGCTTTCGCTCGCCATTTGCTCTTCTTCTTTCCCTGAATCAGGGGGGATCACTAAAACCGGCTGCATCGCCTCTGGCTTTGGGGCGTAATTAAAAATCTTAATAAATTCGGTTTTTAGGGCTTCCACTTTGGATTTATTGACCGCTGAAATGGCATAAAGAGCGATAAAAAGCGCGAGCAACAACGACAAAAAGTCCGCATAAGGAACCGCCCATTTTTCACCGGCGGGGCATTCGGTGGGTTTGTTTTTCTTAGCCATCTTTAGCCCTCAAATTGAGATTTTTTAGGCTCACCGGGAGCGATGTAGTTTAAGAGTTTGTTTTCTAAATCCCTTGGATTCTCCCCATTAGCGATGCCTAAAATCCCCTCTAAAAGAACGGTTTTTTCTTTGATAATGTCTTTAGACTTAGCCTTGAGCTTATGCCCAAAAGGGCCAAAAATCGCATAAGAACACATAATCCCTGTAACAGTAGCCGTAAATGCCCCAGCGATCCCTGCTGCCATTTCAGCCGGGTTGTCTAGTTTTTGCAAGGCTAGCATAAGCCCCATAACCGCCCCCACTAACCCCATAGTAGGAGCGGTCTCACCGGCCGTCTCCCAATAATGAGCGGCGCCGTGGTAATACTCTTCCATTTCTTCAATGCTGATTTCTAAGCTTTCCTTAACGGATTTTAAATCCTTGCCATCTATGATCATAGACAAGCCGTTACGGGTGAAATCGTCTTCAATTTGCGCCACTCGCCCCTCCAAACTCAACACCCCATCTTTTCTAGCCAGAGTGGCTAATTCCACTAAATTTTTAATGGTTTCGTTCAAATTGATTTTAGGGTTTAAAAAAACAATTTTTATCTCTTTGTAAGCGGCTTTCACGTAACGAGCATGCGTGCCTGTCATGGCGGCAAAAAGCGAAGTAGGCACGATGATAATGACTGAACTCAAATGGATAATGTGCAACGGGTTACCATCTTCTAAAATATCGCCTAACGAAATAGAAGCGACCGCCAATACCAAGCCTAGTATGGTTGATAAATCCAAAACTTACCCCTTAATCTAAATTTCATAATCTTATAAATGCGTGATTTTATGCGTGCCACAAACCCTACAATCAGGGTTTTTGGGTGCTTGAATTTTTTTAAAATCCATCGTTTTAATATCGGCTATAAGTAAAGTATTTATAAGTAAAGTTTCAAACCCTAAAAAATATTTAAGGCATTCGCTCGCTTGGATACACCCTAAAACCCCAGGTAAGACCCCAAAAAGTCCTGAAGTAGGATTTAATCCTTTTTTAGGGGGCTTATCAAAAACACACGCTAAGCATGCGCTATTAGGCAAAACGCTCATGCTTTGCCCCCTGTATTTTAAAACCCCGGCATGCGAATAGGGTTTTTGGGCCAACACGCAAGCGTCATTGATCAAAAATTTAGCGTTGAAATTGTCTGTAGCGTCTATGATAAAATCGTAAGGCTCTATGAGAGAAAGAGCGTTATGAGCCTTAAAGCGTTCTTCAAAAGCCTCTATTTCAATGCTAGCATTGAGTTGTTTTAAGCGCGCTTTCGCGCTAGAGGCTTTAGGTTGGTTTAAAAAATCCTGTGAATGGATGATTTGGCGTTGCAAATTACTCATATCTACTGAATCAAAATCCACAATGCCTATTTTTCCTATCCCAGCGGCGCACAAATACATCAAAACCGCTGAGCCAAGCCCTCCGGCTCCAATGACTAAAACGCTAGATTTTAAAAGCTTCAATTGGCCTTCTTCGCCCACATCTTCTAGCATGATATGGCGCAAATAACGCTCTTTTTCTAGCCGGCTTAACAATTAAGCCATCCTTGAAACCCAAATTTTAGAATGCTCTCTTTCGGCAAAAAAACTTGTCTTATCCCCATGCCCTGGATAAATTTCTATGTCTTTTGGGAAATCTAAATTTTGAAACCTTAACAAGGACTCTTTCATGTCTTTTTCATTAGAATAAGGGAAATCATAACGGCCAATGCTGCGATAAAAAATAAAATCCCCGCTAAAAATCACCCCTTCAATTTCTATGATAGAGCAACCGGGCGTGTGTCCGGGAAAATGCCAGTATTTAATGGTAGTGTTTGCTATCTCTAAAGTGGTGCAACCCTTATTGCAAGGCACGCTAAAATTGGGGCTAAAAACCGGCATGCCCAAATGGAAAATATCATTTTCTAGCATAAAAACATCGTCTTTTGGGGCGTAAATGGGGGTGTCTTTAAGGGCTTTTGACAATTGAGCACTATCCCATACATGATCATAATGCCCATGCGTGATTAAAATCGCCTTAGGGTTTTTAGCGTTTTCTAACACCCATTCGCTGCTAGAAAATCCGGGATCAATAATAAAATCTATCCCACTAGAAAGCTTCACAATATAGGCGTTTTCTTCCACCGCCCCGCATTCTCGCCTTAAAATTTCCACACTCTAAACTCCCTTCAAACTAGCCTAAAAAGTCATTATGATTGAATATCATAGCGCAAAAATAAGGCGATTTTGACTAGAATAGCGCTTCTATTATTGTTGGTTGAGATGAGTTTGAATGAAAGGAAAATCGTGCGTTCGTTTGGGAATTACATGCAAGAGTGGCTTTATGGCGAAAAAGGGTATTACCGAAAAGCGCTAATCGGTCCAAAAGGGGATTTTTACACTTCGGTGTCTTTGAGTAAGTTTTTTGGAGGCGCTGTTGCGTTTTATATCATCAAGCTTTTAGAAGAAGAAAAATTATTTTTGCCTTTAAAAATTGTAGAAATTGGCTCTCATCATGGGCATTTTTTGAGCGATATAGCCAGTTTTTTAAACGCTTTGAGCGTGGGCGTAATGGAAAAATGCGAGTTTGTCAGCTGTGAGCCTTTAAAGGAATTGCAAAAACTCCAACGAACTATTTTCAAACAAGCCACGCAATTGGATTTGATGATCTGCGATCTGAAAGATCTAGATTTCAAGGGGCATGAAAGCGCGTTTGTTGTCTCTAATGAATTGTTTGACGCGTTCGCTTGCGAGATTGTTAAAGACAATCAAATGCTTTTTATCACCCATGATCATCAGGGCGTTTGGGGCGGTATTGATGAACCCACTAAAGAACTTCTTAAAAATTTGAATTTAAAACAAGGGTGCGCGCCGTTGTTTTTAGAGGCTTTTATTAAGGATTTGTTAGAGAAATTGAATGAGGCTTCTTCTTGGGTGTTTTTGAGCTTTGATTATGGCGATGAAATGGAGCGAAAAGACATGCATTTAAGGGCTTTTAAAAACCACCAAGCGCTGGATTTTAAGGATATTTTAAACCATCTGGCTTCTTTGTATCAGCAAAGCGATCTGACCTATGATGTCAATTTTTCTTTGGTGCGCTTTTTGTTTGAAAAACACCACGCAAAATTTTCATTTTTTAAATCGCAGGCTAACGCTTTGCTGGATATGGGGCTTATGGGATTGTTGGAAATATTTTCAAAGAGCGTGGGTTATGAAAGGTATTTGAAAGAAGCGGCTAAAATCAAGCCCCTAATTAGCCCTGGGGGTTTGGGGGAGCGTTTCAAGGCGTTAGAGTTCGTGAAAAAATAAAATATAAAAAAATGATCAAAAGTATTTTTACAATTTAATAACAAAGAGCTTGCGTATTTTTAAAGGGGTGATTGGTATCTTGGATTTTTAGAATGTTAAATACTAAGCATTTACTATGAAACACTACGCTCTCAAGTTTAGTTTGTGTGAAAAGCTGAGAGAGACTGACTTATTTTCTCAATCAAGGTAAGAGCGTCAAGGCATTTTAAATGAAAAAGTTTATTAAAATGCTAAGTTATAGTAAAGAAGGAAGGAATATTTTTGCCTTTTGCTCTTACCTTCGCCGAGCATTATACCAAAAAAAAAAAACGATGTTATTTGAACTTTATTTTTAACATTATTTTTTTCTTTTTTAAAATGAAACAATTTTTGATCGTATTTATTTAAGATTGGTATTAAAAAGAAAGAATTGCTATAATTTAAAACAATTTAAATCTATTGATGGGATAAAAGGGGTTTTTTGAAAATTTTTCTTTCTTGCAAGTCTTTGTTGATTCAAAGGAGTTTGGAATTTTATTTGAGCGATTGCCTCTCTTCTGTGGAAGTTTGCGACTTTGTTTTAAGCGATGATGAAACGCTAGAGATTAATAAGCCTCTATGCTTTATAGAAGAGCGCTTAAGAAAGCCTTTCACTAAACAGAGCGTGAAAGAAGATATAAAAAATTTTTATCACGCTTTAAAGACGAGCGAAAAACCTTGCGAAGAAATCCGATTTTCTAAAGAGCAAAAGATCCAGCAATTGCTAGAAGAATACACCCACAAATTATGCCAAATCATCAGCCAGTAAAAAAATTTAAGATTATTGGGGGGGCTTGTAAGGGATTGGGCTTGAATTTGCCTAAAATTTCTAGCACGCGCCCCACGAAAGCGATCGTAAGAGAGTCGTTTTTTAACACCCTGCAAGCAGAAATTAAAGGAGCGCATTTTATAGAAGTGTTTTCAGGCAGTGCTTCTATGGGTTTAGAGGCTTTGAGTAGGGGAGCTAAAAGCGCGGTGTTTTTTGAGCAAAACAAAAGCGCTTATGCCACGCTTTTAGAAAATATTTCCCTTTTTAAAAACCGCTTGAAAAAGGAAATGGAAATTCAAACCTTTTTAGATGACGCTTTCAAGCTTTTGCCCACGCTGTGTTTAAAAAATGGCGTTTTGAATATTATCTATTTGGATCCTCCTTTTGAAACAAGCGGGTTTTTAGGGATTTATGAAAAGTGTTTTCACGCTTTAGAAAGGTTATTAAACCGCTCTCATTCAAAAAATCTTTTAGTGGTTTTTGAGCATGAAAGCCTGCATGAAATGCCTAAAAGTCTTGCAACTTTAGCTATAATCAAACAGAAAAAATTTGGGAAAACCACTTTAACTTATTTTCAATAGGAATAGGCATGGCAGAAGAACAAGAAAATACCGCGCAACAACCCCAAAAAAAAAGCAAAGCCCTTTTATTTGTCATTATTGGAAGCGTGTTAGTGATGCTTTTATTGGTGGGGGTGATTATCATGCTGCTTATGGGGAATAAGGAAGAATCTAAAGAAAACGCTTCTAAAAACACCCAAGAAGTTCAAGCTAATCCTATGGCGAACAAAAATCAAGAGGCTAAAGAAGGCTCTAATATCCAGCAATACCTGGTGCTTGGGCCTTTGTATGCGATTGATGCGCCTTTTGCGGTGAATTTAGTCTCTCAAAATGGCAGACGCTACCTTAAGGCTTCCATTTCGCTAGAATTGAGTAATGAAAAGCTTTTGAATGAAGTCAAGGTTAAAGACACAGCAATTAAAGACACGATTATAGAAATTCTATCGTCTAAAAGCGTGGAAGAAGTGGTTACTAACAAAGGCAAAAACAAGCTTAAAGACGAGATTAAGAGCCATTTGAATTCGTTTTTGATTGATGGTTTTATTAAAAATGTCTTTTTCACTGATTTTATCATCCAATAATTTTAAATGATTGGCATAGATATTGTCTCTATTACTAGGGTAGAAAAGTGCGTGAAACGCTTTGAAATGAAGTTTTTAGAGCGTTTTTTATCGCCAAGCGAGATTGTTTTATGCAAGGATAAATCCAGCAGTATCGCCGGGTTTTTCGCGCTTAAAGAGGCTTGCTCTAAAGCCCTTCAAGTAGGCATTGGCAAGGAATTGAGCTTTTTAGATATGCGTATTTCTAAAAGCCCTAAAAACGCCCCCTTAATCACCCTTTCTAAAGAAAAAATGGATTATTTTAACATCCAAAGCTTGAGCGCGAGCATCAGCCATGACGCTGGTTTTGCGATAGCGGTTGTGATGGTTTCTCCGTCAAATTTATAAATAACGCACCCTAAAACCCCCATAACATCCTGTTTTTAAAAAAAACGCTTAGCGGCTATTTGCAAAAAAAAATAAAAACACTAAAAACTTTTTTCAAATCGTTTTGATAACAAATTGTAAATCAATAGAATCAAACTTCAAAATTTAAGTTAACTATAATAATTATTTTTATAATATGCATCGGTTTGAATTAAATAAGAAAGGTTATCATAATGAATGGTTATTTGAGGGTAAAAACCCCGTATTTTTTAGCGTCGGTCGTTTTGACTTTTTGGACTTTTAATTCTTTTATGAGCGCGAAAGATAAGCACCATTTTTTAAAAAAAGTTACAACCACCGAGCAAAAATTCAGTTCTAGCGCCCCGCTTTCATGGCAAAGCGAAGAGGTGCGTAATTCCACAAGCTCTCGCACGGTGATTTCCAACAAAGAACTCAAAAAAACGGGTAATTTGAATATTGAAAACGCTTTGCAAAATGTGCCAGGGATTCAAATCAGAGACGCTACAGGCACAGGCGTGTTGCCTAAAATTTCGGTGCGCGGTTTTGGTGGAGGCGGTAACGGGCATAGCAACACCAACATGATTTTAGTCAATGGTATCCCCATTTATGGCGCGCCGTATTCTAATATTGAATTGGCGATTTTCCCTGTAACTTTCCAGTCAGTGGATAGGATTGATGTGATTAAGGGGGGAACGAGCGTCCAATACGGCCCTAACACTTTTGGAGGCGTGGTGAATGTCATCACTAAAGAAATCCCAAAAGAGTGGGAAAATCAAGCGGCTGAAAGGATCACTTTTTGGGGGCGATCCTCTAATGGGAATTTTGTCGATCCTGAAGAAAAAGGCAAGCCTTTAGCCCAAACTTTAGGAAACCAAATGCTGTTTAACACTTATGGGAGAACGGCCGGGATGTTGGGTAAGTATATAGGCATTAGCGCTCAAGGCAATTGGATTAATGGGCAAGGTTTCAGGCAAAACAGCCCTACAAAGGTGCAAAACTACTTGTTGGATGCGATTTATAAGATCAATGCGACCAATACTTTTAAAGCCTATTACCAGTATTATCAATACAACTCTTACCATCCAGGCACTTTGAGCGCGCAAGATTATGCCTATAACCGCTTCATCAACGAGCGCCCTGACAATCAAGATGGAGGGCGAGCCAAACGCTTTGGGATCGTGTATCAAAATTATTTTGGCGATCCGGATAGGAAAGTGGGGGGCGATTTTAAATTCACTTATTTCACGCATGACATGAGCAGGGATTTTGGGTTTTCTAACCAATACCAAAGCGTGTATATGAGCAGTCAAAACAAGATTTTACCCTTTAAAGGCAAGGGGGAAATCAGCGCGACTAACCCTAATTGCGGTTTGTATTCTTATAGCGATACGAATAGCCCTTGCTGGCAATTTTTTGATCAGATCCGCCGCTTCGTGGTGAATGCCTTTGAGCCAAAACTCAATCTTATCGTCAATACCGGTAAAGTCAAACAAACTTTTAACATGGGAATGCGGTTTTTAACCGAAGATTTATACCGCCGATCCACCACCAGGAAAAACCCTAGCGTGCCTAATAATAGCAGTGGGTTTGATGCAGGAACTTCACTCAATAATTTCAACAATTATACCGCCGTGTATGTCAGCGATGAAATCAATTTCAATAACGGCATGCTAACGATCACGCCAGGCTTGAGATACACTTTTTTAAATTATGAAAAAAAAGACGCTCCTCCTTTTAAAGCGGGTCAAACCCCAAAAACCACGAAAGAACATTATAACCAGTGGAATCCGGCAGTCAATGTCGGCTATAAACCCATTAAGGATTGGTTGTTTTATTTCAACTATCAAAGAAGTTATATCCCGCCCCAATTCAGCAATATTGGTAATTTTACAGGCACAAGCACGGATTATTTTCAAATCTTTAATGTCATGGAAGGCGGCTCAAGGTATTATTTCAACAACCAAGTGAGTTTTAACGCGAATTATTTTGTGATTTTTGCGAATAACTATTTTACCGGGCGCTACGGGGACAACAGAGAGCCGGTCAATGCGAGGTCGCAAGGCGTGGAGCTGGAATTGTATTACACGCCAATTAGAGGGCTTAATTTCCATGCGGCTTACACTTTCATAGATGCCAATATCACCAGCCACACGATGGTCACTAACCCTGCTAATCCTAAAGGGCCTAAAAAAGATATTTTTGGCAAAAAGCTCCCTTTTGTAAGCCCACACCAATTCATTTTAGACGCGAGTTACACTTACGCCAAAACCACGATTGGGTTGAGTTCTTTCTTTTATAGCCGCGCTTATAGCGATGTGTTAAACACCGTGCCTTTCACAGAATACGCGCCCACGATTAAAAACGGGGCTATCACTACCAAAACAGCGGGCATGACGCCGTGGTATTGGGTGTGGAATTTGCAAATTTCTAGCGTTTTATGGGAACGCAAAAATCAAAGCGTCAATGCGAGCTTGCAGATCAATAACATTTTTAACATGAAATATTGGTTTAGCGGGATAGGCACTAGCCCTAACGGGAAAGAAGCCGCGCCTCCTAGAAGCATCACAGCGTATGTGAGCTATAATTTTTAAAACCACCCAAGCAGAAATCCCAAATATCTTTAGTGTTTGGGATGAATGCTTTAGTTCCGCTAGGAACTATATAAAAACCTTAAGTGAAACTAACCTTGATTTTCTATATACGCCTTGATAGT
>NZ_JACTCR010000006.1:0-93915 GCF_014496965.1 Helicobacter pylori | reverse complement strand
CGTATCAAAGCTTGTGGAGCTTCCTCTAACGGGGTTAGTTCTCAATATGGCAACATATTAGATCTAGCTAGTTATGGAGCTATGAAGCAAGAAAAAGCCCAATCGCTTTAGCGGTTGGGTAATTCACTTTTAGGGTTGTAATGTTTTGAGAAGTTGGGCGTAAAAAATGATATTTTGTTTTAAATGTTCTCTTAGAGCGCGGTAATTAGGGCAAAAGGTTTGAACGCAACGCCAGAAATTTTTGGAATGGTTTTTGTGGATCGTGTGGGCTAGCTCATGGATGATGACATAATCAATCGCTTCTTTTTGGGCGCAAACCAGTAAAAGAGCAAAACTCAAGCGGTTATGATAAGAGCAACTCCCCAAAACTTTAGCGTTGTTTCTAATGCTAAAATGGGTGTATGAAGTTTGCATTTTTTGAGCGATCAAGGGGAGTTTCTGCTCCAAATAAGTTTTTAAGATTTTTTTAAGATCTGTTAGGGTGTAATCGTTGGCGTTTTTGACCTCATCAAAGATGAGGATTTTGTTTTGATAGGTTTCTAGGTGCGAGTGTAAAAGGGAGTATTTTTCTTGCATCGCTGAAAGGGTTTTTTTTAGCCAAGCTTCTTGTTCTTTTAAAAAAGCGTTCGCTCTGGCTTGAGGGCAAGAATCAGGCATTTTGAGAATCACTTCCAAAGAGGGCGTGATATTCAAGCTCAGGGTTTTGATTTTTTTACTTTTTTGAATGGTAATAGGAATATCATCTAACATGATGCGTATTTTACTAAAATTTGCGCTAGAATGTAAGTCTGTTTAATATTGATTTTATTTGTATTAAGAATTAAGGCTAACATGCGTGTTTTTATTATTCATTTAAGCCCAAAAACCTGTCAAAATTTTTCTTTAAAAGAAACTCATATAACCCCCCTTTTAGAGAGCCTTAAACTTCAAGGGATCTCTTATGAAATTTTTGATGCGATCTATTCTAAAATCTCTCCCACTCAATTACACCCCTTGATTTTAGAGCATTTGCACCCTTCTTTTATGGTTGAAGATTTATTGGCTTTTTGTAAAAATAAAAAACACCCCCCTTGCGCGTTAAAAAATTTCTTTTACGCGCTCAAGCATTGCGGGAAGAGGATGGGGTTTGGGGAGCTTGGGTGCTATGCGAGCCATTATTCCTTGTGGCAAAAATGCATAGAACTCAATGAAGCGATCTGTATTTTAGAAGACGATATAACCCTAAAAGATCGTTTTAAAGAGAGTTTGGAGTTTTGTGATAAACACATCAACGAATTAGGCTATATCCGTTTGATGCATTTAGAAGAAAATGTGGCTAAACAAAAAACTCCCGTTAAAGGGGTTTCTCAAATCTTACATTTTAAAGATGGCATTGGCACTCAAGGGTATGTTTTAGCCCCCAAAGCCGCGCAAAAATTATTGAAATACAGTGCGAAAGAATGGGTGATGCCTATAGATTGCGTGATGGATAGGCATTATTGGCATGGGGTCAAAAACTATGTGTTAGAAGAATTTGCGATTGCTTGCGACGGGATGAATACTCAAAATTCCAACACAGAAAAACAAAGGCCTAAAAAATTACCTTTAAGCATCAGGATTGGCCGTTCTTTACATAAAAGCGCGATTCAACAATGGAATATTTTGAAATCGTTTTTTCCTAATCATATAATCAAGTGATAATCGTTATTAAACATGCTATATTTCTTGTTTTTATAATCTAAATTAAGTTTTAATTTGAATTAGACTAGGGGGAATGAGACTTTAGGGAGTTAGAATGATCTTAAAACGAGTTACTGAAGCTTTAGAGGCGTATAAAAATGGCGAAATGCTCATTGTCATGGACGATGAAGACAGAGAAAATGAGGGGGATTTGGTTTTAGCTGGGATTTTTTCTACCCCTGAGAAAATCAATTTCATGGCCACGCATGCTAGGGGGTTGATTTGCGTGTCTTTGACCAAAGATTTAGCGAAAAAATTTGAATTGCCCCCTATGGTTAGCGTGAATGATTCTAACCATGAGACCGCTTTCACGGTTTCTATTGACGCTAAAGAAGCCAAAACCGGGATTTCTGCTTTTGAAAGGCATTTAACGATTGAATTGTTGTGTAAAGACACCACCAAACCGAGCGATTTTGTGCGCCCGGGGCATATTTTCCCTTTGATTGCAAAAGATGGAGGCGTGTTAGCGCGCACGGGCCATACGGAAGCGAGCGTGGATTTGTGCAAATTAGCTGGATTAAAGCCCGTGAGCGTGATTTGTGAAATCATGAAAGAAGATGGCTCTATGGCGAGAAGGGGGGATAAATTTTTGAGCGACTTTGCCCTTAAACACAACCTTAAAACCCTCTATGTTTCTGATTTGATTAGCTATCGTTTGGAAAATGAAAGTTTATTGAAAATGTTTTGCCAAGAAGAAAAGGAATTTTTAAAACACCAAACGAAATGCTACACTTTTTTAGACCACCAGCAAAAAAACCATTACGCTTTTAAGTTTAAAGGCGCAAAAACCCATGATTTAGCCCCTTTAGTGCGTTTCCACCCTATCAAAGAGGATTTTGATTTTTTAACGACTGACGCGTTTGAAGTGTTTTTTAAAGCGTTAGAATATTTGAAGCGCGAAGGGGGCTATTTGATCTTTATGAACACCCATTCTGAACAAAACAATATCGTTAAAGATTTTGGGATTGGGGCGTTAGTGTTAAAAAATTTAGGGATAAAGGATTTCAGGCTCTTAAGCTCTTGTGAAGACAGGCAGTATAAGGCTTTGAGCGGGTTTGGGCTTAAGCTTATAGAAACGATTAGCCTTTGAGGCTTGTTAAGTTTTATTGAATGTGTTGTAATGTTTTTAAGATATAATAAACTCTTTTTAAGTCAAGCGATAAAGTTTGCAACCTAATGAGAGTAATAATAAAGTTTATGCTGATTTCATTAAAAACATTCCTAAAAATATTATTGAAAATATTCCTAAAAACCTTCCAAAAGATTTGGATAGTTTGCGTTATTATTTGGGGGTTAGGCTGTAGTTTTTTAAACGCTAACAGCGTTCAATTAGAAGAAACGCTCAAACGAAGCCCTAAAAATCTTATTTGGCAACACTTTAAAAAGAAGTTTAAAAAGAGCAACACGATCCCTTATGCCCCAAATAGCCGTTGGAAATATTTAGGCACGAGCATAGGGATTTTGGGCGTGTCTTTGGTGATAGGGATTGTGGGGTTGTATCTCATGCCAGAGAGCGTAACGAATTGGGATAAAGAAAAGTTTGGCGTCAAAAGCTGGTTTGAAAATGTCCGCATGGGGCCAAAACTGGACAACGATAGTTTTATTTTCAATGAAATTTTGCACCCTTATTTTGGGGCTATGTATTATATGCAACCTCGCATGGCTGGGTTTGGTTGGATGGCATCAGCGTTTTTTTCTTTTATCACTTCTACGCTTTTTTGGGAATATGGCTTGGAAGCGTTTGTGGAAGTGCCTAGCTGGCAGGATTTGGTGATCACGCCCTTACTAGGTTCCATTTTAGGGGAAGGGTTTTACCAGCTCACGCGCTATATCCAACGCAACGAAGGCAAGCTGTTTGGCTCTTTATTTTTAGGGCGTTTAGCCATCGCCCTTATGGATCCTATAGGCTTTATCATTAGGGATTTAGGGCTTGGGGAAGCCTTAGGGATTTATAATAAACATGAAATCCGTTCTAATTTAAGCCCCAATGGTTTGAATTTGACTTACAAATTTTAAGAATTTAAAATTTAAGAAAATTATAAAGAGTTTTGATAGAATACCTTTTTTTAAAAGACGCGTTTTAAAACTAATTTTAGGAGTATCCTTGAAACGATTAGAAGTTTCTAACCAAGCCAAATTACCCACTCAATTTGGGGAGTTTTGTATCCAGTGTTTTAGAGAAAAGGGTTCTAATGGCTCTAAAGATCATTTAGTGGTTTTCACCCCTAATTTTTCTCAAAACCCCTTAGTGCGCTTGCATTCAGAATGCTTAACGGGTGATGCTCTAGGCTCTCAAAAATGCGATTGCGGGGGGGCGTTGCAAATGGCGTTAGAAAGGATTTCTAAAGAAGGGGGGCTAGTGATTTATTTGCGCCAAGAAGGGCGTGGGATAGGGCTATTTAATAAAGTCAATGCCTACGCTTTGCAAGATAAGGGCTATGATACCATTCAAGCCAATGAAATGATAGGGTTTAAAGACGATGAAAGGGATTATAGTGTTGCGGGTGAAATTTTAGAATATTACGGCATTAAAAAAATGCGCTTACTCACAAACAACCCTAAAAAAATTGCCGCTTTAGAAAAATACGCTGAAGTTACAAGAGAGAGCTTGATCGTGTGCGCTAATGAGCACAATCAAGGGTATTTGGAAGTCAAAAAGCTCAAAATGGGGCATTTATTGTGAAAACTCTTTTAAAATAAGCTTTAAAAAGGCGCAATATAGGGGTAAGATAATGGTAGAAGTGCGATTCTTTGGACCCATAAAAGAAGAAAATTTTTTCACCAAAGCGAGCGGTTTAAAGGAATTAAGGGCGATTTTACAAGAGAAAGAGGGCTTAAAAGAGTGGTTGGGCGTTTGCGCGATAGCCCTTAATGATCACCTGATAGACAATTTGGATACGCCTTTAAAAGATGGCGATGTGGTAAGTTTATTGCCACCGGTTTGTGGGGGCTAGGTGTTAAAAATCGTTCAAGGGGCATTAGATACTGAGAAGCTTTTGAAAGACTACCAAGAAGAAGCTCGCATGAAAAACTTTGGAGCGTTTTGTGTGTTTGTGGGGATTGTGAGGGAAGAGGGTAACGTTCAAGGCTTGAGTTTTGATATTTATGAGGCGCTATTAAAGACTTGGTTTGAAAAATGGTGCCATAAAGCCAAAGACTTGGGCGTGGTGTTAAAAATGGCGCACAGCGTGGGCGATGTTTTGATAGGGCAAAGCTCATTTTTATGCGTTTTAATGGGAAAGAATAGAAAAAATGCCTTAGAACTATACCAAGATTTTATTGAAGATTTTAAGCGTAACGCCCCTATCTGGAAATACGATTTGATTGATAATGAACGCATCTATGCCAAAGAAAGAAGCCACCCTTTAAAAGGGAGTGGGCTTTTAGCTTAAAAAGGAGTTAAAATGCAAACGATTCATATAGGCGTTTTGAGCGCGAGCGATAGGGCGTCAAAAGGGGTTTATGAAGATTTAAGCGGGAAGGCAATACAAGAAGTGTTGAGCGAATATCTGCTCAATCCTTTGGAATTTCATTACGAAATCGTCGCTGATGAAAGGGATTTGATTGAAAAATCGCTCATTAAAATGTGCGATGAATACCAATGCGATCTAGTCGTTACTACAGGAGGCACAGGCCCTGCTTTAAGAGATATAACCCCAGAAGCCACAGAAAAAGTGTGCCAAAAAATGCTTCCTGGTTTTGGAGAGCTTATGCGAATGACTAGCTTAAAATACGTGCCTACAGCGATTCTATCGCGCCAGAGCGCTGGCATTAGGAATAAGAGTTTGATTATTAATCTTCCTGGGAAGCCAAAAAGCATTAGAGAGTGTTTAGAAGCGGTTTTTCCAGCGATTCCTTATTGCGTGGATTTGATTTTAGGGAATTACATGCAAGTGAATGAAAAAAACATTCAAGCGTTTCGCCCCAAACAATAGGATAAAAAAATGCCGCTCACTCATTTGAATGGAGAAAATCAACCTAAAATGGTGGATATAGGGGATAAAGAAACCACCGAAAGAATCGCTTTAGCAAGCGGTCGTATCAGCATGAATAAAGAGGCTTATGACGCTATTATCAATCATTGCGTTAAAAAGGGTCCGGTGTTACAAACCGCTATTATTGCTGGGATCATGGCGGCTAAAAAGACAAGCGAGCTCATCCCCATGTGCCATCCAATCATGCTCAATGGGGTGGATATTGATATTTTAGAAGAAAAAGAGACTTGCAGTTTTAAACTCTATGCGAGAGTCAAAACTCAAGCTAAAACGGGCGTAGAAATGGAAGCGCTAATGAGTGTGAGCGTAGGGCTTTTAACCATTTATGACATGGTGAAAGCCATTGATAAGAGCATGACAATTAGCGGTGTGATGTTGGAACATAAGAGTGGAGGCAAAAGCGGGGATTATAACGCTAAAAAATAGAAAAAAACTAATAATCTAAAGATGTTAGGGTAAAATAACATTTTGACAACAAAAGCGTGTTGGTTGCTTCGTGTTTGTTGTTATGGAAGTCTAAAATATTACAATCAAGGATAGAACGATGAAAACAAATGGTCATTTTAAGGATTTTGCATGGAAAAAATACCTTTTAGGTGCGAGCGTGGTGGCTTTATTAGTGGGGTGTAGCCCGCATATTATTGAAACCAATGAAGTCGCTTTGAAATTGAATTACCATCCAGCTAGCGAGAAGGTTCAAGCGTTAGATGAAAAGATTTTACTTTTAAAGCCAGCTTTCCAATACAGCGATAATATTGCTAAAGAGTATGAAAATAAATTCAAGAATCAAACCACGCTTAAGGTTGAAGAGATTTTGCAAAATCAGGGCTACAAGGTTATCAATGTGGATAGTAGCGATAAAGACGATTTTTCTTTTGCACAAAAAAAAGAAGGGTATTTGGCTGTCGCTATGAATGGCGAAATTGTTTTACGCCCCGATCCTAAAAGAACCATACAGAAAAAATCAGAACCTGGGTTATTATTCTCCACTGGTTTGGATAAAATGGAAGGGGTTTTAATCCCGGCCGGGTTTGTCAAGGTTACCATACTAGAGCCTATGAGTGGGGAATCTTTGGATTCTTTTACGATGGATTTGAGCGAGTTAGACATCCAAGAAAAATTCTTAAAAACCACCCATTCAAGCCATAGCGGGGGGTTAGTTAGCACTATGGTTAAGGGAACGGATAATTCTAATGACGCGATCAAGAGCGCTTTGAATAAGATTTTTGCAAATATCATGCAAGAAATAGACAAAAAACTCACTCAAAAGAATTTAGAATCTTATCAAAAAGACGCCAAGGAATTAAAAGGCAAAAGAAACCGATAAAAACAAATAACGCATAAGAAAAGAACGCTTGAACAAACTGCTTAAAAAGGGGTTTTTAGCGTTCTTTTTGAGCGTGTATTTAAGGGCTGATGATCTGGTTACTTACACCATCATCAAAGAAGAAGATTTAGGATACCAGCGGTTTTTAGCAAAGAAGTGTTTAAAGGGTAAAACCCACTCTCCGTGTTTTACTAAGCCTAAAAAGCCTAAAAAAAAACTTTTTAACATAGACAAAAGTTCCCATTATTACGGCACAAGCGTGGTGCAAATGTCATGGCTACAGAGTAGGGAAAAATTTGAAAACCATTCAAAATACCGAGACATTCCTTTTGCTGAAGTCAGTTTGATTTATGGCTATAAACAATTTTTTCCTAAAAAAGAGCGCTATGGTTTCCGTTTTTATATTTCTTTGGATTATGCCTATGGTTTTTTTCTTAAAAATAAAGGCGTATTGGGCGATAGTTTGAGGGAGAGTTCGCAGATCCCTAAAAGCTATAGGGAAAAATTGCAAAGAAAAGAGACTTTTATTAACGCTATTTTTTATGGCGTGGGAGCTGACTTTTTATACAAACGCGCTTTTGGAACGCTGATTTTAGGGATGAATCTCGTGGGCGAAACCTGGTTTTATGAAACAAGGATTTTTAAAAAGTGGGCTAAAGATCCTTCAAGCGTTTATCACCCTTACATGTTTCAAGTGATGCTGAATGTGGGGTATCGTTACCGCTTTTCAAGGTATAAGAATTGGGCGATAGAATTGGGCGCGCGCATCCCCTTTTTAACCAATGATTATTTTAAAACCCCTTTATACACCCTTCATTTCAGGCGCAATATTTCTGTCTATCTCACTTCAACTTATGATTTTTAGTTTTTTAAATTTTTGAAAACTAGAATTAAAACCGCTTTTTATAAACCGGAATTAAAACAAATTAAGCTATAATGATACAAAAATTTAATTTTTTAACCATTTAAGGAAAAAAATGAATCTTGAAGTGAAAAAGATTGACACCGCTAACGCCCGTTTGAGCGCTAAACCTTCCGTTGAAAATTTAGAAAAGCGTTATGATAAAATCGCTCAAAAAATCGCCCAAAAAGTTAAAATTGATGGCTTTAGAAGAGGTAAAGTCCCCCTTAGTTTAGTGAAAACCCGTTATCAAGCCCAAATTGATCAAGACGCTCAAGAAGAAATGATTCAAGAGGTTTTAAAAAACGCTTTTAAAGAATTAGGGATTGAAAATAAGGATCTAATCGGCAGCCCCAACCTCACTAAATTTGAAAAAAAAGACACGCATTTTGAAATAGAAGCGGACATCGGCTTAAAACCCACGATTGTTTTAGACAAGATCAAAGAGTGCGTGCCTAGCGTGGGAGTGGAAATTCCCAATGAAGAAAAAATTGATGAGCGTTTGAAACAGCTCGCTAAAGACTATGCGAAATTTGTGGATACTGACGCTCAAAGAAAAGCCCAAAACGACGATAAATTGATAATTGATTTTGAAGGCTTTATAGATAATGCACCTTTTGAAGGGGGCAAGGCTGAGAATTTCAGTTTGATTTTAGGCAGTAAGCAAATGCTAGAAGATTTTGAAAAGGCTCTTTTAGGCATGCAAGCGGGCGAGGAAAAAGAATTCCCTTTGACTTTCCCTAGCGAATACCACGCAAAGCATTTAGCCGGCAAAGAAGCCCTTTTTAAAGTGAAATTACGCCAGATTCAAGCGCGTGAAGTGTTAGAAATCAATGACGAACTCGCTAAAATCGTGCTGGCTAATGAAGAGAATGCGACTTTAAAGCTTTTAAAAGAAAGGGTTGAAGGGCAGTTGTTTTTAGAAAATAAAGCCAGGCTCTATAATGAAGAGTTGAAAGAAAAATTGATTGAAAATTTAGATGAAAAGATTGTTTTTGATTTGCCTAAAACGATCATAGAGCAAGAAATGGATTTGTTGTTCAGGAACGCTCTTTATTCCATGCAAGCTGAGGAAGTCAAATCCTTACAAGAAAGTCAAGAAAAAGCCAAAGAAAAGCGTGAGAGCTTTAGAAACGATGCGACAAAAAGCGTGAAAATCACTTTTATCATTGACGCTTTAGCGAAGGAAGAAAAAATTGGCGTGCATGACAATGAAGTCTTTCAAACTTTGTATTATGAAGCGATGATGACAGGGCAGAACCCAGAAAGTCTCATCGAGCAATACCGCAAAAATAACATGTTGGCGGCGGTGAAAATGGCGATGATTGAAGATAGGGTGTTAGCTTATTTGTTGGATAAAAACCTGCCTAAAGAGCAACAAGAAATTTTGGAAAAAATGAGGCCTAACGCTCAAAAAACTCAAGTGGGTTAAACGGTTAAAAGGGAAAAATGATGGGATACATTCCTTATGTAATAGAAAATACAGAGCGTGGCGAACGCAGTTATGATATTTATTCGCGCCTTTTAAAGGATCGCATCGTTTTATTGAGCGGTGAAATTAACG
The DNA here is from genome assembly GCF_014496965.1 of Helicobacter pylori. Taxonomy (GTDB): domain Bacteria; phylum Campylobacterota; class Campylobacteria; order Campylobacterales; family Helicobacteraceae; genus Helicobacter; species Helicobacter pylori_CZ. Next base: position 84,409 of record NZ_JACTCR010000006.1, on the reverse strand, counting down.
ACAGCGTGGCGTCTTCTATCGTGGCCCAACTCTTGTTTTTGGAAGCTGAAGACCCTGAAAAAGACATTGGCTTGTATATCAATTCTCCTGGTGGGGTGATAACGAGCGGTCTTAGCATTTATGATACGATGAATTTTATCCGCCCTGATGTTTCCACGATTTGCATCGGTCAAGCGGCTTCTATGGGGGCGTTTTTATTAAGCTGTGGGGCTAAGGGCAAGCGCTTTTCATTGCCCCATTCAAGGATTATGATCCACCAGCCTTTAGGGGGGGCTCAAGGGCAAGCGAGCGACATTGAAATCATTTCTAACGAGATCCTTAGGCTTAAGGGTTTGATGAATTCTATTCTGGCTCAAAACTCAGGGCAGAGTTTGGAGCAAATCGCTAAAGACACGGATAGGGATTTTTACATGAGCGCTAAAGAAGCTAAAGAGTATGGCTTGATTGATAAAGTGTTACAGAAAAACGTGAAGTGATTGCATGGCGTTATTAGAGATTATCCATTACCCTTCTAAAATTTTAAGAACGATTTCTAAAGAAGTCGTTTCTTTTGATTCAAAACTCCACCAGCAATTAGACGATATGCATGAAACCATGATCGCTAGTGAGGGGATAGGCTTAGCCGCTATTCAAGTGGGCTTGCCCTTAAGGATGCTCATCATCAATCTCCCACAAGAAGACGGCGTGCAACACAAAGAGGATTGCCTAGAAATCATTAACCCTAAATGGATAGAAACTAAGGGTTCAATAATGTATAGAGAAGGGTGCTTGTCTGTGCCGGGATTTTATGAGGAGGTGGAGCGTTTTGAAAAGGTTAAGATAGAGTATCAAAACCGCTTCGCTGAAGTGAAAATTTTAGAAGCGAGCGAACTTTTAGCGGTAGCCATTCAGCATGAGATAGATCACCTCAACGGCGTGTTATTCGTGGATAAATTATCCATTTTGAAGCGTAAGAAATTTGAAAAAGAACTCAAAGAGCTGCAAAAAAAACAAAAACACAAGTAACAACCATGATTAACACGATATTTTGCGCGACCATGCAAAGGGGGGTGGCAGAAATCGTGGCTGTGGAAGCGACTTTCACAAGGGCTTTGCCGGCGTTTGTGATTTCAGGCCTAGCTAATAACTCTATCCAAGAAGCCAAGCAGAGGGTCCAATCGGCTTTACAAAATAACGATTTCACTTTCCCGCCTTTAAAAATCACCATCAACCTTTCCCCCTCAGATTTGCCTAAATCCGGGAGTCATTTTGATTTGCCTATCGCTCTTTTAATCGCTTTGCAAAAACAAGAATTGGCTTTTAAAGAGTGGTTTGCTTTTGGGGAGTTGGGGCTTGATGGCAAGATCAAACCCAATTCTAACATTTTCCCCATGCTCTTAGACATCGCCATTAAGCGCCCCCATGCTAAAGTCATTGCGCCTAAGGCGAATGAAGAGCTTTTTTCGCTCATCCCTAATTTGCAATGTTTTTTTGTGGAGCATTTTAAAGAAGCGTTAGAAATCTTGCAAAACCCTGAAATCAAAGCAGACACCCACACGAAAAAACTACCCTTTAAAACGATAGAATTGAACGATAAAGAGTATTATTTTTCAGACACCTACGCCTTAGATTTTAAAGAAGTTAAGGGGCAAGCTGTCGCTAAAGAAGCCGCTTTGATCGCTAGCGCCGGGTTTCATAACTTGATTTTAGAGGGAAGTCCAGGGTGTGGGAAAAGCATGATTATTAATCGCATGCGTTATATCTTGCCTCCCTTAAGCCTGAATGAAATCTTAGAAGCGACAAAATTACGCATTTTAAGCGAACAAGACAGCGCCTATTACCCCTTAAGGAGTTTTAGAAACCCTCACCAGAGCGCTTCAAAATCCAGTATTTTAGGCTCAAGCTCTCTAAGAGAGCCAAAACCTGGCGAAATCGCGCTAGCGCATAACGGCATGCTTTTTTTTGATGAATTGCCTCATTTTAAAAAGGATATTTTGGAAGCCTTGAGAGAGCCTTTAGAAAACAATAAATTAGTGATTTCACGAGTGCATAGCAAAATTGAATACGACACCTCTTTTTTATTCGTGGGGGCTCAAAACCCTTGCCTGTGCGGGAATTTACTCAGTGCTACTAAAGCATGCCGTTGCCAAGATAGGGAAATTGTGCAGTATAAAAACCGCTTGAGCGAGCCTTTTTTAGACAGGATTGATTTGTTCGTGCAAATGGAAGAGGGAAATTATAAAGACACGCCGTCGCATTCTTGGACTTCAAAAGAGATGCATGAATTAGTGTTATTAGCTTTCAAACAGCAAAAGTTAAGGAAACAGAGTACCTTTAATGGTAAGCTTAACGAAGAGCAGATAGAACGATTTTGCCCTTTAAATACTGAAGCGCAAAAGTTGTTAGAGCAGGCGGTTGAAAGGTTTAATCTGTCCATGCGCTCTATTAATAAGGTCAAAAAAGTCGCTAGGACGATTGCGGATTTAAACGCTTGCGAGAATATAGAAAAATCTCACATGCTTAAAGCGCTGAGTTTTAGAAAGATTTCTTAAAAGGATTTTTATAAGGGAGAGAAAATGCAAGAATACCACATTCACAATTTGGATTGCCCTGATTGCGCGTCTAAATTGGAAAGGGATTTAAACAAACTAGACTATGTGAAAAAGGCTCAAATCAATTTCAGCACCAGTAAGTTGTTTTTGGACACGAGCGATTTTGAAAAGGTTAAGGCTTTCATCAAGCAAAGCGAACCGCATTTGAGCCTGTCTTTTAAAGAGGCTGCAGAAAAGCCCTTGAGTTTTACGCCACTCATTGTTACGATCATTGTCTTTTTGGGCGCGATTTTAATCTTACACCTAAACCCTAGCCCTTTTATTGAAAAGGCTATGTTTTTCGTGTTGGCTTTAGTGTATCTCATAAGCGGTAAAGATGTGATTTTAGGGGCGTTTCGTGGGCTTAGAAAAGGGCAATTTTTTGATGAAAACGCTTTGATGCTCATTGCGACTATTGCGGCTTTTTGCGTGGGGGCTTATGAAGAGAGCGTGTCTATTATGGTGTTTTATTCAGCGGGCGAATTTTTGCAAAAACTCGCTATCTCTCGCTCTAAAAAATCCCTTAAGGCTTTAGTGGATGTCGCTCCTAATTTGGCTTATTTGAAAAAGGGCGATGCGCTAGTGAGCGTTGCGCCTGAAGATTTAAGAGTCAATGACATTGTGGTGGTGAAAGTCGGCGAAAAAGTGCCTGTGGATGGCGTGGTGATTAAGGGCGAAAGTTTGCTAGATGAAAGGGCGTTGAGCGGGGAGTCTATGCCTGTTAATGTCAGCGAAAATTCTAAAGTTTTAGGGGGGAGCTTGAATTTAAAAGCGGTTCTTGAAATTAAAGTAGAAAAAATATATAGAGATTCTTCTATCGCTAAAGTGGTGGATTTGGTCCAACAAGCCACGAATGAAAAGAGCGAAACCGAGAAATTCATCACTAAATTTTCACGCTACTACACCCCAAGCGTTTTATTCATTGCGCTAATGATTGCTATATTACCGCCCTTGTTTTCCATGGGGAGCTTTGATGAGTGGATTTATAGGGGTCTTGTGGCTTTAATGGTGAGCTGTCCTTGCGCGTTAGTAATCTCTGTGCCTTTAGGGTATTTTGGGGGCGTGGGAGCGGCAAGCAGAAAGGGCATTTTAATGAAAGGCGTGCATGTTTTAGAGGTGCTTACCCAAGCTAAAAGCATCGCCTTTGATAAAACCGGCACTTTGACTAAAGGCGTTTTTAAAGTGATAGATATTGTGCCGCAAAACGGGCATTCTAAAGAAGAAGTTTTGCATTACGCTTCTTGTTCGCAGCTTTTATCCACGCACCCGATCGCTTTATCCATTCAAAAAGCATGCGAAGAAATGTTAAAGGACGATAAGCACCAGCATGACATTAAAAATTACGAAGAAGTGAGCGGAATGGGGGTTAAAGCGCAATGCCATGCGGATTTAATCATCGCAGGGAATGAAAAAATGCTAGAACAATTCAATATCGCGCACAGCCCTTCCCCAGAAAACGGCACGATCGTGCATGTGGCTTTCAATCAAACTTATGTGGGCTATATCGTCATTAGCGATGAGATTAAAGATGACGCCATAGAGTGCTTAAGGGATTTAAAAGTGCAAGGGATAGAAAATTTTTGCATTTTGAGTGGGGACAGAAAAAGCGCAACTGAGAGCATCGCTCAAACTCTAGGCTGTGAATACCATGCGAGCTTGTTGCCTGAAGAAAAAACGAGCGTGTTTAAAACTTTTAAAGAACGCTATAAAGCCCCGGCGATTTTTGTAGGCGATGGCATCAATGACGCTCCGACTCTAGCGAGCGCTGATGTGGGGATTGGCATGGGGAAAGGCTCAGAATTGAGCAAGCAAAGCGCAGACATTGTGATCACTAATGACTCCTTAAATTCGTTAGTGAAAGTTTTAGCGATCGCTAAAAAAACTAAAAGCATCATTTGGCAAAATATCTTGTTCGCTTTGGGGATTAAAGCCGTTTTTATCGTGCTAGGGCTTATGGGGGTAGCGAGCTTGTGGGAAGCGGTCTTTGGCGATGTGGGGGTTACGCTTTTAGCCTTAGCCAACTCCATGCGCGCGATGAGGGCTTAATGATCGTATCATCAGCCATTTAGAAGGGGGGCAAAGTGCATAAAATAGAGCGCTTACTCCAAACTTTAGCGCCTAAGGGGGTGGAGTTTAGGAAATTGGGGGATATTGGGGAATTTTATAGCGGACTTGTTGGAAAAAGTAAAAAATCTTTCTCTCAAGGGAATAAATTTTATGTTCCTTATGTCAATGTTTTTAATAATCCACAATTAGATCTAAATGCTTTAGAAAGCGTTCAAATAGGGGATAAAGAAAAACAAAATACAATTCAATTAGGCGATGTGCTTTTTACTGGTTCATCTGAAAATTTAGAGGATTGTGCGATGTCTTGCGTAGTTACTCAAAAGATTGAAAAAGATATTTATCTTAATAGTTTTTGTTTTGGTTTTAGATTTTTTGATGAGAATTTATTTAATCCATCGTTTCTTAAACATTTTTTAAGAGACTACAATTTTAGGAAAAATATTTCAAAAGTTGCTAATGGTGTAACACGCTTCAATGTTTCAAAGCAATTACTTTCTCAAATAACAATCCCCATTCCGCCCCTAGAGATCCAACAAGAGATCGTTAAGATTTTGGACGCTTTCACAGAATTAAACACAGAATTAAACACAGAATTAAACACAGAATTAAAAGCGCGAAAAAAGCAATACCAGTATTACCAAAACATGCTTTTAGACTTTGAGGGCATCCATCAAAACCACAAAGACGCAAAAATTAGCGAAACCTACCCCAAACGCTTAAAAACTTTGCTCCAAACCTTAGCGCCTAAGGGGGTGGAGTTTAGGAAATTGGGGGAGGTAATCAATATTCTTAAAGGAAAACAACTTAATAAAGAGCTTCTTTTGGATTATGGGGAATATCCTGTTATGAATGGAGGAATTTATGCTTCTGGGTATTGGAATGAATACAATACAGATTATCCAAAGATTATCATAAGTCAGGGCGGTGCTTCTGCCGGTTATGTAAATTACATGACTTCAAAATTTTGGGCGGGCGCTCATTGTTATACGATTGAATTAAATTCAGAAAAACTCAATTATAAATTTTTATACTATTTTTTAAAAAATTCTCAAACTATTCTTATGAAATCTCAATTTGGCGCCGGTATCCCCGCACTCAATAAAGCAGATATTGAAACTTTAACCATCCCCATTCCGCCCCTAGAGATCCAACAAGAGATCGTTAAGATTTTGGATGAATTTTTGGCTTTAACCACCGATTTATTAGCCGGTATCCCAGCTGAAATAGAAGCCAGGAAAAAGCAATACGAATATTACAGAGAAAAACTATTGACCTTCAAACCACTAACCCCACACAAAGAAGTTAAAAAATGCTAAAAGCGTTTTTACAATCAATAATAAAAGAGCTTGATAAAAAGAATTTGAAATATTTTTTAAAAGGAATGACATGAGTTATGAGATTATCGCAGAAAATAATGAAAAGCCCATTTTTAAAAATAAAAGTTTTAGTATGGCAGAGCCAAAAATAGCGTAATCAAAAAAATTTAAAAATTCTAACGCTTTTTTAAAACAAGCCCTAAAATAGGCGAGTTTTTAATGGCTGATTTCTTGCTAGGCGTTTTAACAACCCCTTAAAGGGTTGTTATTTAAAGAGAGCTTAAAGCTTCCACACTATCTCGGTGAAAATATGGCTTCTGTCTTGATCGGTTGCAGGCTGGCTGTCTAATTTTGGCCCGTTCCACCCCATTTTATAGCCTTGATGCATCAACACATTATAATATTCAAATTTAATGTCGGCTGAGAAATTTTTAGTGAATTTATAACCCAAGTTGAGCGATAGGACTTGTTCGTTCGCCCTAGGCCCATAAGTCAAACGCCCTAATAAACCCCAAAGGAATTTCCTATGCACCCCACCGCCAAAGGCAAACACAGTAAAAGCGTTCGCGTCCATCATGTAAGACAAAGAGTTAAGGGTGTTTGCATAAACGGTGTTCGTCCAAAAGTCAAAGCCCAAGCGGTTACCATGGTAGCCTATCATCCAGTTAGCGTTCCCAAAGGATTTATAAATCCCAAAACCAAAATTGTATTCATTCCATTCAAACTTTTGTTTAATCATCAAGCTGTGCGCGTTCTTACCGGCTGGCATGCCAAATTGATAGGTGCCCCAAAATCTTTTAGCGTAAAAAGGATTAAGCACGGTAATATCCGTTTGAGAGCGAAACCCTAATCCGGTAAAAGTGGGGTTACTATCATAAGTGATCGTGAAGTTGGGGTCGTATTCGTTAAAGGGTGAAAAATAGACAAAAGGCTGAATGCTGAAACCCTTGTAATTCCAAATGATATAAAAGGCATGCACCCCAGGGTTTATGGTTTGCCCGTTTTTAAGAGTGTAGGTTTTAGGCGAATAGAAATTATAAAGCCACTCGTTATAGGCAAAGCCACGGCCAAAAGAGCTAAACCACCAGAATTTGAAATTCCCTAAATTTAAGGTCATGTCCAAGCCTTGGTTGTAACCACTCATGTAATCCGCTGGGGATTCGTATCTCCCGCCCCTAATTTCAAAAATATCTTTGTAGTTGTAGCGCAAGTAAGCGTTATAAATCACATAGTTTCTGGTGTGATCGGCATAACCTTTTGCACAAGTGGAAGCCTCTAAAGCTTCTTGATTAGACAACTGCGTCATTTCAGCTTGAGTCATCTTATCGTATTGGCCTTGGGTCAAATTCCCTGTGGCTAACCCGCAACTAGCCCATGGTTTTTGCCCTACAAGACCGCCCCAATAGCCCACATAGTTCCATGTCATAGCCCCATAGGGTTTTCCTGTAACTTCGTTGATAAAATCCTTAGTGGTATCATAAATTACAGCACCCCCCCAACCTCCAAGACTCCCGTCTAAATGGTGCCCGTTAGCCGTAGCGCTTTTGGGCAAGAGTTCCGTAAAATCCACTTGCATGTAAGCCATGACCGTCATAAAGGTTTCGGTAGGGTAAAGCCCTTTATTAGTGTTGATAGGTTTGTTATTGAAACCGACTTTAGAGAAACTTTCAGCACCCGCTTTAATTTTAGCGATTTTACCCAAATCAAAAGCTTGACTTTGAGAAGAGAATAAAAAAAGAAGCGTTGCGATATTTTTAGCAGATGCAACTTTATAGTTCATGTGTTTAACCTTTAGTATAAACCAAAAAATCTAAATAGAGTAAGCCAACACCGTTCAAAGAAAATTTTTTCTTACAGATCTTAAACATCTAATCAGTCTGTTCATCTTCTGTCCTTTTTTCTACGAAGTCCGACTTACAAAGTTAATTCTTAACTAAGTCGTGCGTTAATACTAGCATAATATTATTGTTTTTTTTAATTTTGAGAATAAAATTTTTCTTTGTTAGTCAAATATGGACAATCAAAGCCTTATTTCATCTCAATATTATTTAATTTTTTAATTTATTCATTCCTTAACACGCTTAAAGCGTCAATAGCAGAAGCTTTTTTAGACGGGTAATAAGAAGAAAGGGCTACGATAATCACAGAGCCTATGAGAGTGAGCGTAAAATCCATTAAAGACAGATCCAAAGGCAAAGTGTTGATGCCATAGACATCTGCCGGGAGCGAGATGATAGGGAACACGCTTAAAAGATACATGCTTAAAAACGCTAAAACCACCCCAAGAATCACACCGCCCAAACCAATGATATTACCCAAATAAAAAAAGGTTTTTTGAATCTCTTTTTGACTGCTCCCCATGCTAAAGAGTAGGGCGATTTCTTTACGCCGGTTCATCACCACCATTAAAAGCGAGCTGATGATATTCAAAGACGCCATTAAAATAATGAGCATGAGCACAATAAATAACGCTCTTTTTTCCAATTCCATCGCCGAGAAAAAATTCCCGTTTTGTTGCCACCACCCTTCAATGCCTATGCCATGGTGGTTGATCGTTTTTAAAGCGTTGCGTAAATTTTCAATATCCTTCATGGGTGTTTTAGAATAGACATGCACCCCATCATAAAGCCCTAAGGGTAACCTCCTGATCGCGCTTATAGCTTGAAGGCTAGCATACATGTAGCTCATGTCATAAGATTTTAGCCCTGAATCAAAATCGCCTTTGATAGTAAAACGCTTCATGATAGGGGAGAGGGTTAGGCCTGTTGGTTCTAGTTCAGTAAAAAACAAATCGGCTTTTTGATTGAGATCTAAATTCAAGCTGTACCTCAAGCTTTTCCCCACGATCAAATTAAAAGGGTTTTTAAAAAGATCGTTTTCATTAATGTTTTTTAAGGCGTCGTTTAAAACTTCATTGATGCGCCTTTCTTTAGAAAAATCAACCCCAAACACCACGCCACCATTCATGGAATGCGCGCTTTTAATCAGGCTTTGGGTTTGCAAATAGGGGCTAAAAAGCAAATTAGGGAACTTTTTTTCTAAAGCTTGAACCACTTCTTCGCTGATCCCATAAGGGCTTGTGGTATAGAGCGTTAAGGGGTAGTTCATCACAAAAAGCTTTTTTTCAAATTCCTTACTCATGCCGTTCATGATCGCCATAGCCACAATTAAAACCATCACGCCAACCGCCACGCCAAAGAAAGCCAACAAAGCAGTGATGCTGATAAAAGGCTGGCTTTTATCAAAACGCAAATAACGCTTGATAAGGAAAAAGATTAAGGATCTATTTGGCAAATAAGCCCTTTTTAGGCCCGCTTTTAGCGCAACAATCTTTGTATTTTTTCCCGCTCCCGCAAGGGCAAGGCTCGTTTCTTTTAGGGGTTTTAGAAAAAGCTTTCATGGACATGTTCAAATCTTCGTATAAGGCTTCTTCATGGCGGTAAGTTACGCTCTCATGCTCTCTTTCTTCGCTAAAATTATCCAAATAACGCTCGGCATCGCTAGAATCTTGCTCGTTTTCAAACTGGATCTTAGAAAAGGTTTTGATCGCTTCTATTTTAATGTCTTCAATGAGTTCTAAGAAAAGGTTATAACTCTCTTTTTTGTATTCTACAAGGGGGTCTTTTTGGTTATAGCCTCTCAAATTGATACCGGTTTTGAGATTATCCATCGTGTAAAGGTGTTCTCGCCATGCGTTGTCTAAAATCTGCAAATACACGATGCGTTCGATCCGGCTTCTTTGTTCGCTATCCAAAGCTTTCATTTTGTTTTCATAATCGCTTTTGAGTTTTTCAGCCACAAACTTTTCAATAGGGGAGGCTTTTTCTAAATCCTCTAGTTCAACGCTAACGTTAAAATCTTCTTTTAAGATGTTTTTAAGCCCTAAAAGCTCCTCTTCAGACAGGTTTTGATGGTCAAAGGCTTTGAGTTTAGAAAAGATTTGATTGAGCGCGTATTCTCTGTTTTCAGCGATTTTAGCGCTAATATCGTAATTGACATCTAATAATTCATCTCTAAATTTATACACGCTTTTTCGTTGCTCATTAGCCACATCATCGTATTCTAACAAATGCTTACGGCTTTCAAAATGCAAGTTCTCCACTTTTTTTTGCGCGTTTTCCACCGCTCTTGTTACGAGCTTGGATTCAATGTGTTCGCCGTCTTTAAGCCCTAATTTTTCCATCACCCCCTTAATCCTATCGCTCCCAAAAATGCGTAACAGATTGTCTTCTAAACTCAAATAAAATTGACTCACCCCCGGATCGCCTTGGCGCCCGCTTCGCCCCCTTAATTGGTTGTCAATCCTGCGGCTCTCATGCCTTTCAGTGCCAATGATATACAGCCCCCCAAGTTCTTTAACCTCATCGGTGAGCTTAATATCAACGCCCCTGCCTGCCATGTTAGTCGCAATCGTAACCGCCCCTTTAAGCCCGGCGTCTTTGATGATTTCAGCTTCTTTAGTGTGTTGCTTAGCGTTTAAAACGGTGTGAGGGATGCGTTCTTTTTTGAGTAAAGCGTGCAAGGTTTCACTTTTTTCAATGCTGGCCGTGCCAACTAAAACGGGCTGACCTTTATCGTGTAATTCTTTAATCTTAAGGATCACGGCGTCAAATTTTTCTTTTTCACTCTTATAGATCAAATCGTTCAAATCTTTTCGCTTGATCGCTAGATTAGTAGGGATAGACACCACTTCTAAATTGTAGATTTCTAAAAATTCTGTGGCTTCGGTTTGAGCCGTGCCTGTCATGCCTGAAAGTTTAGAAAACATCCTGAAATAATTTTGGAAAGTAATATCGGCTAAGGTTTGGCTCTCTTCTTTAATGCTCACACCCTCTTTAGCCTCTAAAGCCTGATGCAAGCCCTCACTAAAGCGCCTCCCCTCAGACAAACGGCCGGTAAATTCATCTACAATCACCACTTCATTATTGGCTACAATATAATCTTTATCAACAAAAAAGAGGTAATTCGCTTTCAAAGCCTGGTCTAAATGGTGCGATAAGGCGGCGTTTTCAATCTTGTATAAATTATCCACGCCAAAGAGGTTTTCGGCTTTTTTAATCCCCTCTTCAGTGATCAAAATCGCGCGGTTTTTTTCATCTATGGTGAAATCCACTTCCACTTGCATGCTTTTAGCGACTTCATCAGCCTTGTTGTAATTTTCCATGCGCCTATCCACAGGCCCTGAAATGATTAAAGGGGTTCTCGCTTCATCAATTAAAATGGAATCCACCTCATCAACAATGGCGAACGCATGCGATTTTTGCACCTTATGCTCTAAAGAATATTTCATGTTATCCCTTAGGTAATCAAAGCCAAATTCATTATTAGTGCCATAAACAATGTCTTTAGAATAAATTTCTAAGCGCTCGTCATCGTCTCGCACGCTCGCAGTGATCGTGCCTACGCTATAACCCAAGAATTGATACAACGGCTCCATTTCTTTAGAGTCCCTATGGGCTAAGTAATCATTGACCGTTACCACATACACGCTCTCGCCTTTCATAGCGTTCAAAGCCACCGCCAAAGTAGCGACTAAAGTCTTACCCTCTCCGGTTTTCATTTCAGCGATCTTGCCATCGTTTAAAACCATGCCTCCAATGAGTTGCGCATCAAAATGGCGCATCTTTAAGATCCTTTTGCTCGCTTCTCTAGTGATAGCAAAACTTTCCGGTAAAACTTCTAAAAGGGTTTTTTCTTGCAAATCTTTTTCTACGGATCGCACGCGTTTTTTTAACTCTTCAAAAGCGTTTTGCAGTTCAACATCGCTCATTTTTTCATAAGCAGGCTCTAAGGCGTTGATGGCTAGGACTTTTTTTTTGTATTGTTTGATCCAGCGATCGTTTCTGGTGCCGATGATTTTTCCAATGATTGCTTTTATCATGGTAGTAGTAACCTTTTAAGAGTGCTTCAATCCCATTTATTTGATTAAAGCGTCAGTTTTTAATCCCATTTTAGCATGGATAAAATAAAAGTCTTGTAAAATAAAGGGTTTTATTAAAGATGAGAGATTATTTTAAGGTTTGAATAATGAAAGCTTTTTTAAAGATTTGCATGGTTTTGATTTTTATGGGCGTCGCTCATGCTAAAAATCTTTCAACCCTTTCTAAAGAAGAAGAAATTTTACAAAATTTGCAAAGTTTTAGCGCGCATTTCAAGCAAGTGTTAAAAAATGAAAAACCCTTAGTTTATTATGGGATTTTAAAGGCTAAAGCCCCTAATTGGGCTTTATGGGTTTATGAAAAACCCTTAAAAAAAGAAATTTACATGAACGATAAGGAAGTGGTGGTTTATGAGCCTAATTTATTCCAAGCGACTATCACGCCCTTAAAAGACAAGACGGATTTTTTCACCATTCTCAAGCGGTTAAAAAAGCAAGATGACGGCTCTTTTAAAACGACTATCAACAAGACCACTTATCGTTTGGTTTTCAAAGACGGCAAGCCTTTTTCGTTGGAATTTAAAGATGAAATGAATAATCTTGTTACGATCACTTTTTCTCAAGCAGAAATTAACCCTAAAATCCCTAATGAAATCTTTGTTTTTAAGCCTAAAGATGAAAATATTGACATCGTGCGCCAATGATTTTTAGCCGCTCATTAATAAAAGTTAGTTACAATAACCAAGCTTTTAAATCATGGGGCTGACTTGGATTTCGACAGATTTCTTGTCGCGCAGATAGCATGCCAAGCGCTACTTGTAAAACAGCAACAAAAATAACTGTAAACAACGCAGATTACGCTCCAGCTTACGCTAAAGCTGCGTGAGTTAATCTCCTTTTGGAGCTGGACTGATTAGAATTTCTAGCGTTTTAATCGCTCCATAACCTTAAGCTAGACGCTTTTAAAAGGTGGTTCGCCTTTTAAACTAAGAAAAAGAACTCTTGAAACTACCTTAAGGTTTTAGAAAGTTGGACCAGAGCTAGTTTTAAGGCTAAAAACTAACCAATTTTCTAAGCATTGTAGAAGTTTGTGTTTAGGACAAGATTTTTGGACTGGGGTTCGATTCCCCACAGCTCCACCATATTAAAAAAGTATCATTTTTATAGCGTATTTAAGGAAGGTAAATGCAGAAGTTTTTCTCTCGTTTTAGAAGGTGGGCGTTGCCCTTTTATTTTGTGAGCGCTTTAGCAGCGATTGATATTGATGAAGTAACAGAAGCTCAAGCTAACAGCATTAAATTAAGCGATCAGTTAGTGAGCCTGAGCGATAAGCTTTTAGAAAAAGCGGTGGATAGGGGGCGCAATACCGATCACTTAAAAGATCTTAACGATTTGCATGAAAAAATCAAACATTTGCGCTTGATTTTAGAGCCTAAGCCTAAGGATAAAGAAAATAATCCTAACTTAAAAGATCATCAAGGCTCTGAAACGATTGAAATCGGCGAAGCGATTAAAAAGGCTTTAGGCGAGCCGGTATTCCCCCAAGACGCGCTAGATGCCGCTTTGCAAATTGACAAACAGTTGGATTCTTTCAAGCAAGACAATTTGATTGATGTTAAGCCCTTAAAAGATGTTTTAGCCCAGCTAGAAGCCGAATTGAGAAAAGCCATTGATTTCCAAAAACAATGGCTCAATTCTACCAAGCCTAATTGATAGGGTTTAAAAAAAGAATTTCAAACTCACTATGAGATTGCTCCTGTCTTGTGTGTTCGCCTTAAAGGCTTTATTAAAAGGGCTAGTGAGATCATTAGTCTTATAGCCGTTGTGCATGCTGACCGCATAGTATTCTAAATTCACATCAACGCTAGCAAAAGAACCCCATTTATAGCCCAAGTGCAAGTTGATGGATCTTTCGCTCGCTCTAGTGGCATAAGTGTATCTGCCTAAAATACCCCATAAAAACCCTCTATACACCCCCCCACCAAAGACATACCCAGAAACAGCGTCTGCGGTAATAGCGTTACTAAAAACCAAACCATAAACGCTGTTACTTCTTATGTCAAAAGGGATCGGGTTACCATACCAGCCAATCCTTGCGTTAGCGTTGCCAAAAGTTTGATAATAACCAAAGCCAAAGTTAAATTCGTTGTAGTCAAAGCGTTGGTGGATTAAAAGCGATGCGCCCCACTCGCCAATCTTAGAGTTACGCCAATACACATCGTATAAATCTTTAGCATAAACGGGGAAAATCGCATTAATAGTGGTTTGAGCCCTTAGCCCTAAGCCTTTGAATTTCGGGTTGCTGTCAATATGGATTTTAACACCGGGCGCTCCGTAAGTCTTAGGCGAAAAATAAACAAAGGGCATGACTTGAACACGCTTGCTAGAAAAATAGAGTTGCGCGGCATGGATGCCATCATCAACTTCTTTTCTGCCATCTTCAGTTACAATAGGGGCATACCAATCTCGTATCCATTGCCCAAAAGCTAAAGCCCTCCCAAAAGAGCTGAACCATTTTAACGCTATTTTAGAATTGATTTTATAATCCAGTTCAAAACCCTGTGTGTAGGAACTCATAAAATCCATGTTAGAGAGATAGCGTCCTAATTTTAGGTGGAATTTATCGCCATAAGAATAAAACAGATAGGAGTTATACAGCACATAATTACGGGTGTGAGCGTCAGATTCTATGCGGGAGTCTTTCCAAGGAGCGTTGCCTAAAAACCCCCACCAACGCCCTATATAGTAAAAAAGCTCTGAGCCATAGATTTGGTGCGTGGCTTGGTCTATGAGCGTTTTGGTGGAATCGTAAGCGAACGCTCCTAAAATCCCCCCAACGCCTATTTTTAGGCTGTGTTTTTCAATGTTTTTAGGGAGCAGATTGGAATCCACTTGAAGCTTGATCGTGGCGGTTACAAAGGTGGCTGTAGGGAAAATCCCTTCTTTGGAATTGAGTTTGGAATGGTTAAACCCCACTTTAGAAAAAGATTCCGCTACCCCACTAAACTTATAATCAAAAGCCAATAAAGGGCTTTGATTGTAAAGAATAGAAACAAACAATAGAGGTAATTTTTGAAATTTTAACACAGAATGAACCTTTGTTCAATTTTCGCTCGCATCATATTCCAATTTTATTAAAAAACCCATTAAAAATAAAAGTATTCAAATAATTATCTAAAATATTATTCTTTTTTTGTTCCATTTTTTATCGGCTCAAAAGAATACCCCAAAGCCTGATAGATTTGATTGTGGTAACGGACTTGATTGTCTTCTAAACTCTCTTGAAAAGATTTTTTAAAATGCGGATCTAGCGTGTTTAAAAACACCTCTAACCCTATCGCGCTGGAATAATTCACCCAATCATGCCTTAAATCGCTCTCCAATAAGGAGGCGTATTCTATCAGCGTTTCATCGCTGTTTTGCAAGGCATTGACAATGAATAAATTTTTTCTGTCTTTAGGCTGGGTGAGTAAGAGTAAAGAGGGGTTGAAATTGATTTGTGTGGAAAGGATTTTAAGAGGCTTATACTCTAAAAGCCCTATTTGAGAAAGGATTAGGCCGCTTTTAGTGGTAGGGGTGTTTAAAATCAAGGTAGAATTTTTAAAAAACGCATCATTTTTTCTAAAATTTTTAGAAAAACTGGTGGCTTGCTTGTAAGAAATGTTTTCTTGGTGCTTGACTTCAACGTTTAAAGACTCCGTGATCTGCCTCAAGCGTTCACCTATCAGGCCATCATCGTCGTATTCAATCACGGGCGAATTATGACCGATAAAAGAAATGAGCATGCCTAATTGTTCTTTATAATCAATCCCCCCAAAATACAAGCGCTCGCTTAAAGAACGATCGGCATGATTTTCTAATTGCGCTCTATTCACCGTAGGCACATAAGTAGGGGTGCTAATGGTGGTGTTTTGGATCAAATTTTCCACGCCCTCTTTAGTCAATAAGGCTATCACAAAAGGGAATTTTTCTTTTTCAATTTCTTTATAGGTTTGCTCTAATTTTTCAGGACTCTCTTCATCGCTGTCAAAGACTTGGATATTGAAATCGTTGTTTCTGGTGTTCAAATACGCTAAAAGGGTGTTCATCACCGAAATCGCATAACGCCCCACCACCTTTTTAGGCAGTAAAACCGCTAATTCAATCTTAGGCTCATAGCTTTCTTTGATTGGGGTTTGAGAGACGATGGATACGGGGTTGAGGTTATTGAGTATGTCTTTGTAATAAGTTTTAAGACTCTCATCTTGGTTGTTGTTATCGTATTGAGAAATAAAAGAAAAGATTTGATTTTGCAACATCAAGTCTTTCAAGCATTCCAAAGAGCAAGGCTCTGTCTTAATGATTTGCTGGTGCGCTGGGGGCAAAGGGGAAAACAGATAGCTTTTAGCGTTCAAGCTTATCGCGCAAAAAATTGAAACAATCAGCGCAAAGCGTTTGAAAAATCTTTTTCTTAAGGCGTATGGCATTTTTTAATATCTTTTAAACTGAATTTCCTAAAATTTTATTATAGAATATTTAATGAGAAAACTAATCCCACCCCTACAACCCAACAAGAGAACTTTTTTAAGGCGTGTGGGATCAAACGCGCTTTGGACACTCAAACTCTATAAAATCCCCAGGGACAAAGAGCGAGAATCAAACCCCCCAACTTTAATTTTTCCAACCATTAAAGGATTGCATCAAAGGATTGAATGGTGCACGCTTTCATGTTTTGATTATCCCCTAGCGCCAATTATAGATATAAGGCCTTAAGCTAATGCAATAATCTCTAGTGCTTAATATATCCTTACGCATATCCCCTAATTGCCCAGACAACACTTCTTGCACTTTTCTTAAATTGTTAATCTCAGTGTTTTGCGCGCTGATTATTTTTTTTAAATCCCTTATCTCTTTAATCAAATCCGCATTGGTGATCGCTTTATTGGCTTGCACTGGATCCGCGCTTAAAAAAGCCAACGCCACACACCAACTCACAACGATTTTTTTCACCACCGCTCTCCTTTTTATCCTCTTCCAACACTCAAGCCACAACGAAATAAAAGGGATCACCCCTTTTAATGAAAACAAAACTAGAGCCTGAAATTCTCCATTAAGTTAAAGTTCATGTAGCGATAGATCTTGTCTTTTTGGCTCTCTAGCTTTTCACTCACTAAATTCATGTATTCTTCTTTAGTGGGGATTCTCCCTAGTAAAGCGCACGCCGCCCCAAGCTCCGCGCTGCCTAAATACACTTTAGCCCCTCTACCCATACGATTATCAAAATTCCGTGTGGAAGTAGAAAAGACGACCGCATTATCCCTAACCCTCGCCTGATTGCCCATGCACAAGCTACAGCCTGGGACTTCAGTCCTTGCCCCAGCAGCCCCAAAAATCGCATAATAGCCCTCATTAATAAGCTCTTGTTCGTCCATTTTACTAGGTGGCACTACCCAAAGGCGTGCTTGACTGGGGGGAGCGTTTTTAACGATTTCGCCAAAGGCTCTAAAATGCCCGATATTCGTCATGCAAGAGCCAATAAACACTTCATCAATAGCGTGGGGTCTTTTGCCGGTCGTATCCGCTAAAACTTCGCTCAAAGTAGCGACATCATCAGGGTCATTAGGGCATGCCAAAATAGGCTCAGTGATTTCTGCCACATCAATTTCAATGACAGCGGCGTATTGAGCGTTACTATCTGGCTCTAACAATACCGGATTATCCACCCAAGCTTGCATCGCATCTTTGCGTTTTTTCAAAGTCTCTTTGTCTTCATAACCGCTTGCAATCATCTCATCAATAAGCTTGATATTGGATTTCAAGTATTCAATCATCGGCTCTTTATTCAAACGCACCACGCAAGCAGCCGCACTCCTTTCTGCACTCGCATCGCTTAGTTCAAAAGCCTGTTCCATTTTAATATCAGGCAAACCTTCAATCTCCAAAATACGCCCGTTAAAGACATTGATTTTACCCTTTTTCTCCACGGTGAGTAACCCTTTTTTAATCGCATAATAAGGGATCGCATTCACTAAATCCCTTAAGGTGATCCCAGGATTCATTTCCCCTTTAAAACGCACTAATACGGATTCTGGCATGTTCAAGGGCATCGTGCCTGTAACCGCTGCAAAAGCGACTAACCCACTCCCTGCCGGGAAACTAATGCCTAAAGGGAAACGAGTGTGGCTATCCCCCCCTGTGCCTAAAGTGTCAGGCAATCCCATGCGGTTTAGCCATGTATGGATCACGCCATCGCCCGGATGCAACGCCACACCGCCTCTTTGAGTGATAAAGCTAGGCAAGGTTGCATGCAAACTCACATCGCTAGGCTTTGGGTAAGCAGCGGTATGGCAAAAACTCTGCAACACAAAAGGCGCATCAAATTTCAAACTCGCTAATTCTTTAACCTCATCTCTGGTCATCGCCCCTGTGGTGTCTTGACTGCCCACGGTGGTAACCTTTGGCTCACAATAAGTGCCAGGTAAGATCCCTTTCACCCCACAAGCATGGCCTACAATTTTTTGGGCTAAAGTGTAGCCTTTAGCGTCGCTTTTAGGAGCGGCTGGCTTTTTAAACGCTTCCGATTCGCCTAGCCCTAAAAATTTACGCGCTTTATTCGTCAAACCCCTGCCAATGATTAAAGGGATACGCCCAGAAGCCCTGACTTCATCTAACAAAGTTTCAGGCTCTAATTTAAAAGTGCTAATCACCTTATCGTTTAGCGTGATTTCGCCTTTATAAGGGTAGATTTTAATAATATCGCCCTCTTTTAAATCCTTAACGTCAGCCACAATGGGTAACGCCCCACTATCTTCACAAGTCGCAAAGAAAATCGGAGCGATCACCCCTCCGATCACAATGCCCCCACTCCTTTTATTAGGCACAAAAGGAATGTCCTTACCAAAATGCCACATGATAGAGTTTGTCGCGCTTTTTCTAGAGCTTCCTGTGCCAACCACATCGCCCACATACGCCACAGGAACGCCTTTAGCTTTAATGGCTTTGATGCGTTGTTCGTAATTTTCAATCCTGTTTTTGAGCATGGCTTTAGCATGTAAAGGAATATCGCTTCGTGTGAAAGCATCGCTCGCTGGGCTTAAATCATCGGTATTGGTTTCGCCATCAATCTTAAACACGCACGCTTCAATGCATTCATTCAAAGGCTCTTTATTCAAAAACCATTCAGCGTTCGCCCAAGACTCTAGCACCTCTTTAGCCAGAGCGTTAGTTTTACTCATTGCAGCGATTTTATCAAACGATCCATAGACTAAAAGAGTGGTTTTTAACGCTTTCGCACTCTCTTTAGCGATGTTTTTGTCTTGACTTTCTAAGCCCATAATCAAAGGCTCTACATTATACCCCCCAAGCATCGTGCCTAAAAGAGTGGTAGCTTCTAAAGCGCTAATGTGCGCGCATTCTAGTTTTTTTTGAGACAACTTGGCTAAAAATTCCGCTTTCACTTTCGCCCCCTCATCAACCCCAGGGCTTACCCTGTGAATGAGTAATTCTTTAGCGAAAGCAGCATTTGTGGGATCTTTCATCAAAATCTCAACAACAGCCTCTACTTGTTTAGCGTTTAAAGGGAGCGGTGGGATACCCTCGCTCTCTCTTTCTAAAACGCTTTTTTTATAATCTTCCAAAAAATCTTTCATCATTTCTCCTTTTAAATAGCATTATTGACTAATGCCCTAATCATTTGCCCCATGATAACAAAACTCTTTTTACTTTTAGTTAAGTTGTAAGAAACTTTAGCTACCATGCGATACAAAAAAGGATTTTAAGTGCGTTTTGGTAAAATTGATTATTTAAACATGCTCCCTTTTGATGTGTTTATCAAATCCTACCCCACCCCTTGTTATTTCAAACAATTTTTACGGCTTAAAAAAACCTACCCTTCCAAACTCAATGAGAGTTTTTTATTCAGGCGTATTGATGCGGGGTTTATTTCTTCTATCGCTGGCTATCCATTCGCTCTTTATTCCTATTCTCTAGGCATTGTCGCTTATAAGGAAGTTTTAAGCGTGCTGGTTGTGGATACAAAAAACGCTTTTGATAAAGAAAGCGCCTCTTCGAACGCCCTCTCTCAAGCGCTAGGGTTAAAGGGCGAAGTGTTAATCGGCAATAAAGCGCTGCAGTTTTACTATTCCAACCCTAAAAAAGATTTTATAGATTTAGCCGCTCTTTGGTATGAAAAAAAACGCTTGCCGTTTGTTTTTGGGCGTTTGTGTTATTACCAAAACAAGGATTTTTACAAGCGCTTGTCTTTAGCTTTCAAGCATCAAAAAACAAAAATCCCTTACTACATCCTTAAAGAAGCCGCTTTAAAAACCAACTTAAAACGCCAAGACATTCTAAACTACTTGCAAAAAATTTACTACACTTTAGGCAAAAAAGAACAATTAGGCCTTAAAGCGTTCTATCGTGAATTGCTATTCAAACGCATTCAAAAACCCAAGCGTTTTTAGTTATTCGCCAAGAACAGAGTCTTAAAAATTCAGAAAGGGTGTTTTTAAGCAAGATTAGGTTACAATCATAAGTTTTATTAAAGTTTTATTAATTGATTGAGAAGGGATCATGCAAGCAAAAATAAAAAACAAACGGGTTTTGGTGAAATTTTCTGGGGAAGCGTTAGCTGGGGACAACCAGTTTGGGATTGACATTCATGTGTTAGATCACATCGCTAAAGAAATTAAAAGCTTAGTGGAAAACGCTATTGAAGTGGGTATTGTGATTGGTGGAGGCAATATCATTAGGGGGGTTAGCGCGGCTCAAGGGGGGATTATCAGGCGCACTAGTGGGGATTATATGGGCATGTTAGCCACCGTGATTAATGCAGTAGCCATGCAAGAAGCTTTGGAGCATATCGGCTTAGACACAAGAGTGCAAAGCGCGATTGAAATTAAAGAGATCTGTGAAAGTTACATTTACAGAAAAGCGATCAGGCATTTAGAAAAGGGTAGGGTGGTGATTTTTGGCGCTGGCACGGGAAACCCGTTTTTCACTACGGATACGGCTGCCACTTTAAGAGCGATTGAAATTGGATCGGATCTAATCATTAAAGCGACTAAAGTGGATGGTATTTATGACAAAGACCCTAACAAATTCAAAGACGCTAAAAAATTAGACACTTTAAGCTATAACGATGCCTTGATAGGGGATATTGAAGTGATGGACGATACCGCTATTTCTTTAGCTAAAGACAATAAGCTCCCCATTGTGGTGTGTAACATGTTTAAAAAAGGGAATTTGTTGCAAGTGATCAAGCACCAACAAGGCGTGTTTTCTATGGTAAAATAAGCCCTTTAAAATTGGATAGAACTCAAAATAAAAGGATCAGTTTGAAAAAAGAGAGAACAGAGAGTTTAGTCGCTCAAGCCTTAAAAAATATTGGGAACGACCGCTACATGCTAGATAATTTGGTTTTCGCTCGGGTGAAGCAATTAAACGCCGGAGCCAAAACTTTAGTGAATATGGACCCTAAACGCCATAAATTAGTGGATATTGCCATTAGAGAAATCGCTGAAGGGAAAATTGATATAGACAGGATAGATGAACGAAATTGACAAATCCGTTGATATCGGATTCTTACGGATTTTGGATGTTATTAAAAAAGTTACGACCCCAAAGGGTGGCATTGAAATCTTAAGGACTTTAATTGATTTCACGCCCAAAATTGAAAACGCCCTAAATTTAGCGACCAAAAGCCATAAGGGGCAATACCGAAAAAGCGGCGAGCCTTATATTGTCCATCCTATTTGTGTGGCAAGCTTGGTAGCGTTTTGTGGGGGCGATGAAGCGATGGTGTGCGCTGCGCTTTTGCATGATGTGGTGGAAGACACGCCTTGTGAGATTGAAACGATTGAGCGAGAATTCGGGCAAGATGTGGCTAATTTAGTGGATGCGCTCACTAAAATCACTGAAATCAGGAAAGAAGAATTAGGCGTGAGCTCTCAAGATCCCAGAATGGTGGTTTCAGCGCTCACTTTTAGAAAGATCCTTATTAGCGCGATACAAGATCCAAGAGCCTTAGTGGTGAAGATTAGCGACAGGTTGCACAACATGCTCACCTTAGACGCCTTGCCTCATGACAAGCAAGTGCGTATTTCTAAAGAGACTCTAGCGGTGTATGCCCCCATAGCGAGCCGATTGGGCATGTCTTCAATCAAAAATGAATTAGAAGATAAGAGCTTTTATTATATTTATCCAGAAGAGTATAAA
Organism: Helicobacter pylori; assembly: GCF_014496965.1. Taxonomy (GTDB): domain Bacteria; phylum Campylobacterota; class Campylobacteria; order Campylobacterales; family Helicobacteraceae; genus Helicobacter; species Helicobacter pylori_CZ. The sequence continues at coordinate 62,384 of NZ_JACTCR010000006.1, read as the reverse complement.
AATATCAAGGAATATTTGCACAAAAACAAGCAGTCTTTACTCTTAAAGCTCAACGCTTTTGCGAGCAAGTTAGAAAAAAAACTTTTTGACAGCGGGTTTAGCCATTCGGATTTTAAACTCGTTACAAGGGTGAAACGCCCTTATTCTATCTATCTTAAGATGCAACGAAAGGGCGCGGTTAATATTGATGAAATTTTGGACTTGTTAGCCATTAGGATTTTATTGAAAAACCCGATTGATTGCTATAAAGTTTTAGGGATTATCCATTTGAATTTCAAACCCATTGTCTCTCGTTTTAAAGATTACATCGCTTTACCCAAAGAAAATGGCTATAAGACGATACACACGACCATTTTTGATGAATCTTCTGTTTATGAAGTGCAGATCCGCACCTTTGATATGCATATGGGGGCGGAGTATGGTAATTCAGCCCACTGGAAGTATAAAGCCGGGGGCGTGGATCATGAAGATCACCATGAGGGCATGCGGTGGTTGCAAAATTTTAAATACCATGACAGCGATCTAAAAAACGACCCTAAGGAATTTTACGAACTCGCTAAGAACGATTTGTATCGTGAAGATATTGTCGTTTTTTCGCCCCATGGGGACACTTACACTTTACCGGTGGGTGCGATCGCTTTAGATTTCGCTTACATGGTGCATAGCGATTTGGGCGATAAAGCCACGGACGCTTATATCAATAGTAAAAAAGCCTTACTCAATCAAGAATTAAGGAGTGGGGATGTGGTTAAAATCATTAAGGGCGATAAAGTAATACCTCGTTTCATTTGGATGGATCAGCTTAAAACTTCTAAGGCTAAAAACCATTTGCGCATCCAAAGAAGAAACCGCTTGAAAGAGATTGACACTAAGAGCTTGATCAATATCTTAGCGACTTTTTTTGGGCGATCTGTTTTTGAAGACATGGATTTAAAGGATTATAAAAACTTTGAAGAAAAATTAACAGATTGTGGGGTGGAGACCACCTTAACAGAAGCGATGAAAAGCTTTGAAAATTTGGCCAAACTCACTGAAGAAATTGAAAATAAGGTGTTTTCTTTAAAAGAAGACGCGATTTTGGAATACCAAGAGATGAGTTTATGGACTCGAGGTTTGAGGTATTTGGGTTTTAAAACCAATGTTTTGAATTTTTTAACCCCCAACCGGCAATGGCAGTGTAAGGAATTAGAACATTTTAGCGTTTGTTCAAGTAACGCTTTAGAAATCAAACAGGTGTTATTGAACGATTGTTGTTACCCTAAATATGGCGATGAAATCATTGCGATCGTAACGGATTTAAAAGATCCAAAGGCGATTGCGCATCATAAATTTTGCAAAAAAGCGATGGTGGAAGTGGATGCTAAAGTGCCTATGGTTTATATAGAATGGCACAAGCGGGATCGAACGATTTATAAAATGATGTTTTATTTAGGAGAGAAGAAGTCGGTTTTAGCGAGTTTATTGACTTTTTTAAACAGGAATGAATGCAATATTGTGGGCGTGTCTTACTTAGGCTATAAGGACAAATATTCTAGCCATTGCGAAGTGAGTTTTGAAATAGCCACGGATAAGGCGGATTGGATGAGGGCTTTAATCAATCGCAAATACCAGGATAGGATTGTAGAATTATCCAGTCTGGATGACGCTTATGAGCTACAATAAGCCTAATTAAGGGATAAACATGGAACAAAAAATCAGTGTGGCCTTAAAAGAGATCAAAAGAGGCGCTAATGAAATCATTGGATTAGAATACATTGAAAAGCTGGTTAGGAAATATTATGAAACCAATGAACGCTTTGTCGTTAAAGCCGGGTTTGATCCTACCGCTCCCGATTTGCATTTAGGGCATACGGTGTTGATCCAAAAATTAGCTTTATTGCAGCAGTATGGGGCTAGAGTTAAGTTTTTGATTGGGGATTTTACCGCTATGATAGGCGATCCTACGGGGAAAAATGAAACGAGAAAACCCCTAAATCGGGAGCAAGTCTTAGAAAACGCTAAAACTTATGAAGAGCAAATCTATAAGATTTTAGATCAAAGACACACCGAAGTGTGCTTTAATTCCACTTGGTTGGATACTTTAGGCGCAAAGGGCATGATAGAATTGTGCGCGAAGTTTTCAGTCGCTAGAATGCTAGAAAGGGACGATTTTGCTAAACGCTACAAAGAAAACCGCCCCATTAGCATCGTGGAATTTTTATACCCTTTGCTGCAAGGCTATGATTCAGTGGCGATGGGTGCGGATATTGAGCTTGGGGGCAATGATCAAAAGTTTAATTTGCTGGTGGGGCGCTTTTTGCAACGGGCTTATGGTTTGAATAAAGAGCAATCTATCATCACCATGCCTTTATTAGAAGGGCTTGATGGGGTGCAAAAAATGAGTAAAAGCTTGGGGAATTATGTGGGGATCACTGAAGAGCCTAATGCGATGTTTGGGAAGATCATGAGCGTGAGCGATGATCTCATGTGGCGCTATTACACCCTTTTGAGTGCTAAGACTTTAGAAGAAATTGAAGACTTAAAACATGGTATTTTACACCAAACCTTACACCCTAAAGCCGTTAAAGAGGATCTCGCTAGTGAAATCGTGGCTCGTTATTACGACAACGATCAAGCCTTCAAGGCTAAAGAGCAATTTTCTAAAGTGTTTAGCGCAAACCTTTTGCCTGAAATTTTATTAGAAAGCGATTTTGATGAGGGGGTGGGGATTTTAGATGTTTTAAAACAGATTGGCTTTTGCCCATCCACTTCACAAGCCAGGCGCGATATTCAAGGAGGAGGGGTAAAGATTAATCAAGAAGTGGTAAAAAATGAGAATTATCGTTTTGTTAAAGGAAATTATGTTATACAGCTTGGTAAGAAAAGATTTATGAAATTAAATATTAACTAAGGAAAGAGCTATGGTATCAACACTCAAACCGCTAAAAATCGGTAAGCACACCATAAAATTCCCTATCTTTCAAGGGGGAATGGGTGTGGGGATTAGCTGGGATGAACTAGCTGGAAATGTTGCCAAAGAAGGGGCTTTAGGAGTGATTTCAGCCGTAGGGACTGGTTATTATAAAAACATGCGTTTTGTAGAAAGGATTGTGGCTAAAAAACCCTTTGAAGCCTTGAACTTTTACTCCAAAAAAGCGTTGAATGAAATTTTTGCAAACGCTAGGAAAATTTGCGGGAACAACCCTTTGGGGGCGAATATTTTATACGCTATCAATGACTATGGCCGTGTTTTAAGGGACTCTTGTGAGGCGGGGGCGAATATTATCATTACAGGGGCTGGTTTGCCCACTAACATGCCTGAATTCGCTAAAGATTTTAGCGATGTGGCGCTCATCCCTATCATTTCTTCAGCGAAGGCTTTAAAAATCCTTTGTAAAAGGTGGAGCGATCGGTATAAAAGAATCCCGGACGCGTTTATTGTGGAAGGGCCTTTGAGTGGGGGGCATCAGGGCTTTAAATTTGAAGATTGTTTCAAAGAAGAATTCCGATTAGAAAACTTAGTGCCTAAAGTCGTGGAAGCTTCTAAAGAATGGGGGAATATCCCTATCATCGCTGCGGGGGGGATTTGGGATAGAAAAGATATAGACACCATGCTAAGTCTTGGAGCGAGTGGGGTGCAAATGGCGACTCGTTTTTTAGGCACGAAAGAATGCGACGCTAAAGCGTATGCCGATCTTTTGCCCACGCTCAAAAAAGAAGATATTTTACTCATTAAATCGCCTGTAGGCTATCCGGCTAGGGCTATTAATACGGGGGTGATCAAGCGCATTGAAGAGGGTAACGCGCCCAAAATCGCATGCGTGAGCAATTGTGTAGCGCCTTGTAACAGGGGTGAAGAAGCTAAAAAGGTGGGCTATTGTATCGCTGATGGTTTGGGGCGCAGTTATTTAGGAAACAGAGAAGAGGGGCTTTATTTTACCGGGGCTAATGGCTATAGAGTGGATAAGATTATCAGCGTGCATGAATTGATTAAAGAGCTTACAGAGGGTTAATTTGTAGTGCTTGTGAGGTTAGGGGTTGTTGCTTGTCTTTTTTGGCTTCATTACGCTTACGCTACAACCCTTAAGATCACTAACATTGTGCCTTTTGGATCTAGCAGCGTTAAAATGGTGTTTAATCAAGAAATTAAAAAATTCAAAGAAGTTCCGCTCAAAAATTTCAAGAGTTATTTGGAATTAGAAGCGATTCTAACCATTCCTAAAAAGCATTACCAATTTTCCAAGCAATCTTTTATCACGATCGCGCAATTCAGCCCTAAATTAGCGCGAGTGGTTATCGGCTATGCTCCTAAGATGACTTATGAGGTTAAAATCCTTAAAGACAAGCTTTATGTTTCTATCGTGGAGAAAAAGCCCTTAGTTAGGCATCAAATGGCGCCAAAGCCACCCAAACACCATGCACTCAAACACACAACGCCAAAACCCACCCCTAAGCCCATTAAAAAAGAGGCTAAAGAGGCTAAAGAGAAAACGCCAACTAAGCATGCGCATTCAAAGCATGCGCATTCTCCATTGAACGAAAGGAGCGCTAAAAAAGAAATTCCTAAAAAAGAAGCGGAAAATGAGAGTAAGAACCCAATTTTTATAGCAGAAAAAAATGATACTTTCATCAAAACCAAACGCAAAAAACACAAAAAAATCGTTTTAGACGCTGGGCATGGGGGGAAAGATTGCGGGGCGATGAGCGCGAATTTGGTGTGTGAAAAAGACATTGTTTTAGAAGTGGTGAAGTTTTTACACAAAGAGCTTAAAAAAAGAGGCTATAGCGTTTTATTGACAAGGGATAAGGATATTTATATTGATTTAGTGGCTCGCACGGAATTAGCCAATAAAAAAGGGGCGGATTTATTCATCTCAGTGCATGCCAATTCCATCCCCAAACGCTCCACCTCTAACGCTCATGGCATAGAGACTTATTTTTTATCCACTGCAAGGAGCGAAAGGGCTAGGAAAGTGGCTGAGCAAGAAAATAAAGACGATGTGAATTTGATGGATTATTTTTCTAAAAGTTTGTTTTTAAATTCATTGAACACGCAGCGATTGATCGTTTCTAACAAATTAGCGATTGATGTGCAATACGGCATGCTCCAAAGTGTCCGCAAAAATTACCCTGATGTGGTGGATGGGGGCGTGAGAGAGGGGCCTTTTTGGGTGTTAGCCGGGGCTTTAATGCCTTCAATTTTAATAGAAATTGGTTATAATTCCCATGCGATAGAATCTAAACGCATCCAAAGCAAACCGTATCAAAAAATCTTGGCTAAGGGCATTGCTGATGGCATTGATAGTTTCTTCAGCAAGAATGATTAGGCAATGATTAGGCTATAGATGAATTTTTACCAAAAGATATACACGCATAAAGTCGTTTTTTCTTCATTGTTTTTTTTGTTGTTTTTGTTCAACGTGGAAACTTTGTTGTTTTCGCATTTCAGCGATGATTTTTCGCAATTGTTTTTTTTGTTTGAAAACCATGTTTATGATTTCATTGTCAAATTAGATTACTTGGGGCTAATAGGCGTTTCTTCAATTTATCTGCTTGCGCTTATTTTAAAGCCTTTCACCCTCACGCGCCAAAAATGCGCTTGTATAGGGATATTATGCCTTTCTTTTTACGCTTGGAATTTTCCTATTAAAAATTCTTCAATAGCGCTTTATGTTTTCTATTTCGCGCTGTTAGGGACTTTATTGTGGCGTTTTTTAGGGGCTAGCATGAAGCAATCTTTCTTGCCCTCTATGAACATTTGCGTCGTGTGGGTTTTTGCTTCTTCTTTACAGAGCTTTAGATTTTTAAGCGTGTCTGATTGCGTGGATTTTTCGCTTTTTACACTCGCTCTTTTTTTATTGATACTGGTTTTAATCTATCACAAACGCCTTTTTGGGCTGTATGAATACGCTAACACGCTTATTTTGATCGTGGGGCTTTGTGTGGTCGTGCTATGCTCTAGCATGTTCATTCAAACTAAAGAATACTATGGCATGCGGTTGGGTTTTTATTTTTTAGGCTTGTTAGGGTGGCTTTTAGAATACATTCATAACACTTTAAGGCGCTTGGAGCATAAGATTTAAAGGCTTAGTTCTCATTCAATAGGGATAGCTAAAGTTTTTGGTTGAGTGTCCTTGATTGAGTGTCTTTTTGGGGCTTAAAAGCGGATTTACAAAAATCTTAAAGAGGTTTAATGATCTTTTGTTTTTGGCGTTCTTGCTCTAATTTAGCCACTTGAGCAAAGACAATCGCCACCGCTTCAAACAATTCTTCTGGTATGGTGGCGTTTAATTTCACGTCTCTATAAAGCTCTCTGGCGAGCGTTTTATTTTCTATAATTTCTATATCATGCTCTCTAGCGATTCCCTTAATCCTAATGGCTAAATAATCCGTGCCTTTAGCCACCACCACAGGCACAGGGTGTTCTTCATCAAATTTGAGAGCGACGGCATAATGGGTAGGGTTAGTTACCACGACATTGGCTTTGGGGATTTCTTGCATCATTTTATTCGTGGCGTTTTTTACCATCATTTGGCGGATTTTGGCTTTGATTTCTGGGTTTCCTTCTTGCTGTTTGTATTCGTCCTTAACTTCTTGTTTAGTCATTTTTAAAGAGTTGGTGTATTGGCGGCGCTTGATGATTAAATCCATAAAAGCCAAGACAAAAAATAAAAATAAAAGCGAAGAAATGAGCCATAACGCCTTGCTTTTAAACCATAACAACTGGCCTTGCAAATTCAAAAGAGCCGCATGGTTTAATTCCCCTAAAAACAAGGAAAAGATGAAAAACCCCAGAAAAAAAGCTAAAAAAACTTTTAAAGTGATCAAACTCCCATCAAGGAGCTTTTTTAAAGAAAAAAGGTTTTTGACGCCATTGATAGGGTTGATTTTAGAAAATTTAGGCTCAATGACTTTAGGGGCAAAGAGCCAGCCAAATTGCAAGACATTAGACAAAAACGCCACCACCATTAAGATGATTAAAACAGGCAAAAGCAATAAAAAAGTGTCTTTAGCCAGTTGGTTAAACAGCTCTTGAACGCTTTCTTTGCTAAAATCTAGGGAGAAATCTTTCAACACATGGCGATACATCTCGCTAAAGCCATCCACCCACCATATAAAAAAAACAAAAATACTCATTAGCCCAGCCAATAACCCTAAAAACCCCACCACTTCCATGCTTTTAGGCACATTGCCTTCTTCTCTGGCTTTTTGGATTTTTTTCGCGCTAGGGAGTTCGGTTTTTTCTTCTTCAGCCATTTGCTCCCTCTTTTAAAATTTGAACGGCTAATTCATAGTCTTTTAGGGTGTTGAGGTTTAAAAATTCTTCTTCTTTATCAAAATGGATAGCGGTTGAAGAGGCGTTTTTGATAAGATCGCTCAAGCGATAATTTTGCGTTTTAAGAGCGTAATTAAGGGCGTTAAGGATACTTTGATGCCACAAAGAAATCAAATAATGTTCTTTTGTGGGGCTTTTAGCATAGACTACGCTAAAGTTTTTAATCCCACAAAGAATTTTAATGCTTTCAAAGGACACTAAAGGCGTATCTATGGCGATAAAAAAAATATAAGGGGTTTGCAGCGTTAAAAAAGCGTTATGAATGCCAAAAAGGGGTGAAAAAGGGCCGCTCTCTTTTTCTAAAAGGTAGGGAGCGTTTAATTCATACGATTTCTTAGCGCTGATAATGACTTGTTTGAAAAGTTTTAAAAGGCGCGAGTATTGGTATTCTAAAAGGCTAGAATACGATTTTAAAGGCATGAGAGCCTTATTGATTGGAATGTTATTGATGGTAAAACGAGAGCTTTTGCCCCCAGCTAATAAAACGCAAGGAATGTTATCAATGATAGGGTTTTTCAAAAGATCTATCCATGTTGATGTTGTTAAGTCATTGTTTATCATGTTACACTAAAAGCTTAAATAAAGAGCATAAGGGATAAAGGGAGTGTTAGTAGATAGTTTCAATAGGGTTATTGATTATATTAGGGTGTCTGTAACCAAACAATGTAATTTCAGGTGTCAGTATTGCATGCCTACCACGCCATTAGATTTTTTTGATGATGAAGAATTATTGCTTTTGGATAATGTTTTAGAATTTCTTAAAATCGCCATTGATGAAGGCGTTAAAAAAATCAGAATCACTGGTGGTGAGCCATTGTTACGCAAGGGTTTAGATGAATTTATCGCTAAACTACACGCTTACAATAAGGAAGTGGCGTTAGTTTTAAGCACTAATGGTTTTTTACTCAAAAAAATGGCTAAGGGTTTAAAAGATGCCGGGTTATCACGGGTGAATGTTTCATTAGATTCTTTAAAAAGCGATAGGGTTTTAAAAATCTCTCAAAAAGACGCCCTTAAAAATGCGCTAGAAGGGATTGAAGAGTCCTTAAAAGTGGGTTTAAAACTCAAATTAAACATGGTTGTGATGAAAGGCGTTAATGATGATGAAATCTTAGAGCTTTTAGAGTATGCAAAAAACAGAAGCATACAAATCCGCTACATTGAATTTATGGAAAATACGCATGCTAAGGATTTGGTTAAAGGCTTGAAAGAGCGAGAAATTTTAGATTTGATCGCTCAAAAATATAAAATCATTGAGACAGAAAACCCTAAAAAAGGGTCTTCTAAAATCTACACGCTAGAAAATGGCTATCAATTTGGCATTATCGCTCCGCATAGCGATGATTTTTGCCAATCTTGCAATCGTATCCGCTTGGCTTCTGATGGCAAGATCTGCCCATGCTTATACTATCAAGACGCCATAGACGCTAAAGAGGCGATCATCAATAAAGATACAAAAATGATGAAAAGGCTTTTAAAACAATCTATCATCAATAAACCAGAAAAAAACATGTGGAATGATAAAAACAGCAAAACTCCCACAAGGGCGTTTTACTATACAGGGGGGTAGGGGAAAATATTTACCATTTTAAACCTTTTTATAAAAAATAAGGCGGTTTGTTTAGGATTTTTGGTTACAGTGGCTAGGATCAAACAATAAGGAGTGCCTTATGGAAAAAGTCCTAGCGTTTTTTATTCCCGGCTTTTTTAGTTTCCGGTCTTTCGGGGGGGGGGGTTACTTATAAGCCTACCCTAAACTTTTTAAAATCCCCAAAATCTCTCGCTTTTTTAAAACTCTCGTTTTTGGAGTTAGGTCATGAAAAAAGATCGAGAAAAAAACAAAAATACAGCAACATCACAGATGCAACCACCATGAGTTCAACTGCTGAAGAGAGTGTGTTCTATGCTAGTGCCAATAGGGAGCATTTTTCTGCCTGGGATAGATTAGAAGAGATCTCAAAAAGGAAGATAAACCCTAACTATACTAAACAAAATATCAACCAACAGGCGGGCTATTCTGCTGAAATCAAAGAGCAAGCCCATGTTAATGCACATAATATCCTTGCAAAAAAAGGGGAAAGGGTATGGCAGTATGATGATCTTTCTAGCAGGCAAAAGGCTCAGGTTAAAAAGCTTTTCCCAAACTATGCCACGCCCAGTAAGAACCACGAACTCGTGGATTATGTCAGTGTGGATGAAAAGGGGAATGTCATTCCTGGCACGCTCACGCAAAGTAAATTTGTGGGCAGAAATGGTGAAGAGTGTTTTAAAAAACTCTTATCTAAAGACTATGAAAAATACTTTGAAAACGGTGCGAAGATGAAAATCGCTAGGAATCATTATGGGGATTTTCAAAGAGCGGTCAATACTAGGATCAAGAGCCTAGAGTCTCGAATCGCTAAACAAAAGGGGCTTGGCGATTTTCAAAAAGCCGCTCATTTAGAGGAAAAACTCCAAAAATGCAAAACAATCAAAGCCCATACAAGACCTGCGAGCGCCACTAAAAGAGAGGCGATTGAAGCCAGATTGAACCCAAATCTCTCCACTGCCAAAGATGTTACCAGTGTTTCGTATCAAGCAGGAATGAACGCCGCACAAACCGGTGCGTGGATAGGTGGTGGGGTCTCACTCGTAACGAATGTTTATGAATGTATCGCAAATGGCAAGGATCCTATAAAAGCGATCAAGCACACCACCATTGCTACCCTAAAGGGTGGAGTGCTTAGTTATGTTAGTGCGTTTGCAAGCTCCTCTTTGGGAGGTTTGATGCAAAGCAGCGCTAATAGAATCATCCAAAGCCTTGGCAAGGGTTCATTGCCTGCGATGATTGTGGGTGCTTGTGTGGCAAACGCTACGGTTTTAACTCGATATCTTTCTGGAAAAATTGATGGAACAGAGCTTTGCAAACAACTTGTGAAAGCTAACACCACTCTTGTAAGTAGTGGGGCTATGGCAGTTGCTGGGCAAGCGCTCATCCCCATTCCTGTGGTTGGGGCGTTGGTTGGGGGCTTTGTGGGCGCAGTGCTGAGTGAAACTTTTTTTAACGCTTTTCTAAAGGCTCGTGAAGAGGCTAAATTGGCGCGCCAAAGGCGTATTGAGATTGAAAGAGAATGCCGTGAAATCATCAAGCTGTTAGAGATTTATCAAAATCAATTTAAGGAGGTATTTGAGCGGTATTTTCATGAAACTACCAAGTTTTTCAATCAGAGTTCTGATGAGTTGGAGAGGGTGCTTTATGCGGGCGATGCGGATTTGGCCATAGCAGTCAATAACAAACCCCGAGAATGGCTGGGTCAAAAGGCGTTATTTGATAATTCCAAAGAGGGTTGGGAATTGATTACTAGCAATAAAGACATAAGAATGTAAAGGAGAAAACATGCCATTACCATTTATTTTAGCTGGAGTAGCCCTAGCGGCGGCAGGATACGGAGTTAAAAAAGGGATTGATGCACTCGATGCCGATTGCGAAGCTGATGAATTTATCAAAAAGGCAGAGAGTTTAAAAGAGGAAGCAACTAAAAAGGCTGAGTCTGCGGAGTCTGACTGCAGGCGTGCTTTTATGAGACTTGGCGAGAAAAAACTCCATGTTTTAAGCCATACGGTTTCAAACTTTTTGGATCATTTCCACCGATTGAATCGCAGTAGGATCATTATCGAAGGTATCAACATACAAGACATTCAAGGTCAAGTTTCAGATGCGCGAAAAATCACCAATCAATATCGTGAGATGGATTTTTTTGATGTTTCCGGTGCGGTTGCTGGGAGCACTATAGGAGGAGTGCTTGCGGCTTATGGCACATACACTGGTATAAGCATGGCGGCTGCTGGGAGTATGGCGTTGATTGGAGGGGTTGGTGCTGCACCCGTGATCGCTATTTTGGGGGCTATTAGTGCTGATGAAATGGAAAAAAAGCTAGAAAACGCCAAGGCTTATTGCTCTCAAGCTGAAGCAGCTGTCAAAAAAGCAGATGTGGTGATTGATAATTTCAGATCCGTTGAGAAAATGGCAGAGCTTTTCACTAGGCAAATCACAAAGTTTGATGCGCTGTTTTTCTCGCTTGCTCAAGATGCCATCGCTACGATGAAAAAGCATAACTACAATGTCTCTCGTTACAATCAAAAAGAAAAGGATCAGCTCTGCGTTACCGTTTCAACCCTTATGACTTTGAGTGCTTTTTTGAAAGTCTCTATCATGGACGAAAGCCAAAAGCTCACTGAAAAAACAAAAAACGTGCTCAATCTCATGCGAAAACAGATGGATAGCTTAGAAAATGGGAATTATAGCTTGCGTGGTATCAGATTTAGGCAAGCGCAACTTGAAGATCTAAGAGACGATAAGATTTCTTAAAGCTATAAGGCTTTAAAAGAGGAAAAAAGGGTGTGAAAAGAGAGTATAAAGAAGTGAGCATGGAAGAATCCAAAAAGCGAACAACTCTTAATCGTTTCCCTTGCACCTCTTGTGGGCTTTGCTGTAAAAATATCGCTGAGATTATTGAGCTTATTGAGTTTGATACCGGCAATGGGGTGTGCAAGTTTTTGGATTTAGAAACGAATCTGTGCAAGATTTATGAATCGCGCCCGTTAATTTGCAGGGTTGATGAAGCGCACAAAAAGCTTTATTCCCACATTCCGCTTAAGGAGTTTTATGCCAAAAACGCAGAGGTTTGTAACGCTTTACAAGAAGCAAACCACATGAATATAAGTTTTAGGGTTATTCTTAATCAATAATTTTTAATTTATTGTCCCACAAACACCGCATCAACCAAGTCTGCTATAAAGCGTTCTTCATCAAAAGCGATCAAATCGTCTTCTTTTTCGCCCATTCCTAAATAAAGAATGGGTAATTTCAACTCATACAGCACGCTTAAAATCGCTCCACCCTTAGAAGTGCCATCAAGCTTAGTCATGATCACGCCGTCTAGCGCCAAAGTCTCATGGAAAATTTTGGCTTGCGTTAGCCCAGAACTCCCTTGCGTGCCGTCTAAAATAAGGAATTTGTAAAAGGGGGCGTCTTTTAAAACTTTAGAGCAAGTGCGCGCGATTTTAGAAAGCTCGTTTTTAAGGTTGGTCTGGTTGTGTAACCTCCCAGCGGTATCTATAAAAACTTCATCTATATTTTTAGCGATCGCGCTTTCTATGGTGTTATAAGCTAAAGAGCTTGGATCGCTCCCTTCTTTAGCGCTAATGACTTGAATGTTAAGCTTTTCGCCCCATAATTGCAGCTGTTTGACTGCGGCCGCTCTAAAGGTATCGCCTGCCCCAAGAAGCGTTTTTTTATGCTGTTTTAAAGAGAGCTTGGCTAATTTAGCGATCGTTGTGGTTTTACCCGCCCCATTAACCCCCACGATTAAGTGCACTAAGGGTTTTGTGGTGATAGTCTTTAGGCGGGTTTTATCATAATAGCTTTCCCCACGCACAAAACGCAACAAAGCGACTTCTAATTGCTTGGGTGTAACTAAATCGCCTAAATGCTTTAACAAGCTTTCTATCAAATCGTATTGGATGTCAAAGCCAATCAAAATTTCTTCTAATTCCTCTTTAGGAACATTTTCACGCTTTTTTTCTTTAACCTCTTCGCCTTTAATTTTATTGACAATTTTTTTGAAAAAATTAAACATAATTTTTAATCCTTTAAATTAGAAATATCAAATTGGAGCATTTCTGCTGGCACGATCCCTTGATACATTTTAATCAATTGGTGTTTGTGATATAAGAGCATGTTAAAGGAATGGTTTAAAGCGTCATACTTTAAATGATCAAAAAGAGCGGTATCTTTAGGGTTTAAAATCATAAAATCAGCTTGAAAATGCGTATTAAAGTCTTTGATTTCATCGCTTGAATAGGGTTTATTGAGTAAAATAAGCACCCTCAAACGATCTTTAAAAGTTTTTTTTAAGATGTTAAAGCTGGGGGCGTAATCTTTTAAAGAATTATCTAAAGCGCTTAAAACTAATAGGGTAGGGGTGTTGGAATCCGGGCTGATGTTTAGAGAATCTAAATCGCCTGTAATGGTGTATTCTTGGTTATTCAAATCCATAGCGGTGTAGGTTTTAGGGCTATCTTGTTGGGTGGTATTGTTTTGAGAATCTTGAGATTTTTGAGAATTTTTACAAGCGCTAAAACCCAACAAAACAATCAAAACCAGCGCGATAAAACGCAAAAAATAAGCCTTAATTCTCATTATAAACACATCCTTAAGAATAATAAAATGGTAACTAATAACCTAAAATTATACTATAATGTAAGTCTAAAATTTAAGGATTATAACCATTAAAACGATTTTTAGAGATTTTTGTAAAGAACGCTTGAAAAGGGCTAAACCAACCAAAGATAAAGCAGTCAGGGATAAATTGGCTTGCAAGCTTTTATTTTGGAAACTCAAAGATTATCAAAACATTTTATTGTATAGCCCATTAGGGCATGAGCTTGACATTAGGCCTTTGATTTTGAAGTTAAGACAAAAAAATAAGCGCGTGTGGTTGCCTAAAAGCATCAAAAAAGGCGCTAATTTTTCTAAAGAGGGTTTTACTATCGCACCCTTTAGGTTGCCCTTAAGGCGTTTGGGGTGGTTTGATGAGCCGAGCTTGTCGCGTTATTATAAGCAGGAATTGGATTGTATTGTCGTGCCGATTTTAGGGATGGATACAAGCTTTAAGCGCGTGGGTTTTGGGCTAGGCATGTATGATAGGAGTTTGCCAAAATTACTCAAAAAACAACTAAAACGCCCCTTAATCGTGTTTGTGAGTAGGGAGTTAGCGATCGCTAATAGTATCCTTACAGACGCCTATGACATTGAAGCAAATCTTTACATGAATGCTCGTATCGTTATGAAGAATAATAAAAGGAAACATTATGAGCAGCGGGTTAATTTACATTTCATTAGAAGTCTTAGTAGCGTGTTTGATTACCGCTCTAATCATGTATTATGTGATGAAAAAGATCTATTATGCTAGAGGGCAAACCATTTTAAAAGGCGCTTCAGCTAAAGCCAAATTAATGGAGTTTCAAGCGAAATCTTTTGTGGAAGCTGAAGAGATACGCATGAAAAGCCGAGAATGCAAATTGCAGAAACAATACGAAAACAAAAATTTGCAACTTCAAACCCATTTTGAAAAAAAAGAAGCGCATTTGAAGCATTTAGAAGCGCAACACAAAGAATTTGTAAGAGATGAAAAACGCTATTTGGAAAAAGAAAAACAAGAGCTTGAAAAAGAACGCCAAATTTTAGAGCAAGAAAAAGAAAATTTTAAAAAACAGCACGCTGTTTGCAAAGAAGCTCAAGCCAAAGCGCTAGATGCGATGCTCAATTACATGGCTTATACCAAAGATGAAATTAAAAACATGGTTTTAGAGCAACTAGAAGAAGAATTAGAAGCGCAAAAAAGCGCTTTAATCAGGCGTTATGAAAAAGAAGCCAAAGAAGAGGGCAAGAAAAAATCGTATGCCATTTTAGCGGAAGCGACAGCCCGTTTTGCGGGCGATTATGCGGCAGAGAATTTAACAAGCCGTATCGCTTTGCCTTGCTCAGATTATGTGGGTCGTGTGATAGGCAAAGACGGGAAAAACATTGAAGCGTTTAAAAAGATTAGTGGGGTGGATATAGAATTTAGCGAAGACAGCAGCGAATTGTACTTGTCTAGTTTCAATATTTATCGGCGTGAAGTGGCGAGCGAGACGATTAAAATTTTAATAGAAGACGGCCGTATCCAGCCTAACAGGATTGAAGAGGTTTATCACAGAGTCGCGCGCAACATGGAAAAAGAATTGCTTTCTGAAGGGGAGAGCGTGGTGCTAGAATTAGAGCTTGGAACTATGGAAGATGAGCTTAAAATTTTAATAGGCAAAATGCGTTATCGCTCTAGTTTTGGGCAAAACGCTTTACAGCATTCTAAAGAAGTCGCTCTTTTAGCCGGCTTGATTGCAGAACAGCTTGGGGGGGATAAAAAACTCGCCAGAAGAGCCGGTATTTTGCATGATATTGGTAAAGCGCTCACTCAAGAGCTTGGGAGAGACCATGTGAATTTAGGGGTTGAAGTGTGCAAGCGCCATAAAGAAGACCCGGTTGTGATCAATGCGATTTATGCCCACCATGGGCATGAAGAAATCATGAGCGTGGAGTGCGCGAGCGTGTGCGCGGCTGATGCGCTTTCAGCAGGGCGTCCTGGGGCTAGGAGAAAGAGCGATGAAGAATACGCTAAACGCATGCAAGCTTTAGAAGAGATCGCGTTAGAATTTGATGGGGTGGAAAAGGCGTATGCGATGGAGAGCGGGCGAGAACTAAGAGTGATTGTCAAATCCAACCAAGTCAGGGACAATCAAGTGCCTATTATTGCCAGAAAGATCGCTAAAAGGATAGAAGAGAGCGCTCAGTATTTGGGTGAAGTGGGCGTGCAAGTGGTGCGAGAAAATCGTTTCAAAACGACCGCTACGCTCAAGCAATAATCAAGCCTTTTTCCCGCACCTTTTCCATATGCCTTTAGAAAAAACTTTATAGTAGATGAATGAGCGCAAAAAAGTTTCTGATGCGATCACTACAAAAATAAATTCTACCTTAAAATGATAGATTAAAAGCAAGTAAATAGGCATGATCCTTAACCCCCATAAGCTTAGGGTGTTAATATACAGTGAGACTTTAGAAATGCCAGCCCCTCTAAAAACTCCATCTAGCACAAAATACCCAATTAAGGGGGCTTGAGAGAGACCTACAGCGATCAAATAAGATCGCGCCACTTCCAAGACTTCTTCATCTTGAGAAAAAAGGCTAGCAAATTCTTTAGCGAATAAGACTAAAACAATCCCTAAAACCCCCATTAAACCCATCGAGATTTTTAAAATCAAATGCGCGTATTCTGTGGCGATCTTTGGCTTGTTCGCTCCTAAATTTTGCCCTGTTAAAACCATGGCTGCGATCATAAACCCAAATCCGGGCATGAACGAAAAGGTTTCAACCCTAATGCCTATTTGCATGCCCGCTAACACCTTATCCCCATAGCTCGCTACAAATTTGGATAAGAGGATTAAAGAAAACAAGCTCAATAAGCGCTCAAACCCGGCCGGCCAACCCACTCTAAACATGGTTTTTAAAAAAGAAAAATGAAAGGTTATCTTGAATTTTAAAGGGATTTTTTTGATTTGTATCCAAACGCCAAGCGCGAGTAATTCCAAATAAGAGACAACCACATTCGCTAAAGCAGAGCCTACAATCCCCATTTCTTTAAAACCAAAATCCCCAAAAATCAAGGCTTGATTCAAAAAAATGCATGCAATGACCATGATGATTTTGACAATAAAGGGGGTTAGGGTGTCTGAAAAGCTAGCGAGCGCTGAAACTAAAACATTTTTTAAAAAAATACTCGGTAGCGCGATAACTAAGACTTCTAAATAATCTTGCGTCAATTGGCGTGAAGGATCTTGTAATTGCATCCAATTTAAAAAAGGCTCAATCAAAAAATAAGAAACAATCAGTACGCCTAAACAGATGACAAGCGCCCCTATGAAAATACTAGAAAAAGCGTGATTGATTTGAGCAAAATCCCTAGCTCCCACAAGCCTAGAAAGAATGGCGTTAGTGCCGGTGTATAAAATCGTATTGATGCCATAAAAAAGCATCAAAAATTGCAAGCCAACCCCTAGAGCCACAATGTGATGGTGTGAAATCTTGCCCACAAAAAAAACCGAGAGCGCGACCACTAGCACATCTAAAAAAGCATTGACCCCAGAGGGTAAGGCTAAAGAAAAGATTTTCTTAACTTGATAGATTAGCCTAATAGTAACGCTCCAACCACTCCAAAAACAATCAAAGGGAGGTTATAGACTAAAAAAGTCGGCACGCATGTGTCATAGATATGATTGTGTTGGTTGTCTGCGTTAAGCCCGCAAGTGGGCCCCATGGTGCTATCGCTAGCCGGTGAGCCTGCATCGCCTAAAGCTGCGGCTATGCCGATGAGTAAAATCGTAGATTCTATGCTAAAACCTAATTTCGCGCATAAAGGGACATAAAACACAGCGATGATAGGAATAGTGCCAAAAGAAGTCCCTATCCCCATAGTGATAAAAAGCCCTACAACAAGCATTAAAAAAGCCCCTAAAAGCTTCCCTTGGACTACGCTTGTGATCGCATTCACTAAGCCATCTATCGCATGCACTTTTTGCAACACTTCTCCAAACCCGCTAGCCACTAACATCACAAAAGCGATAAACGCCATCATTTTCACGCTATCGTCCATTAAAGAGTCTGTTTCTTTAAACTTAATGCCACGCCCTAGTAAGATGATCACTAACGCTAAAAAGGCGGCTAAAGGCATAGAATCGGTGGCTAATTGGATCACAAACGCCACGACAATCCCTATAAAAGTCAAGTAGTCATGGTAGTTTAATTGAAGCGAGGCGTAATTTTCTATATCAAAAGATTTTTCTTGGTAGTGCCTGGGTTTTTTGTATAGCGTTAATACCGCTAAAAGTAACCCAACAACCATCGCTAACCCCGCTATCCACATCACTCCTGTGATTTGCGCTATGGTGGTGCTAACGCCATTAGCTTTTAATTGCTCTAAAATGGTGGTTTGAAAAATCAAGCCAAACCCTACAGGAAGCACCAAGTAGGGGGCTTGTAAGCCAAAGGTTAAAGCGCAAGCGACCGCTCTTCTATCCAATTCTAGCCGGTTCATTAAATGCAAAAGAGGGGGGATTAAAATAGGGATAAAAGCGATATGCACCGGCACTAAATTTTGCGAAAAACATGCGATGAAAGCGATCAAAAAGCAAAAAGTGGATCGTTTGTAATTCATTAAGCCTATCAGCTTACTCAAAGCGACTTTAATGAGGTTGCTTTTAGCGATCGCTACCGCCAAAGCCCCTAAAAGGATGTAGCTTAAAGCGATGTTTAAATTGCCTTTCATGCCGTCTATCATTACATTAAAACTCTCTGTCAATCCAAGCCCTCCCATAAGTCCTGCTATAAGAGTCGCGCTAATCATAGAAAGCATGACATTGAGCCTTAAAAGGCTAAGAACGCACATGCAAATGATGGCCACAAAGGCAGGATTGCTCCATACAGAGCTATTTTCTAGCATTTTTGCTCCTTGTTAAAATAAAGATACCGCGCAAAAATGATAGAATTTTTGCGCTTGTTTAGCGCAAAAAACCGTATCCACCATGTCAATCCTTTCTAAAATAATCTCTAATCCCCATAGCGTTTCAATAAATCGTTATAAAAATCAATGCGTCTGTCTCTTAAAAACGGCCACATTCGGCGCACTTCTTCGGTGCGTTCTAAATCAATTTCCGCATACAAAATCTCTTCTTTATCGCTCGCTTTAGCCAAGAACTCGCCTAAAGCCCCCACCACAAAACTAGAGCCAAAAAAAGTAATACCCCCCTTAATCGCCCCACTAGGATCTAACTCCACGCCCACTCTGTTAGTCGCAATCAAAGGCAAGCCATTAGCGATCGCATGCCCTCTTTGGATGGTCTCCCATGCGTTTTGCTGACGCTTTTTTTCTTCGTTAGAATCTTCTTCTAAAAACCCTATCGCGCTAGGATAGATTAAAATTTCTGCCCCTTTTAAAGCCATAATCCTTGCTGCTTCAGGATACCACTGATCCCAGCACACCATAAGCCCTAATTTGCCCACGCTTGTAACAATAGGCTCAAAGCCCAAATCCCCCGGCGTGAAATAAAATTTTTCATAAAACCCTGGGTCATCAGGAATATGCATTTTGCGATACACTCCAGCGATTGATCCATCTTTTTCAAACACAACTGCGCTGTTGTGATACAACCCTTTAGCGCGTTTTTCAAATAAAGAAGCGACAAGCACCACTTGAAATTTTTGAGCTAAAGCGCTAAAAAAAGCCTTATCTTCTTCAAAATACTCGCCCAAATCAAAAAATTTAGGGTTTTCGCTCTGGCAAAAATAACTATAAGGGTTTAATTCTTGCAACACCACTAAATTGGTCTTAGGGTATTTTTTTAGCGCTTGTTCAAGCAAGTTCGCTGTATGCTCTATGGTTTTTTTTCTAGAGCCGCAATAAGCATGCTGGAGGATGATTGCGCAAATCATTTTTCACTCTTCTTCATAATCAGAGTTATAGTCTTCATAATCGTCATCATCATAGACATTCTTATAATCATTATACTCTTCATCTTCTTCTTCAAAGCCCTCTAATTCTTCTTCTTCAAAATCTTCCAATTCGTCTTCGTAATCTTTCATTCCACTTCCTTTCATTGTTAATATCTTATTTGATAATGTCTTGCACGACTTCACTCGCTATTTGCAAACCAAAACTCGCCGTAACCGCATTAAAACTCCCAAGCTCTATGCAATGCGGGACTTCAGGGCTAAAAACCACTTTAAAATCCCCTTTAAAACGGCGTTTTTTTAAAAAATCCCTAAACTTACGCCCGAATTTATCGCCATAGCTTTCCCAAACGCTCCCCACTTGGATGTGTTTAGGGTTCAAGCGTTTCGCACTCCCCATAGAGCTGATAAATTTCCCGTAAGCGAAATTTTGACACTTTATCGCTAGGCTTGTTTTAATAGGCAAATCGTCCATGCAATCTAAAATGTAATCATAATCTCTAAAATTAAATGAATTTAAAAACGCTTCATCTACATGCAAATTCAAAGCTTGAACGCCCTTATAGAGATCTTGCAACACCAACACTTTAGATTCTCCTATCCTTTCTGAGCCAATCTGGCGGTTTTGATTGGTAACATCAAACACGTCTTTATCAATGATAGTGATTTGCCCTATCCCCACACGATACAAAGCATCTAGCGCAAAGCCCCCAACGCCCCCAACGCCACAGATTAAAACCCTTTGTCGGCGGATTTTTTCAAAATCGTTTTTAAACAACCACCTTATGCGCGTGAATCTATCTATGGGTTCAGACAATCTTTAGCCTTCAATAAAAATAGTGCTTTTATTGTATCGTAGTTTAAAAAATCTAAGACAAAAATTTTTGAATCTTCTTAGCCTTATGCATTTGTAATCGCAGTTCTTCTTTTTCTTTTTCTAATAGTTCAATGCTTTGGGCTATCATTTCCTTAAGGCTTAAAAGCGCATCTAAATCCAAGCTTTTTATTTGCTCTAAAGAAAGGCGCTCTATCAATGAAAAGGCCTGCTTAGAATCTTTTTTAACAAGAGCGATTTTAAAGGAATCTAATAACGCATTAGGCGAGTTCATCTGAATGGATTTCCCTCCAAGCTTCTAACAACCCCCTAGCCACATTCAACACCAAATCAATCTTACTCGCATCATTTTCCACATTGGCTTGCGTTAAAACTTTGATTTGATGGGTGTATAAGCCTGTAAGATACACCGCCACTTCCCCCCCTTTTTCATAGTCCAAAATATTCAACAATTCCGTGAAAATATCCGTAACCCTATTAATATAATAGATCTTTTTTTCAATGTCTTCATTCTCAATACAGCGTTTGGCTTGCGAGGAAAATCTCAAAATCCCTTCATAAAGCATTTCAATGAGTTTTGCCGGGGATTCCACACTCACTCGGTTATGCTGGTAGGCTTGATAAGCGTTAGCGTATTGCATAATGTTCCTTTATCCTTTAAAATTGATAATTCTCTGTTTTTTAATTCTTTTTAGCCGCCGCTTGATCGATCATCATTTGCACGGAATTGAATTTTTGATTGGCTTTAGAGATTTGGCTATCATAAGCGGCAAAGCGCTCCGCCATGATGTTGTAGCGGGTTTTTAAAAGCTCTTGAGCGTTTTCTTTGTCTTTGGTCAGGCTTTTAGCGTCTCTGTCTAGGGAATCTTCATAAATCTTTAATTTAGCGTTCCCTCCGTCTATGAGGTTGGCGATGACTTGATTGAATTTAGAAAAAATGCCCTCTTGGTGGATTTCCCTGCCCCCCATATCCTTGCTATCGCTCCCATAAAAAAAGTCTTGAGTCGCTTTAGGGTTAGAATTTAATGCGCTTGATAATTTAGCTTCATCCAAACTCATCACGCCTTTATCGTCTAAACTAAGCCCGTATTTCATCAAGCTTTCTACCCCATTATCCGTATGCACGCTATAAGAAAACACGTTATTAAGAGAAGATCGGATCGCACGAATATCGCCCACGCCATTAAAAATCCCAGCGATTTTAGTGTCAGCGTCATAGCGTGTGTCTTCGTCTAGTTTAGGGATAAGCTCATTATAGGCTTTGACAAATTCAGTGAGGCTGTCTATAATGGCTTGATTGTCTCTGCTCACGCTGATAATGGCAGGCTTATTAGGCTCTGTGGTTTGCTCTAAAGTGATATTAACCCCGCTGATCACATCATTGACCTCATTAGTGGGGCGCGTGATGCTCACCCCGTTATAAGTGAATTGCGAATCGCTCGCTTTTTGCAAATTCTTAGACATAAAAAGCGTGCCTTGTGAAGCTTCATAAGATTGCACCATGCCAGCGCTCAAACCCAAATCCTTCAAACTATTCTTGCCTAAAGCGTCTTCGCCCTTAATGGTGAGCATTCCGGTTTTAGAATTGATCACAAGCTTGCCTTCGGCGTTTTTAAACGCGTTCAAGCCTTCTTTGGAATTGATCGCTTGAATGATAGCGTCTGTGTTTTCTTCGCTGGTGTTGCTCTCTTTGGTTAAAGCGTTCAAATCCAATTTTTGGCCATTCAAACTAACCACCCCTTCTAATTTACCCTCTTTTATTGTGCGAGCGCTTTTTAACAAATCGCTTTCTTGGGTGGTGGTTTGCAAAAACCCAAGCTCTTTAGCCTTACTCCCTTTAACTTCAATGTTTCCCCCACGCCTGTCATTAATGATTAAAGATTCCCCCCCATGAAGAGTGTCTATGGAAATATCCCCATTAGCGATCAAGTCTTTAAAATTAGGGTCGTTTTCTAAAGCCTGCTCCATAGCCTTTTGGATCGCTGTGTTTTTTTGTTTGATAGAAGCGCTTTCAGGGAGCTCTAGCATGATAGGGACTTCATGCATGCTCCCATCAGCCCCCTTTAAATTCAAACTCAATTCGCTTTTCCCAGCTCCATCAAGCCCTAAAGAAAGGGCGTTTTTGTTAGTGAGCGTGGATTGGAGGTGTGAGCCAAAATAGACTCGGTTGTCTTCGCCGGTGTTTTTGGTATTCACCATTAATTGGTAGGGGTCATTCCCTCCTGTTTTCATCACAATGCCCATCACTTCGCCATTGGTAGCGTCTGTGATGCTTTGAGCCACATCGCCTAAAGTCATTCCTGCTTTAATATCAACGGCGTAGTCCTTGTTTTGCGTGTAAAATTTGAGCGTGGTATCCACTTGGCTAAAAATATCATCTCTTGAAGAAAATTTCGCCCCTAATTCGTTAATATCGCCTTGCGCTAAATTTTGCACATCCACCTTAATATCTTGAATAGGCACGCCAGCCCCCACGCTCGCGCTCAACGCATCGCCTGTAATATTGCTTTTTCGGCTGATATAAGTGGAATAATCTGAGAGCGTTTTAACCGGGCCTTTTAGAGATGAAAGGAGCGTTTTAATTTCCACAAGGGCTTTTTGTTTTTCAACATTTTGCTCCATTTTCTTGTCTAGGGGGGCGATTAAAGCTTTTTCATCAGCGTCCTTAAGCTTGTCAATCACATCGTAATTCAAAACCTTACTGCCAAGCCCCAATGAGCTTAATGAACCTATTGCCATGTTTTACCTCTAATGTTTAGCCTCTTTTATCAAAGATAATGCCTATCACATCGCGCATTCTTTGCATAAGCTCCACAGCTTCTTTAGAGGGTATTTCTCTTATCACCTTATCCCCATTAGCGTCTTTGACTGAAACCACTAACCCTTTGATCGTATCGTTATAACTGAAATTAATATCCGTGCCAATGCGTTTCATTTCTTCATTCAAACGCTCGCTCAATAATTCTAGCTTGGGTTTGTATTGATCAGGGTCTATCGTTGTCTTAGATTCATCTATGGCGTTTGTAGCATTTGTGCGACTGATCTCTTTTGTAGGGGTTGTTTGAACGCTTGCATGAGATGCGGGAATCCCAATCCCTTGAACTTCATTGACCATAAAAACCTCCAAATTTTTCCATACCTAATAAATGTAACTATTTCTTTGTTTGTTAAATTCTTTAGCTAATATCGGCAAAAAGACGATTTGTTAAATCTTAATTGCGCGCGATGAGTTCTAAGGGGTTGATGTGCTTTTCTCTCATGGTTACTTCAAAGCCTAAGCGTTGCTCAATGCGCCCTAAAACATAGCCTTTTTGGATGCGCATGCCGCTTTTAATGGTGGGGGCGATTTTATCCAATTGAGAATAAATCGTGCGGATGCCGTTTTTATGCTCAATGATAACGACTTTTTTAAGCATGTTGATTTCTTTAGCGAACACGATTTTCCCGTCTAAAACATTACGCACCAAAGCGTTTGGGGTTTTTGACATTAGCGTGATGGATTCGCTAAAAATTTTTAAATTATAAACCGGATCAATATAGGGACCAAATTTTTGCACCACTTCGTAATCGTTCAAGGGAGCGATCGTTTTTGGCCCGTTATAGCTCGTGGTGTTGATGTTTTGATAAGAGCTAGCCACTTGTTTGACTTCTAAGGCTTGAGAAGATTTTTTCAAACTGACTTTTTCTTCATTTTCTCTATTTTGTTTGATGATATTCAAGCGTTTTAAAAGGGCGTTTAAATTCTGGCGCTCTTTTTCTAAAAGGGTTAGCCGTTGGTTATAGATCGCATAATCTTTTTGCATGCTCAAAATGAGCTTATTTTGTTCGGTTTGCAAGGATTTTAAGGTTGATTCACGAGTTTTTTGCTCATCTATGACAGATGAGATTTTTTGAATGCTGTTTTTGACTTTTAAGGCTTGTGCGTTGAGTTCCTTTTCTTCTTGGCTCAATTGCGACATTTTAGACAGAGTGCTTTGGTGCAAGTTTTCAAACGCTACTTGTAAAATCACATCATTAGAAGAGGCTAAATTCTGCCCCTTTAGGGCTTGTGAAAAAAGAAAATCCTCTAAAAGCGTATCAAACACCCTCTTTTGTAACAATGATCGCTGTTTTTGCAAATGATCTAAAGACTTGCGGTAGTTGGTTAGGACTTTTTCTTGAGCCAAACTTTCGTTACGATTTTTTTCAAGACTCTTTTTTAAGGCGACCATTTGGCGTTCAATCTCAACCTTTTGAAGCTCTTTAGAGCGGATCGCTTCGCCTAAAGAACTCAAACGGCTGTTCAGTTGGTTTTTTTCTTCATGGGTTTTTTTTAAAAGGGTTTCTTTATGTTGGATGTCTTTAGCAATATCGCTCACTTTTTGCGTGTTAGCTGATAGTAAGGTGGCTAACAAAAACACCCCTAATTTATACATGCCTAGTCCTCCAAGCTACAAGTAAAACAGAAACAAATGAGACTACAAGGCTAAAAAGCAGTCCCCATAAAAAATGGTTTAAAACAAACGCGCCTCCTATAATACCCAAAGTATCCATTGTTTTTTCAAAACCTTTTTGCGAAGTGATATAAAGCATGAACATGGGAGCTAAAAAACTAGCGATTAGAGAATCCATTAAAGCTATTTTATACAAAAACCCGTTTTTAAAAGACACCGAAGCCCCTAATAAATCCATGATCTCTAACCTCTCATGATATTGATAGATCCAGATGCGGACTTGCTTGAACATCAATAAAACCGATAAAACAAAGACCACTAACGCAAAGATATAAATCGTGGCTTTAATCAAGCTTAAGAGATCATACACTTGCATGTAAGTTTTGGCAAAGACTTCAACTTTTTGAACGCCAGGGATTTTGAGCAATTTTTCTTTAATGTTTTCTAAACGCTCTTGAGTGGGGAATGTGGAAAGTTGTAAAGAATAAAAAAAGGGTAAATTTTTTCTTAATTCCTTAAGCCCGTCTGCGCCTAAAGTTTTTTGAAGAGGTTCTAAAGAATAATTGGGATCAATTTCTTTTAACGCTATGATTTCGCTAAAATTTTGACGTAACAATTCCAAGCTCAATTTTTGTGTGCTGGCCAACACGACTGAATAATCTTCAATCAATTTTTTTTCTTTCTGTTCGATCGCTTGATTGATAAACAACACACACTCCAAGCTAAACAATAACGCTACTAGGGGAATGATAAAGGCTAAATGCTTTTTAAGAGTATTCATAAACTTCCCCCTCTTCTATGTAAAATTTTCGGTGATAAGCGCTAAAATTTTTAGGGAATTTGTGCGTAACCACCACGATCGTAGCGTTTAATTGCGTGTTCATGCCCCTTAATAAGCTCCAGATTTTATCGCTAGAATAATCGTCTAAATTCCCGGTAGGCTCATCGGCTAAAATGAGTTCAGGGCAGTTTGCCATAGCCCTAGCCATAGCCACTCGCTGTTGTTCGCCCCCACTGAGCTCTTTGGGGTAGCGGTTAGCCTTATGGCGTAAATCAATATGCCCTAAAAGTTTTTCTAGCTGCAAGTGGCATTCTTCTTTTTTGATCCCACAAATCACCATCGGCAGTTTGATGTTTTGCTCAATCGTGTAATCTTGGATCAATTTATAATCTTGGAAAACCACGCCAATATTTTTACGCAAATCTAAAATCGTTGATTTTGAAGCGTTGTTCATGTTGATATTGCAAACTTCTAATTTACCGCTAAAAACTTTCAAATCCCCATAAAACGAACGCAAAAGCGTGCTTTTACCGCTCCCGCTAGGCCCTGAAATGAACACGAAGTCTTTTCGTTTGATGCGTAAATTAGCATGCTTAATGACCGGTTCGTTTTGCTGGTATTGTAAGCATAAATTATTCGCTGCGATGATCACGCTCATCAAACTCCCTTTTGGCTTAGGATATTTTGAAGCAAGAGATGCGCTTTGTGGTTGTTTAAGGTTTTTAAGGGGCTTTTATTGAGATAAAAAAGCTTATTTTCTGCCAATAAAACAAACAAACGCACAGGCCAATCAAAATCCCCCATACTCAATTCCACTAAAAAATCCCCCTTATTCTCATAAATATTACAAACATGCGCAAAATACCCTTCTTTGATGATTTTTGGGGTTTTTAAAATCGCTCCAACGCTTTCTTTATTAATTGTTATTGTATCAAAAGAAAAATCCAATGCATGGTTTTGAGTAGGGTTTTCATCCAATCCTAAAGAATAAATTTTTAAATCATAAATATCTTTTTTGAGTTTATTCCAACGCGCCTCATACTTGCTGACCACCGGGATTTGAGCGTTTTTTTTGATTTCTATCTCGCATTGAAAATTTTTTAGGGCTAATTTTAGGCTGTCTTCAAAATAAAGGCTATCATCGGTTCGTAATTCCAAAAACCCTCTAGGCTTTAAAACCCTTAAAGCTTCGTTTAAAAACTTTTCGCTTAACACCCGGCGGTGTTTTTTATCATTCCATGGCACAGGGAAATGCACAAAAATTTTCTCGAACTTATAATTTGGCATGCTTTCTAAAACCAAACGGCCATCGCCTTGCAAGATGTGCAGATTTTTTAAGTCCAACAACTCAATTTGCTTTAACGCTTGCGCGATAGAGGGGGTGTGGATCTCTATCCCTAAGCATGTTGTAGTGGGGTTGTTTTTGGCCAATTCTATCAAATGCCTACCGCTCCCAAAACCAATTTCTATTAAAATAGGGGCTTGATTTTTTTGAATAAAGTCTTCAAAAGTTTCTAAATCAAGGGCTTTTTTTTGGCTCGCATGTTTAGAATTTTCTTGCAAATTATGCGAAATGACTTCAAAAGATTGCGAATAAATCCTTAAAGCTTGTTTTAAAATCTCTCGTTTTAAGGGCGTCGCTTTTTCGCTTTTGATCAAAAAATCACCCTCTCGCCGGATTTTTTGCAATAAAAAAACATCACCTTTAAAACTCGCATGCACACAGCTTTTAGTGGGGTGTTTTAAGCTTAAAAATTCCCTATGGAAACAAAAATCCCCTTTGATTATGGGGTATTCTAAAGGCTTGGAATCTAATTTGGCTAAAAAATGGGGCATTAAAACCCTTTTAGCGCTCTAAAAACAAACGCACTTCTTTGCTTGGGTGCGACTCTAAACCATCTTTATCCACGCTCACCACTTGATAGCGGTAAGCCACGCCCACTTTCATGTCTTTATCCACGAATTGGTTTTTGGTGATATTCCCAAAGCGCAAAGGGGTTTTAGAATTGGCTTCAAAACGATACACCGCATAAGCGACTACCCTAGGGCTTGGGTTGTTTTCCCATTGGATCAAGGCCGAAGAGTCTTGAATAGTCCCTTTAGTGATGATAGGGGCTTCAGGCCTATCAGAGGTCTCACCCATGGCAGGCTCTTTGGGTAACGCCCCTTCAAGATGCGTTTTATCAAGGGCGACGACTTTATAATAACGAGTGAGATTGTCTTTTTCTATCTTATCCACATAGGAAGTGTTGGTGGTTTGAGCGATGAATTTGTATTTATCGTTGCGGTTATTAGAAGCGTAAATGCGATAAGCTATCACATCTTCTTCTGGGGATTTATCCCAACTCAATTCAATTTGTCGCGTGAGGTTTTGGCTCACTCTAACATTAGCGATTTCTTTGGGCAAGTCTTTGGTTTTCCCCTCCACTATGACGCTAGGCCTGGATTTATCCCCCATGAAATTTTCGGCGATGATTTGGTAGCGGTATTTTTGCCCATCTTCTAAATCTTTATCAAAAAACTCCACGAATAAGCGGTTTTTTACAGCCCCTACATTTAAAAATTTGCCGTCTTTATTCTGCCTTTGAATGATGTATTTAGAAACGCTGGGATTTGGGTGCGGGCTCCAAAAGACTTTCACGCTTTTAGGGTATTCAAGGCTTGCAAACACGCTTTCTACAGGATTGATAAAGGAGGTTTTTACTAAAATGGGTTCTGAAAGGTTAGAGATTTTATCGCCCTTGTAGGTGGCTAATTGGTAAGTGTAAGAACTCTCTGTTTCTAGCCCCTCATCATAATAGTGAGTCGCATAAGGGTTTTTAATCGTGGCGATTCTTTTAAGCTTGGAGTCTTTTTTCAAACGATACAAAATAAACCCATCAATGTCATAAGTATCAGCGATTTTAGGCCATTCAAAGCCCACTGAACTCACATCGTTAATGGTTTTAACAGAATGGACCACTGGGAGCTTATCGTCTGTATTTTCTTGATTACTAAGGGCTGAAAAAGTATGATTCCTGGTAGAAGAACACCCTATAAAAACCGCTAATACCACACTACTTTGCAATAAAAGCGTGAAGTATTTTTTCTTCATCCAAGACCTCATCTAAATTCTCCTTGTCAAAAACTTTTTTAAGATATTCTAACATATCCTTTAATAGGGGAACTTTAAAGCGCAGTTTTTGCTCGCTTCTGGGGTGTTTGAACTCTATCAAATAGGCATGCAGCATGATTCTTATTTCTTCTTTAGAAAGCGCTCCATTAAGCCCGTAAAGGTTATCGCCTATGATGTGTCTGTTTAAATATTCTAAATGCGCTCTGATCTGGTGCGTGCGCCCGGTGAATAGTTTAGCCCCTATCAAATCCATGCCATTTTGAGAAGTCAGCAAGCTGATAAATTCGCTTTTAGAATAGCGGCTTTTTTCTTTTTTAGCCGCTTTGAGCGCTATCATTTTTAAGCGGTTATTGGGGTTTCTTGTCAAATAGCATTCCACGCTCATTTTTTCTTCTTTTAAGGGCGTTGAAAGTAAGGCGATATAGTAGCGCCCCATTGTTTTAGTTTTGAGTTGCTCGCTCAAACAAACATGGGTAAAATTGTTTTTAGCGATGACAATCCCTCCGCTCGTATCCTTATCCAAACGATGCACAATCCCATAGCGCTCTTTTGAGCCTAGATTGGAAAGCTCGTAATTTTTAAATTCCAGCCAATCCACTAAAGTAGGCTCTTTCACGCTTGGGGCTTTATGGACGACTAAATTAGGGGGCTTATTCAACACCAATAAATCTTCATCTTCAAAAATGACCTCTATTTCTAAATCAAGCTCTTTTTTTAAGGGTTTGGGCGCGATTTTGGGCGTTAAAAGCACGATTTCATCGCCCTCTTTTAAGGCTAGCCCCCCTTTTTTGACCCCCTTTTTTTGACAAAACACCAGCCCCTCTTTAATCAAATTCAACACTTGGTTTTTAGAAATTTGCAATTCTTTGGCTAAAAATTCATCAAGGCGTTTGTAATGGGTAGGGGCAATGAAAACTTTTTGCATTCAAACTCTTTTTTGCATTTTTAAAAACCATTATTCTACTCAAAACCTTAAAAAAATCTTATTTCATTATTTGAATACGCTATAATCGGTGTGCCAACGTTTTGTGGCTCAAATCATTTTAAATGAGCAAGATGCTTGAATTTATCAAAAAAGAAAAACCAAAGATGAACATTTTGCTCATGGGGGCTACTGGGGTGGGTAAAAGCTCGCTCATTAACGCTCTCTTTGGTGAAGAAATCGCTAAAGCAGGCGTAGGAAAGCCCATCACTCAGCATCTTGAAAAATACATTGATGAACAGAAGGGCTTGATTTTGTGGGACACCAAAGGCATTGAAGATAAAGATTACCACGACACCATGCAAAGCATCAAAAAAGAAATGGAAGATTCTTTTAAAACGCTTAGCGAAAAAGAAGCCATTGATGTGGCGTATTTGTGCATTCTAGAGTCTTATCCTAGGATTGAAGAAAGAGAGAAAGAATTATTAAGCTTCGCTAAAAAATGGAATATTCCAACGATCGTCGTTTTTACAAACACAGCTAAAAGGTACGATGCATTTTCCAAAAATCTAAAGAGATCATAGGCGAAAAATGGGGGTTTAAAGGTTTTGTCAGAGCCTATGTGAGGGTTAATTCGGTTAAATATTTATCTGATGATGACAAAGAAATCCCTGTTAAAGGTTTAGAAGAATTGGTAGATGAAACGAAAAAATGTCTTTCAGACGCTGAAAAAAATAAGAGAAGGCATTTTTTGAGTATTCAAAAAGTTAATATCCAAGCAAGAAAACAGGCCATGATAGAGGAATGTAAAACCATTATCCATGTTGCATCTGGCGCTGCAGGAGCGGCTGGGCTTATCCCCATACCCTTTAGCGATGCGCTCGCTATCGCGCCCATTCAAGCGGGGATGATCTATAAAATGAATGACGCTTTTGGGATGGATTTGGATAAATCTGTGGGCGCGAGTTTGGTCGCAGGATTGTTAGGCGTAACCGCTGTCGCGCAAGTGGGGAGAACGCTCGTTAATGGTTTCCTTAAATTCATTCCTGTTGTGGGGAGTGTTGCAGGGGGCGCAACCGCTGCCGTTATCACAGAAGGCATTGGGTTTGCGTATTTGAAAGTGCTAGAAAAGTGCTTTAATGATGAGACGGGCGAAGTCAATTTGCCTGGTGAAGTTAGCATGATAACCTCTCTCTTTAAGGAGAATTATCTCAATTTGGATACAATCAAAAAATTAACATTAAAACCATAAGATTAGGGGTTATGAAAAACGCATGGCATTAGACAAAAGGATTTGGATGCATTTTGATCTTTTGCCTTTTGTGTTTATCATCCCCTTGCTTGCGGTTTCTTTTTTGTTAATTTTTGAGAGCAGCGCGGTTTTGAGCTTGAAGCAAGGGGTTTATTATGCCATAGGGTTTCTTCTCTTTTGGATCGTGTTTTTTATCCCTTTCAGGAAGCTCGATCGGTGGCTCTTTGCGCTTTATTGGGCGTGCGTGATTTTATTGGCGTTAGTGGATTTTATGGGATCGAGCAAGCTTGGGGCGCAGCGATGGCTAGTCATTCCTTTCACTTCTATCACTTTACAGCCTAGCGAACCCGTGAAAATCGCCATTCTTTTATTATTGGCGCATTTGATTAAAATCAACCCACCTCCTTTTAAGGGCTATGATTGGGGCATGTTTTTAAAGCTTAGTTTTTACATTTGCTTACCGGCGGCTTTGATTTTGAAACAGCCTGATTTAGGCACGGCTCTTATTGTGCTGATCATGGGTTTTGGGATTTTACTTATCGTGGGTTTAAGGACTAGGGTGTGGCTCCCTCTTTTAATCGCTTTAATAGTGGCTTCGCCTATCGCTTATCATTTCTTGCATGATTACCAAAAAAAGCGCATCTCAGATTTCCTTTCTGAAAAGCCTAATTACCATGTCATGCAATCCATTATCGCCATAGGATCGGGCGGGTTTTTAGGCAAATCCAAAGAAGCCTCCACCCAAACCAAATTCAAATTCTTGCCTATCGCAACGAGCGATTTTATTTTCGCCTACTTCGTGGAGCGTTTCGGGTTTTTAGGGGCTATGTTGCTTTTTGCGATTTATATAGGCTTGAGTTTGCATTTATTTTTTTATCTGTTTGAGAGCAACAGCGATTGGTTTTTAAAGATTGTAGCCCTTGGGATTTCTATTTTAATCTTTGTTTATTCCAGCGTGAATATCGCCATGACTTTAGGGTTAGCCCCTGTAGTGGGGATTCCCTTACCCTTATTCAGCTATGGGGGGAGCAGTTTTATCACTTTTATGATCCTGTTTGCAATCCTAGAAAACCTGCTTGCTTTTCGCTATATTTTTGGATACAATAGCAAACCATCCTTTGGGAATTTTGGATTCTTAGCTCAGCTGGTCAGAGCGCTCGGCTCATAACCGATTGGTCGTAGGTTCAAGTCCTACAGAATCCACCACTCCCATTTTTTTATTCCTTTTTTAAGTGAAAAGCGATTGGACACTTTCGTTATGATAAATCCTTCTGATCACTTCCGCAAATAAGGGTGCTACGCTTAAAGTGGTGATTTTATCGCATTTTTGAACTAAAGGGATAGAGTTAGTTACCACCACTTCATCTAACGCGCTTTCTTTAATGCGCTTGATCGCATTCCCGCTCAAAACCGCATGCGTGCCTAACGCCATGACAGAAGTCGCCCCTTGTTCTTTTAAGGCCAAAGCGGCCTTACAGATCGTGCCTGCGGTATCAATCATGTCATCTACCAAAATCACATCGCGCTCCTTGGCTGAGCCGATAATATTCATCACTTCGCTTTCATTAGCTTTTTCACGGCGCTTATCCACGATGATTAAATCTAACCCCATTTGATTGGCGAAATACCTGGCTCTTGTAACCCCACCCACATCAGGGCTGGCGATTATAGGGTTTTTGAGCGCTTTAGAGCGGATATAGTCTCTAAAAACGATAGATCCGTATAGATTATCCACCGGCACATCAAAAAAGCCTTGGATTTGCCCGGCATGCAAATCCATCGTAATGATCCTTTCAATCCCCACTTCTTGCATCAAATTAGCGACCATTTTAGCCGTGATAGGCACTCGTGGAGCCGCTTTTCTGTCCTGTCTGGCATAGCCAAAATACGGCAACACCGCTGTGATAGAATTGGCCGAACTGCGCCTTAAAGCATCTACCATGACTAACAATTCCATTAAATTGTCATTGACAGGCACGCAAGTGGGCTGGATAATAAAAATATCCTTACCGCGCACCGATTCGCTGATTTGGATATTGATTTCGCCATCGCTGAATTTCCCAATCACCGCTTTGGATAAGGGAAAGCCTAAATGCTTTGACACTTCTTTGCCAAATGCAGGGTGAGCGCTCCCTGAAAAAATCTTAAACCCACGCATCTTTGCCTTAAACCCACGCGCCTTCATCGCTTACACTCCCTAAAATGAATTAAAATCAATTGTAGCGCACCCAAACTAAAAGCGTTTGTTTTCAACCAAGCTCCTTTTCTAATAAGTTTTTTAAGGTAAGATAGGTTTCATTTAAATCAATCCCGCACACCCTGGTTTGAGCGATAACGCTCATAAAATTGCTATCGCCTAAAAACCTAGGCACTAAATGCATGTGCAAATGCTCAGGGATTCCTGCTCCGGCGTTTCTGTGCAAATTCAAACCTAAATTGATCCCTTGAGCGCCATAAGCATACAACGCTTTTAACACTTTAGGCACTAATTTATTCATGTTCAGCCAAGTATTAAGCTCTAAAAGTTCAACGCTCGCCTTGTGTGCATGGGGAATGATCAACAAATGCCCCGGGTTATAAGGGTAGGCGTTCATCACCACAAAGAGATCGCTATTTCTATAAAGCACTCTGTTTTCTGGATCTTTTGTGGGGTTTTGAGAAATCTCGCAAAAGACACAACTCTTATTTTTCTCTTTCAAATAACTTTCGCGCCAAGGAGCGTATAAATGTTGCATGTTCATTTCCTAAATGTAATTGGGGGCGTCATTAGCAAATAAAATCAAATCGCCTTGAATCGTGGTGGCTTGTAAGATATTTTCCAATTGCGCCTTATCCTTGAGTAAGATTTTTTGGGGGGTTTTCAATTGGGAAGCAATCGTTTTGGAATTCAACTCCCCTGTGATGATAGCGACATCAAAAACCCCATCTATTTTTTGTGCTAAAGCCTCATTACTTTCCACATTGCTTTCCACTAATCCCGGTGTTACGATGACTTTACGCCCTTGATGCAAACTAGCTAAACGAATGCCCTCTAACATGCCCTTTAAATTCCCATTAAAGCTATCGTCTATGATGATTTTTTGATTCACTTCCAAAAGTTGCAAACGATGGGCAATAGGGTTGAGTTCCAAAACAAGCCGTTTGATCCTTTCTGTCTCTAAGCCTAGATGCTTAGCGATTAAAATGGCTGAAGCGATATTATAAGCGTTAAATCTGCCTAAAACCTTCGTTTCAAATCTTTCCCAAACACCATTGATAAGCGTTTCAAAAGAAGTGCCTTTTAAAGTGGATTGGATGTTTTTAACCAGGCTAGAAACATCTATTAAAGGGCTATCTTTAGGGGCATAGGGTTTGATTTTTTCCACAGAGTAACAAAAGGCTTTTTCTAAGCGTTTGGAATCCAATAATTCCGCTTTAGTCTCGCAAATATTTTCTAAAGTTTTAAAATATTCTAAATGCTGTTCGCCCACTTCTGCGACCACGGCAAGGTGCGGTTCAATGAGACGGGTGATTTCTTTAATATCGCCCTTATTCCTTGCCCCGGCTTCAGCGATATAGATTTCACTCCTATCGTCTAAATTCTGGTTAATATCGTTCGCAATGCCTAAAAGGGTGTTGACACTTTTAGGGCTTGCATGCGCGTTGAATTGGGTTTGTAAGATTTGATGCAAGAAATTTTTGGTGCTGGTTTTCCCAAAACTTCCGGTAATGGCGATGACTTTTAAATTTTTTAAAGAGGCGATTTTATCTTTAGCGGTTTGCAAATACTGCTTGGATAAGACTTTTTCAAAGATTAAAGAAGCGCTTAAAACGAGTATGAACAAGCACAAATAGCCCAGTGCGAGTGAAATCCCATTTAAAGGGGCTAATTCTGTGTTTAAGATTTCATGCAAGATTAAAAAGAGTAATAAGAAAATAAAAAAGCGCTTCACCCTTGGCGTGAAAACTAAAGGCTTGTCGTTGCGTTTGGCCCAGATAATGAGCATGGGCATTTGAATCACGCCGCAAAAGAAATCAAAAACAAACGGCATTTTGAAAGCATACGATAGGATAAACACCCCTAAAGGCAAGAGGAAATAAATCCCATGCCAACGCATTTTGTGGTGCTTGGTTAAGATCCTAAACACGCTGTAATGATACCATTGCAATAAAGTCATTATATAATAGCCAAGCCCTGTTATAAAGAGCCAACGAAACGCTAAATTCAGCCAACTAAGACTTTGCATGATAATGATTCTCCACTAGTTTTTCAATCTCTTTTGCTTGGTTTAAAAAAAAGAAATGATCCCCTTCTAAAACGAATAATTCGCTCTTTTTCAATAAGGTTTGCATTTTTTGAGCGGAGCTTAAGGGGGTTGCTTTATCATCTTTACCCCAAAATAATAAAACTTCCTTCTCGCATCGTTTGAAATGCTCGCTAAAGTCTTCGCTAATCACTTTTTTAAAGGTTTCATACATCGCTTGATTAAGCCCCATAGCGTCCTTACTCCTCAAAAACCCTAAATTCAAGCCTAATTTTTTAAAGATTTTAGCTAAAAGGATTTTACAACGCACTTTTAAGGGTTTTGGCTCTAAGATCCCGGCGCTGCTTAATAAAACCATCCGTTCGTTTTCACACAAGATCGCCACTTTCCCTCCAAAGCTATGCCCAAAAACGACATGCGCTTTTTTACCCACGCTTTTTAAGAATAAATTAATGATATTAGCATAATCTTTAGTCTCTAAAATTTTTTCATCGTTAGGGCTTTGATTGAAGCCGGGCAAATCCACATACAAATGGTTATAATTCAAAAAACAGCCTTGAAACGCTTGTTGCATGATTTCTTTAGAGCTCCCCCAGCCATGCAAAAACAAGGCGTTTAAAGGGCTATGGTGGTCTGTAAAAGTGTAGGAAATGTCAAAAACGCTATCCAAATAAGCGATACTGCGTTTAGCCATTCATTTATTCTTTTGGATTTGCAACAAATAAGAGTTTTTGATTTGGATTTTAGGGGTTTTGGGTAATGATTGCGCTAAATTTTCTAGCGTTGTTTTAAAATCATCGAACAAATAATTGGCTAAACTGCCAGGAATGGGGTTGATCTCATTAAGATACACTTCATTTTCTATGACAAAAAAATCGCAACGGATGATTGCGCCATCAAACAAATCGTTATAGAGTTTTTTAAAATTTTCTTTTAATTGCTCTTCTAGGGCGTTAGAAAGGTTCGCTTTAGGGGCTTTGGTGCGTGAAAAATCCAAATATTTTTGCTTGAAATCTAAAAATTCTTGTTTGTTAGGCTCTTCCACATAGGAAAAACAAAAATCCTTTTTGATCTTACAGCCGGCTAAATTGTATTCTTTCACGCCCTGAATGAAAGGCTCTATTAAAACTTCTTTAGAATATTCAAACGCGCTGTCTAAAGCATAAACCAATTCTTTTTCTTCTTTCACAACGCTCACTCCTAAAGAGCTTCCGGCGTTACTGGGCTTGACAATGAAAGGGAAATTAAACCCAATCAAATCCAAGGCGTTAGTGCGGTTTTTTTCATTCAAAAGAACATAATCTAAAGTCTTTACCCCTAAATCTTTGGCATAAAGCTTGGTTAAATATTTGCTATAACTCAGCACGCTCGCTTCAACCCTAGGGCCTATAAAAGCGATACGATAAAATTCTAACAAGCTCGCTAACTTCCCGTCTTCGCCATCGCCCCCATGCACAAGATTGATCACTAAAGGCAATTCTATAATCTTAGCGCCTAAAAACGAGTTTTTAAGCAAGCCATTGTGTGTCAGCATTAGGGGGGGTAATTTTTTTTCTTTGATTTGAGCGAAGTATTTTGAATGCATGTTTAATTCTTCAATCAAGTAAAAATGATGGTTTTCATCTAAAAAAATAAAATATTTAATCCTATCTTTTAACACTCCTTTAAGCGCGATCGCGCTCACAATGCTGATTTCATGCTCAAAACTCGCCCCACCAAATAAAACGCAAAACTCCACGATCAAACTCCCTAGAAACGATTGCAATCAAGTCTATCTATTTTACCTAAAAAAAGGCTTTTGAATTTTCTTAAAATTAAAACTTAATGTTAAAAAATCCCAAAATATGGATGACTAATAACGCGCTCAATCCCGCTAAAACCCCGGCCAAAGCGTCATCAGCCACCACCCCTAAACCCCCTTTAACTTTTTTGTCTATTTTGCCAATGAGTGAGGGCTTAGTGATATCATAGATCCTAAAAAAAATGAAACTCAAGATCACACCCGCTAACGATAGCCCACTAATCGCCATTGCAAGCCACATGCCCACTAATTCGTCTATCACAATGTGAGAGCTGTCATGCCTCTTAGTCTCTTCTTCTTCCTTGTCTATTTGAGCGATAGCGATAAGCCCAACAAAAATCGCCCCTAAAAACAAAGTGTTAGCCGAAAAAAATAAAATAGGTAAGCCTAATAACAACGCCACTAAACTCCCTATCGTTCCTGGAGCTTTTTTAGAATACCCGCTAAAAAAAAGGGTTAAAAAACACGCACGAAGACTAAATTTATCCAATCATTGCCTTAAATTCTTTCTAAAATCATGGCATTTTAGCATTTTATTTGCATTAAAAAGCGATTTTCTTAAACAATAAGGCTTAATTTTAAGCGCGTTTTAGTATGATAACTTTTAAATTCTCTCAAAAATTAAAGGTTAATTTTAATGTTGCTTTTCACTCCAGGCCCTGTAGCCATTAGCGAAGAGATGCGATCAAGCTTTTCTCAGCCAATGCCCCACCACCGCACCAAAGATTTTGAAAAGATTTTCCAAAGCGTTCGAGAAAATTTAAAAAAAATGACCGGTTTAGAAGAAGTTTTGCTTTTAAGCAGCAGCGGGACAGGGGCTATGGAAGCGAGCGTGATTTCCTTGTGCCAAAAAGAGTTGCTTTTTGTTAATGCGGGTAAGTTTGGCGAAAGGTTTGGCAAGATCGCTAAAGCTCATTCACTCAAAGCCCATGAATTAGTCTATGAATGGGACACACCGGCTCAAGTGGATGAAATATTAAACGCGCTTAAAGCCAACCCCAACGTTGATGCGTTTTGCATTCAAGCATGCGAGTCTAGTGGGGGGTTACGACACCCTGTAGAAAAAATCGCTCAAGCGATCAAAGAAACTAACCCGAATGTTTTTGTGATAGTAGATGCTATCACCGCTTTAGGGGTTGAGCCTTTAGAAATAACGCATGTGGATGCGCTCATTGGAGGGAGTCAAAAAGCGTTCATGTTGCCTCCTGCGATGAGCCTAGTCGCATTGAGCCAAAAGGCGATTGAATGCATAGAAGAACGCAATGTGGGGTTTTATTTCAATTTGAAGAGCGAATTGAAAAACCAAAGGAATAACACCACAAGCTACACCGCTCCTATTTTACACACTTTAGGGTTGCAGCGCTATTTTGAATTGGTGCGGAATTTAGGGGGCTTTGAAGTGCTCTATAAGGAGACTAAACGAGTCGCTTTAGCCACTCAAAAAGCCGTTTTAGCGCTCGGTTTAAAGATTTTCCCTAAAAGCCCGAGCTTGAGCATGACAACGATTGTTAGCGAGCATGCCAAAGAATTAAGAAACCTTTTAAAAGAAAAATACCAGGTGCAATTTGCGCCCGGTCAAGAGCCTTATAAAGATATACTCATTCGCATCAACCACATGGGGATCATTCCTGTTTATAAAAGCGCTTATGCTTTAAACGCCCTAGAATTAGCCTTAAACGATTTGGATTTAAGAAAATTTGACGGCATGGCGAATACAACCTTTTTGAAGCAATATTATGGAATTTAAGGATTACAATGCATTATTCTTATGAAACCTTTTTAAAAGACAGCCTAGAATTAGTAAAACAAGTGGAGCAAATTTGCGGTGCCCCAGAAGCCCTTGTGTGCGTGATGCGAGGGGGCATGACTTTAGCGCATTTTTTGAGTTTGCACTGGGATTTAAGGGAAGTTTATGGCATCAATGCGATTTCTTATGACACCACCAAGCAACAAAACGCCCTAAAAATTGAAAATATCCCCACGATCAAAGATCATTTAAAAACCATTTTGGTGGTAGATGAAATCGTAGATAGCGGTAATTCTTTAGAAGCAGTGCTTCAAGTGTTAGAAGAAAAACACCCTGATAAAAAGTTTTATAGCGCGAGTTTGTTCCAAAAGACAAGCGCGAAATACAAAGCCGATGCGTTTTTAAAAGACGCTCCTGAATGGATTGATTTCTTTTGGGAAGTGGATTTGAAAAACTTAAAAAGCCATTAACATGCAAATTAAAGAAAACAAACAACTCTGCCTGATCTCATTAGGTTGCTCTAAAAACCTGGTGGATTCAGAGGTGATGTTAGGCAAGCTTTATAATTACACGCTCACTGATGACGCTAAAAACGCTGATGTGATTTTGATCAACACTTGCGGTTTTATTGAAAGCGCTAAACAAGAGAGCATTCAAACCATTCTCAACGCCGCTAAAGACAAAAAAGAGGGAGCGATTTTGATTGCGAGCGGGTGCTTGAGCGAGCGCTATAAAGATGAAATCAAAGAGTTGATCCCTGAAGTGGATATTTTTACCGGCGTGGGGGATTATGACAAAATTGATATTTTAATCGCTAAAAAACAAAACCAGTTCAGCGAGCAAGTGTTTTTAAGCGAGCATTATAACGCGCGCATCATCACGGGATCGAGCGTGCATGCTTACGTTAAAATTTCTGAGGGCTGTAACCAAAAATGTTCTTTTTGCGCTATCCCTAGCTTTAAGGGGAAATTGCAAAGCAGGGAATTAGACTCCATTTTAAAAGAAGTGGAAGATCTAGCCCTTAAAGGCTATAAGGATATGACTTTTATCGCTCAAGATTCTAGCTCATTTTTATACGATAAGGGGCAAAAAGACGGCTTGATCCAGCTCATTAAGGCGATTGACAAGCAGCAAGCCTTAAAGAGCGCTCGTATTTTATACCTCTACCCCTCTAGCACCACTTTAGAGCTGATTGGCACAATTGAAGACTCGCCTATTTTTCAAAATTATTTTGACATGCCCATCCAGCATATCAGCGACTCCATGCTAAAAAAAATGCGGCGTAACTCCAGCCAAGCGCACCATTTAAAGCTTTTAAACGCCATGAAGCAGGTTA
Organism: Helicobacter pylori; assembly: GCF_014496965.1. GTDB lineage: Bacteria > Campylobacterota > Campylobacteria > Campylobacterales > Helicobacteraceae > Helicobacter > Helicobacter pylori_CZ. The sequence continues at coordinate 22,524 of NZ_JACTCR010000006.1, read as the reverse complement.
AAGAAAGCTTTATAAGAAGCACGATCATTGTAGGGCATCCAGAAGAAAATGAGGGCGAATTTGAAGAATTGAGCGCGTTTTTAGACGAGTTTCAGTTTGACAGATTGAATATTTTTGCTTTCAGCGCGGAAGAAAACACGCATGCCTATTCTTTGGAGAAAGTGCCTAAAAAAATCATTAACGCCCGCATTAAAGCCTTGAATAAAATCGCTTTAAAACACCAAAACCATTCTTTTAAGGCTTTGTTAAATAAGCCCATTAAGGCGTTAGTGGAACATAAAGAGGGCGAGTATTTTTACAAAGCAAGGGATCTCAGGTGGGCGCCTGAAGTGGATGGGGAAATTTTAATCAATGACAGTGCCTTAACCACCCCTTTACAACCCGGGCATTACACGATTGTGCCTAGCGCGTTTAAAGACAATATCTTACTCGCTAAGGTTTTAAGCCCTTTTTAAAAGTTAGCCATAAGGCTGAAAGCGCGTCTAGAGCGCACCTTGAGCGTGGGGGTTTGCGTTTTTTTTTTGTTAAAATGCGCAAGAAAAATCCGCTTGAGGCATGCAAAAATGAAAGACATTTATCTTGGCGTAGAAAAGAACATTAAAGATCTTCAAAATATCTTCAAAAACGCTGATGACAAAGATGAAAAACTGAAGCGATTCAACCAAGAAGCGTTGGAGGTGTTTCAACAATTAGAATCTAAAAGTTTAAAAGAGCTTGAAAGTTTAAAAAATAATGAAGAGTGGGAAAATTTTACCATTGCTTTTTATGGGGAAACCGGTGCGGGGAAATCAACCCTCATTGAATGTTTGAGGATGTTTTTTAAAGAACAAAGCAAAGTGGATCAACAAGAACGATTCAAGCGGCTTTATTCCAATTACCAAAACAACTATCAAAATGATGAACGCAAAAAACAAGCTATTTTAAACGAACTTCATTCATTGCAAGATGGAGCGATTATAGGCGATGGGAGGAGCGATTTCACTTTAGAAACGCAATCTTATCCTTTCCAATACAACCATCAAAATTTTGTTTTGCTGGATGTGCCAGGGATAGAAGGCAGCGAAAAAAAGTGATTGATCAGATTTCTAACGCAACGCAAAAAGCCCATGCTATTTTTTATGTTACCAAAACGCCTAATCCTCCGCAAAAAGGAGAAGAAGGGAAAAGGGGAACGATTGAAAAAATCCAAAAATAGCTTGATTCGCAAACAGAGGTATGGACGATTTTCAACAAACCGATTAATAGCCCAAGAGCCTTAAAAGATGAACTTGTTAATGAAAGCGAAAAAGAAAGTTTAAAAATTTTAAATAAAGAGATGAAAAACATTTTAGGCGAACACTACATGGGCTATAAAGCAGTGAGCGCTCAAGCGGCTTTTTATGGCCTCTCACAGGCTTTGATCCCAGAGACTGATTTTGATAAAAAGAAACAAAAATTTTTAAAAGATTTTAAAGCAGAAGAATTATTGTATCAATCCCATTTCAAACTATTAGCAAAATTTATCAGCGAAGAGCTTCTTAAAAACTCGCGCGCCAAAATCATTCAATCAAACTGCAATAAAGCCTTAAAAGTGGTAGAAAAATTGCAAAAAGCGATCGCAATCACGATTGACAGACAGATAGATCCAACTATCAAAGAAATAAAGGATAAGCAAAAAGAAACTTACTCCAACCTAGATCATTCTAGGGATGAATTCGTATCCAATTTGAACAATTCAGTATTCAAAGAAATAGAGCGATTCAAATCTGACTTGAGAGAAGAAATGTATGAGCATATTGACAGAGGCATTGAAAATAAGGAATGTGAAGAAATTTTTGAAAATGAGCGCAAACAAAGAACTGAAAAATTGCGTGAAAACATAAAAAAGCGGTTTGAACAAGATGGGGAACAATTCCGCAAAGACTTGCAAAAAGATGCCGAACAATTTGAAGAGAGGATTAAAAATTCTCTAGTAATGTTAAACCGCATCAACACCGATAGTGGTTTTAGTCTCATTTTCAATACTCATAGCGGTATTAATAAAATAGGCTTATTTGCTTCAATAGGGGGTTTGATTCTGCTTTTAGCGACGCCATTAGGTGGGATTGCACTAGCTGCAGGAATAATTTTAGGAGCAATTGGGATATTTAAATCAGTGTGGAGTTTTTTTGATTCAGACTATAAAAAATCCCAACAAAGAAAAGAAGTGGATAAGAATTTAGATAAATTTTGTGGAATAATTGAAGAGAGAGTGAGAAACCAAATTGAAGATGCCAAAAAAGGCATATGTGAAAAGGTTGAAAACATAAAGATCAGGCTTAACAATCCCGTTGTTTGTTATGAGCGCATGAGGGAAGGACTGATAAAAGCTGGTGAGAGCTTATGGCAAATATCTAACAACATCAAAACAAGGATCGCACAATGAATGAAACTTTAAAACAATTTAAAGAAAATCAAAAGAGGAATCAAGAAAATCTTAAAAAATTGCTTGATTTTGTCAAGGCCGGTGAAGAATACGGCATCAAGGTTGAAGAGTCTCTCAAAGACAAGATCCATAATGCGATGGAAAATGTTGCCGGTCAAAAACTTAAAGTGGCTTTAGTGGGAGGTTTTTCTTGCGGGAAAACCTCCATAGCGGCAGCTTGGATCGAGCGGCTAGACAAGAGCATGAAGATAGATCACAAAGAATCCAGCGATGAAGTTAAAATCTATAATATAGACGATGAAATTGAGCTGGTTGACACCCCGGGACTATTTGGGTTTAAAGTGAAAGAACACGATAGCGGCAAAATAGAACGCTATAAAGATATTACAAAAAAATATATCAGCGAAGCCCATCTCATTTTATACGCGCTCAACCCGTCAAACCCTATCAAAGAAAGCCATAAGGACGATTTGAACTGGTTGTTCAGGACGCTCAATCTTTTATCCAGGACGATTTTTGTCATCAGCCGTTTTGATGAAGAAGCGGATATTGAAGATGAAGAAGATTACAACAAAAGGTTTGAAATCAAAAAAGAAAACATTCAAAACCGACTGAATGATCTCATTTCTTTAAGCGAAAAAGAAAAAGAGAATCTGAGCATTGTCGCTGTGGCTGCTAATCCTTTTGATTTGGGGGTGGAACATTGGCTAAAGCATAAAGAAGAGTTTCAAAAGCTCTCACACATCAAAGCCTTGCAAGACGCAACTCAAAAAAAGATTAAAGAAAATGGCGGGAAATCAACCATCATAGAAGAAGCTAAAAAAAGCGTCATTCAAGATGTGGTCTATAGGCAAATGCCGCCCGCAAAACAAGCGTTGCAAGATATTAATAGAGAAATGGAATACTTGAATAAAATGATTGAAAAAAGGCGAAAGGATATTCAAGATCTAAACGGAGAAATTTCTCAAGCCCGCATTCATTTAAGAGAATTTATAACGAGGTATTTCAGCGATCTCATCCTTCAACTTTCTGGCACTAGCCTAGAAACCTTTAATGATTTTGTTACAAGAGAAATAGGCGATAAAGGTATCAATATAGAAACAAAAGTCCAAAATGAATTTGAAAGGCAAACGCAAGGGATTGTAAATGAAATTTCTAAAATTGAAACTGGTTTTAACGCCGATATGAGTTTTTTTGAAAAGCATGCCGGAGCATTGGGGAAAATTGGAATCAATCTTTTAAAACAAAGCGGTTTTATCAATGCAACTAACATCAAACTGACTAGAAACACAATAGCGGCTGTGGGAAAATTTGTGGGCCTAGATTTGGCTTTCAAATTCAAACCATGGGGCGCTATAAAATTCGCAAGCAATGTGAATAAAGCTATGCCGCTTATCGGTTTTGCTTTTGAAGCATGGGATTCTTGGAACAAATATCAAAAAGAGCAAGCGCTTGAAGAAGCTAAAGAAAAAATGAAATCCAATTTTGACAATCAAAAAAAGAAATCTTAGATCTCATCAATGATGAAAAAACCTTCAAGGAAAAATGTTTCCCGAGCGCGTTGGAACTGGAAGAATCGCTCCAAAAAATCAAAGAAGCGATTGAAAAAACGCAAGAGTATGATCAAGAATTTGAAAAATGGATTAAAGCCGGCCAAGATTTGATCAAGGGCGAAGATTTCATAGATGTTGAGCCTGAAGAGGAATGAACTGAATTTATGTTAAAATTTCAAAAACGCATCAAAAAGGCTTTTTGGCTAGGCTTGAAACGGACTAAGCCAACAAGCGGTATTTTAAATCTTTCAATAAGGAAAGGCGATGTTTTCTAAAATTTGCTCATCTTTTAAGCTTGCCAACGCATTCAAAGGCTTTATATGCAAACGCATTTCAAGCCCTGGGCAAAGCACTCGCATTACCACAATGGTTTTGGGTATCAAAGACGCTCTTGAGGGCGAAAACGATCCATCAAACAAGGCGGGCAAGACTTTGGATTTGGTAGTGAAATTTAAGAAAGAGCACCCGCAAGATTTTGACGAATTGTTTGAAATTTTAAAAGAACTCATCCAAGAATACGAGCAAAATCCTGATGAGATCAAGCAAAACCTCAAAGAAATCTTAAAATAAGACAAGGCATGAACCACCTTTTAATCCTTTATAACCCTTACTACCAACAAGATGTCATCCAACAACATTTAAGCGTTTTGCAGGAAAAATCCCAAGTGGGTTTTGGTAAAATCCGATCAAAGCTCAACGATCAAGAAAAGCACGACTCTTTAGAAGAGATTTACAAAGCCACCAATGAAAAAAATTTTTTGCAGCTTTTTTTGACCGATTACGCTAATTTATTTGTCGCTAAGGTGATAAAGGTTTCTAAAAATATTGATGAGGGTTTGATCCCTAGCTATTATAAAGAAAAAAATTTGGAAGTGGAAGACTTTTTTATTATCAGCGATTTAAGGGAATTAGTCAGGGAAGACTTTAGCCTTTTAAGGGATCAGTTTTTAGCCAATTTCATCGCGTCCAACAACCACACTTACGCCATTTATGGGAATAATTATGCCTATCCTTTGCCGGTGAGGTTGAAAGAAGAGCGTTCTTATTTTTTAGGCGATGAAAAACATTATTTGAGCGTGTATAAAAGCAAAGAATATTTAATCATGCAAGAAAATTTCATGCGTTTTGTTTTTGGCAAAAGGCTTTTTTACCTCTTACACCCTGACAGCATCAATAACATTATTCATGCAGAATTAGAGCCTTTGCAAAGCGAAAACGATCTTTTGAATGATTTTACAAGCATCATCGTCAAATACTCCAAAACTTTAGAATACGAAATTTATCTTTTCGCTAAAAAAGTCCTTTTAAAGGCGTGCACAAAAGATCCTAATCTTTATGATTTAGATTATAAAGTCCAAGGAAAATCTTTGATACTTGAAGATTTTTTCACTCAAAAGCCCAATCTTGGGAGCGTTAAATTTTTACTCAGACACGAAAAAATCCAATACCATTTAGAAGAAAACTTAAACCGATTCATCAATTATCCTTTTTCAAAAAGCCTTACTCTCATTCAAGATATTCGCAATGAAGCCGTCCATGAAAAAGCCCCAGGTTTGCATGAAGTAGAAAAACTCAGGAATGAAATTTTAGGCATAGAAGGTATGAGCTTGTTGAAAAGCATTCTGACTCGCAAGGAAGTTGTATGAAAGAATGCTAAATCTATGCTTAATGCCGATTTGATAGCGCGAGATTTTAAAACCTATTTAGAGCCTTTAAGAGAGGAGAAAAATTTATTAGGTTTTTCAGGCGGGTTGGATTCTACTTGCTTGTTTCATCTTTTAGTTGAAGAAAATATCGCTTTTGACATCGCTTTAGTGGATTACAACACGCAAAAACAACGCCTTGAAATCATCCAACACGCTCAAAAACTCGCCCAAGCGCACTATAAAAAATGCTACATCCATTACGCCCCAAAGATTGAGCGCAATTTTGAAATGCAAGCGAGAAAGATCCGTTATGATTTTTTTGAAACTTTGATCAAAGAGCATTCTTACAAGCATTTGATTTTAGCGCACCACTTGAATGACAGACTGGAATGGTTTTTGATGCAATTAAGCAAAGGAGCCGGGCTAAACACGCTTTTAAGCTTTCAAGCTTATGAAAAAAGAGGGTTTTATGCGATCGTTCGCCCCTTGCTCTACACCCCTAAAGAAACCCTTAAAACGCTCGCTAAAGATCGGGAATTTTTTGAAGATGATTCTAATTCTTCTTTAAAATTCAAACGCAATTTTTTCAGGAAAAATTACGCTAACTCCTTGATGCAACATTATTCTAAGGGCATTATCCAAAGTTTTAAGTTTTTGGATAAAGAAAAAGAGCGGCTTTATTCTTTAACACCCATTTCACAAATGCATGGGATCACTTTTTTTAAGTATTCGCAAAATGCGCTTTTTATGGTGGATAAAATCTTAAAGCAAAAGGGGTATGTGTTGAGCTTTTCTCAAAAAGAAGAAATCAAACGCCATTTTTTTAGCCTAGAAATCGCTCAAAAATTCATCATTGAAAAGGATAAAGAGCATGCGTTTATCGCCCTTAAACCCCAAAAAACTTTAAGCATGCCAAAGGATTTTAAAGATAAAGCCAGGAGATTGAATATCCCTAAACGCTTACGGCCTGTTTTATACGCAGAGTTTTTAAAACAACCAACGCATGATTTTTTAACCCGTTTCAAACAGAGTTTAACAGATCTTTAAAAGAGCTTCATTTTAATCAAGCGATAAGTTTTTAAAGCGCTTTTTAACCTTGATTGTGTCAAAATACAGCAAAAAACTTTGATATGAGAGCGAATGGACTTTAAGAATAAAAAATGGCTTTTTCTAGCCCCTCTAGCAGGCTATACGGATTTGCCTTTTAGAAGCGTGGTGAAAAAATTTGGCGTGGATGTTACTACAAGCGAAATGGTGAGCTCGCATTCGTTGGTGTATGCGTTTGATAAAACTTCTAAAATGTTAGAAAAATCCCCTTTAGAAGATCATTTCATGGCACAAATTTCAGGCTCTAAAGAAAGCGTCGTTAAAGAAGCGGTGGAGAAAATCAACGCTTTAGATCATGTGAGTGGGATTGATTTTAATTGCGGTTGTCCTGCTCCTAAAGTGGCTAATCATGGTAACGGGAGTGGATTGTTAAAGGATTTAAACCACTTAGTGAAACTCTTAAAAGTGATTAGAGAAAACACCAATAAAAAAATCACAAGCGTGAAAGTGCGTTTAGGCTTTGAAAAAAAAATCCCCAAAGAAATCGCTCATGCCTTAAATGACGCACCGGTGGATTATGTGGTGGTGCATGGGAGGACACGAAGCGACAAATACCAAAAAGACAAAATAGATTATGAAAGCATCGCTTTAATGAAAAAGATTTTAAAAAAGCCTGTGATAGCCAATGGCGAAATTGACAGCGTGAAAAAAGCCTTTGAAGTCTTACAAATCACGCAAGCGGATGGGCTAATGATAGGGCGAGCGGCCTTAAGAGCCCCATGGATATTCTGGCAAATCAGAAACAACACCACAAAATTGCCCGCAGTCGTGAAAAAAGACCTGGTTTTAGAACATTTTGATAAAATGGTGGAGTTTTATGGGGATAGGGGGGTGATCATGTTTAGGAAAAATTTGCACGCTTACGCTAAGGGCGAAATGCAAGCGAGCGCGTTTCGCAACTGCGTCAATACCCTTACAGAAATAAAGAGCATGCGAGAGAGTATAGAGGAATTTTTTAATCAAGAAATGTTGCAAAGTGAAGTGCCATTATGGGTAGAATTGAATCAAAAAAGCGTTTGAAAGCGCTTATTTTTTTAGCCAGTTTGGGGGTTTTGTGGGGCAATGCCGCTGAAAAAACGCCTTTTTTTAAAACAAAAAACCACGTTTATTTGGGTTTTAGGCTAGGCACAGGGGCTAATACGCGCACAAGCATGTGGCAACAAGCCTATAAAGACAACCCCACTTGCCCTAGCAGCGTGTGTTATGGCGAGAAACTAGAAGCCCATTATAAGGGGGGTAAAAATTTGTCTTATACCGGGCAAATAGGCGATGAAATAGCTTTTGATAAATACCATATTTTAGGCTTAAGGGTGTGGGGGGATATAGAATACGCTAAAGCGCAATTAGGCCAAAAAGTGGGGGGTAACACCCTTTTATCCCAAGCGAATTATGACCCAAGCGCGATTAAAACCTACGATCCTACTTCAAACACTCAAGGCCCTTTAGTTTTGCAAAAAACCCCAAGCCCCCAAGATTTCCTTTTTAATAACGGGCATTTCATGGCGTTTGGTTTGAACGTGAACGTGTTTGTCAATCTCCCTATAGACACCCTTTTAAAACTCGCTTTAAAAACGGAAAAAATGCTGTTTTTTAAAATAGGCGTGTTTGGTGGGGGTGGGGTGGAATACGCAATCTTATGGAGTCCTCAATATCAAAACCAAAACACCCATCAAGACGATAAATTTTTTGCAGCGGGTGGGGGGTTTTTTGTGAATTTTGGAGGCTCTTTGTATATAGGCAAGCATAACCGCTTCAATGTGGGGTTAAAAATCCCTTATTACAGCTTGAGCGCGCAAAGTTGGAAAAACTTCGGCGCTAGCAATGTGTGGCAGCAACAAACGATCCGACAAAACTTCAGCGTTTTTAGGAATAAAGAAGTTTTTGTCAGCTATGCGTTCTTGTTTTAGTGTGGCTTCACTCCCATTAAATGTTGATGATAAAATTCAAAAGATGGTTTCATTTATTACAAAAATCAACGCTTCAAAGATAAATAGGTTAAAATACTCCAAAATCTTTTTTTTTTTTTTTTTGAAATCCAATCAATTTATAGTAAAATTAGGTTCATTGTAAATATATTATCACTTCATGATATTCTTACAACAAAAACATTACTTTAAGGAACATTTTATGAAAAAACGATTTTTACTCTCTCTCTCTCTCGCTTGTGGCATCATCGCTCCATGCTGAAGACAACGGCTTTTTTGTGGGCGTGGGCTATCAAATCGGTGAAGCGGTGCAAATGGTCAAAAACACCGGCGAATTGAAAAATTTGAACGACAAATACGAGCAATTGAGCCAGTATTTGAATCAAGTGGCTTCGTTGAAGCAAAGCATTCAAAACGCCAACAACATTGAGCTGGTCAATAGCTCTTTAAACGATTTGAAAAGCTTTACCAACAACAACTATAACAGCACCACCCAATCGCCCATCTTCAACGCCGTGCAAGCCGTTATCACTTCGGTATTGGGTTTTTGGAGTCTTTATGCGGGGAATTATCTCACTTTTTTTGTGGGTAATAAAGATACTAAACAACCCGCTAATGTCCAAGGTAACCCTCCTTTTTCAACGATTATTAGCAACTGCTCAGGAATTGAAAACTGCGCTATGGATCAAACCACTTACGACAAGATGAAAAAACTCGCTGAAGCACTCCAAGCAGCCCAAACAAACGCTGCCACTAAAGCGAACAATCTTTGCGCTTTATCCGGATGCGCCACAACAGAAGGTTCAAACACGCCAAGCTCAACCGTAAGCAGCGCTCTTGAAACCGCGCAACAGCTTATGGATTTAATCGCAAACACTAAGACGGCTATGATGTGGAAAAATATCGTCATCAGTGGCGTTTCAAACGCACCCGGCGCTATCACATCCACTAATTACCCAACACAATACGCGGTGTTTAACAACATCAAGGCGATGATACCCATTTTGCAACAAGCGGTTACGCTTTCTCAAAGTAACCACACCCTATCTGCTAGCTTGCAAGCTCAAGCTACAGGATCTCAAACAAACCCTGAATTCGCTAAAGACATCTACAATCTCGCTCAAAACCAAAAGCAAGTCATCTCTTACGCTCAAGATATTTTCAACCTCTTTAATTCCATCCCTAAAGAGCAGTATCAATATCTAGAGAAAGCTTATTTGAAAATACCCAATGCGGGTCAAACTCCTACTAACCCTTACAGACAAGAGGTGAATTTAAACCAAGAAGTTCAGACGATTCAAAACAATGTGAGCTATTATGGCAATCGGATTGATTCGGCTTTAAGCGTGGCTAAAGATGTTTATAACCTAAAATCCAATCAAGCAAACATTGTAACAGCCTATAGCAACGCTAATAATCTAAGCCAAGAGATTTCTAAACTCCCCTATAACCAAGTCAATACAAAAGACATTATCACACTGCCTTACGATCAAAACGCTCCGGCAGCGGGCCAATACAACTACCAAATCAACCCAGAGCAGCAATCCAATCTTTCTCAAGCTTTAGCGGCGATGAGCAATAACCCCTTTAAAAAAGTGGGCATGATCAGCTCTCAAAACAATAACGGCGCTTTGAACGGGCTTGGCGTGCAAGTGGGCTATAAGCAATTCTTTGGCGAAAGCAAAAGATGGGGATTAAGGTATTATGGCTTCTTTGATTACAACCACGGCTATATCAAATCCAGCTTTTTTAATTCGTCTTCTGATATATGGACTTATGGCGGTGGGAGCGATTTGTTAGTGAATATTATCAACGATAGTATCACAAGAAAGAACAACAAGCTCTCAGTAGGTCTTTTTGGAGGTATCCAACTAGCAGGGACTACATGGCTTAATTCTCAATACGTGAATTTAACCGCGTTCAATAACCCTTACAGCGCGAAAGTCAATACTTCTAATTTCCAATTTTTGTTCAATCTCGGTTTGAGGACCAATCTCGCTACAGCTAAGAAAAAAGACAGCGAACGTTCCGCGCAACATGGCATTGAACTAGGCATTAAAATCCCCACCATTAACACCAATTACTATTCTTTTCTAGGCACTCAATTGCAATACAGAAGGCTCTATAGCGTGTATCTCAATTATGTGTTTGCTTACTGAATGGTTTAAACCCTCTTTTTTAAGGGGGTTTAGAAAAATCGCAACATCAAAGCTTTTATCGTTGGTGATAAAATCTACAAAACTAACGGCGCGACAACAAACCCTAACGCCACGCTCAAAAACACGACTAAAACCCCAGGGATCAAAAACGCATGATCAAACACATAACGGCCCATTTTAGTGGTGCCGGTGTTATCCATAGCGATCGCTCCTAGTAAAGTGGGGTAAGTGGGTAACACAAACAACGCCGAAACGCTCGCAAACGAAGCCACGATAATATACAAATGCTCGGTATGGTTAGCGCTAATGCCTAAGGCTGTGATCACGCTTGGGATGAGCGCTTTAGAGGTGGCAGCCTGCGAATACAAAAGCATGGAAGCCAAAAAGAGCGCTACGGCTAATAAAAACGGGTAATCAGCGATCAAAAACGAAGCGTATCGCTTGATTTCATCTATATGATTGCTCACAAAAGTATCGCCTAGCCATGCCACGCCCAACACGCACACGCACGCTTGCATGCCGGATTTAAACACGCTTGAATGGGCGATTTCATTAGCGTTGATCTTACAAAAAAGCGCAATGAGAGTCGCCACGCTCAGCATGAAAGACACGATCGCTTGATCTCTGCCTAAAACCACCGGGCTAATCAAAGCGATATTTTTAGAAATCGCGCTCGCGTAAAAAACGATCGCTACAACCCCACCGATAAAAATCCATAACGATAATTTCGCGCTTTTTGAGGTTTCTTTTTCTTTTTTCATCATAGGGGGCGAAATTTTGCCCGCTTTCAAGCGTTCTAAATAATTCGGGTCGCTGTCTAACTTTAAATCAGTAAAACCCATAATAAACGCCGTGAGCATGCATGCTAAAAAAGTCGTAGGAATCCAAACCATTAAAAGGGTGAGATAATTTGCCCCTAAAGGCTCTAAAATACCGCTCATAAACACCACCGCTGCGCTCACCGGGCTTGCAGTAATAGCGACTTGACTAGAAACAACCGCTAAGCTTAAAGGCGCTTTGGGCTTGATGTTTTGGCTCTGGCTCACTTCCACAATCACTGGGATCAAAGAAAAAACCGTATGCCCGGTGCCGGCTAGTATCGTTAAAAAATACGCCACGCTTGGGGCGAGGTAGTTGATTTGCTTGGGGTGTTTCCTTAAAATTTTTTCAGCGATTTGGACTAAATAATCTAAGCCCCCCGCTTTTTGCATGGCACTTATAGCGCTAATGACTGCCATGATGATTAAAATCACATCAAAAGGGATTTTGCCGGGATTTAACCCCAAAAATAAGCAAAGCACAAGCACGCCCAAGCCCCCCGCATAGCCTACTCCCAAGCCCCCTAGCCTTGCCCCTAAAAAAAGCGAAAAAAGTAACACTGCAATTTGAAAAAAGGCATCCACCATTAACCCTTTTTAAATTTATTTTAACAACGATTCACTATACTATAAAATCTTTTAAATTTCAAAAGGTAGTCTATAATGAGAATGTTTTTGAAATTTTTGATTCTTTTACTTTGTTTGAAGGGGCAAGTTATGGCTCAAAATTTACCCACCATTGCTTTATTAGCGACAGGGGGGACGATTGCAGGGAGTGGCGTTGATGCGAGCTTGGGTAGTTATAAGAGCGGTGAATTGGGTGTCAAAGAGCTTCTTAAAGCTATCCCTAGTCTTAACAGACTCGCTCGCATTCAAGGGGAGCAGGTTTCTAACATCGGCTCACAAGACATGAATGAAGAAATATGGTTCAAGCTCGCTAAACGCGCCCAAGAGTTGCTAGACGATAGCCGTATTCAAGGCGTGGTCATCACGCATGGCACAGACACTTTAGAAGAGAGCGCGTATTTTTTAAACTTGGTTTTACACTCCACAAAACCGGTGGTGTTAGTGGGGGCGATGCGTAACGCTGCTTCTTTGAGCGCGGATGGCGCTTTGAATTTATATAATGCTGTGAGCGTAGCGGTTAATGAAAAAAGCGCGAATAAGGGCGTGTTGGTGGTGATGGACGATAATATTTTTAGCGCTAGAGAAGCGATTAAAACGCACACCACCCACACTTCCACCTTTAAAGCTTTAAACAGCGGCGCGATAGGGAGCGTGTATTATGGCAAGGTGCGTTATTACATGCAACCTTTAAGAAAACACACCATAGAGAGCGAATTTTCTCTTTTAGAGCTAAAAACCCCCTTACCTAAAGTGGATATTATTTACACGCATGCTGGCATGACCCCCGATTTATTCCAAGCGAGCCTAAACTCGCATGCAAAAGGCGTTGTGATAGCTGGGGTGGGTAACGGGAATGTGAGCGCTGGGTTTTTAAAAGCGATGCAAGAAGCGAGCCAAATGGGGGTGGTTATCGTTCGTTCTAGCAGGGTAGGTAGCGGTGAGATTACTTCAGGTGAGATTGATGACAAAGCTTATGGCTTTATCACAAGCGATAACTTAAACCCTCAAAAAGCTAGGGTGCTTTTACAACTCGCTTTAACCAAAACGAATGATAAGGCAAAAATCCAAGAAATGTTTGAAGAGTATTAAACGATTCTATTAGATCACCCGATTATCAAAGATAGTTGGGTGATTTGGTTTATTTTGTTTTTGACTTTATTTTCATCAAATAACTATCAAAATAGATTTGATGAAGCTCCCCCTATTTTAAAAAGGAGATTTTTCAATAAGCAAACACATAATTGAGATACACGCTATAGAGCCTTCTGTATTGCAATTGAGTGCCTAGAAAAGAATAGTAATTGGTGTTAATGGTGGGGATTTTAATGCCTAGTTCAATGCCATGTTGCGCGGAACGTTCGCTGTCTTTTTTCTTAGCTGTAGCGAGATTGGTCCTCAAACCGAGATTGAACAAAAATTGGAAATTAGAAGTATTGACTTTCGCGCTGTAAGGGTTATTGAACGCGGTTAAATTCACGTATTGAGAATTAAGCCATGTAGTCCCTGCTAGTTGGATACCTCCAAAAAGACCTACTGAGAGCTTGTTGTTCTTTCTTGTGATACTATCGTTGATAATATTCACTAACAAATCGCTCCCACCGCCATAAGTCCATATATCAGAAGACGAATTAAAAAAGCTGGATTTGATATAGCCGTGGTTGTAATCAAAGAAGCCATAATACCTTAATCCCCATCTTTTGCTTTCGCCAAAGAATTGCTTATAGCCCACTTGCACGCCAAGCCCGTTCAAAGCGCCGTTATTGTTTTGAGAGCTGATCATGCCCACTTTTTTAAAGGGGTTATTGCTCATCGCCGCTAAAGCTTGATTAAGATTGGATTGCTGCTCTGGGTTGATTTGGTATTGATCCGCTGTAGAATCTTTAGGCGACATAACGATGTTTGTTACATTGACCTTATTATAGGGGAGTTTAGAAATCTCTTCGCTCAAATTCTTAGCGTTGTTATAGGCGGTTACGATCTCTGTTTGATTGGATTTTAAATTATAAACATCTTTAGCCACGCTTAAAGCCGAATCAATCCGATTGCCATAATAGCTCACATTGTTTTGAACCGCATTGATTTCTTTATTCAAATTCACATTCTGTCTGTAAGGGTTAGTAGGCGTTTTACCCAAATGTGGCACTTTCAAGTAAGCGTTCTCCAAATACTTAAGTTGGTCTTTAGGGATGGAATTAAAGAGATTGAAGATATTTGAAGCGTTAGAAAGGATTTGCTTTTGGTTTTGAGCTAAAGCGTAAATGTCTTTAGCAAATTCACGATTTTTTTGAGATCCCATAGCTTGAGCTTGCAAGTTAGTAGATAGGGTGTGGTTGCTCTGAGTTAGTTTGAGCGCTTGTTGCAAGATAGGTAGCATCGCCTTGATGTTGTTAAACACCGCATAGTCGGTTACAGGACCAGTGGATGTGATAGCACCAGCACCACCGAATCTGTTTGAAACACCTGCGATGATTATATTTTTCCACACCATAGAAACCTTGGCTTGTTCAATTAAATCCATAAGCTGTTGCGCGGTTTCAAGAGCTGTAGTTATGGAAGTTTTGTTTCCACTTGATTGATTGCTAGAGCATTCTGATAAAGCACAGAGATTGCCTTGAGCTTTTTGGAGATTTTCGGCAAGTGTTTTCATTTTATCATAAGTTTCTCGGCTCATAAAACATTTTTGTAATCCTGTGCAGTTCCCATCTCGATTGATTCTTGTAAGAGGAGAATTAGATCCATCATTCAAATTGTTCACAAAAAAACTGAGAGCGTTCCCTGCATAAAGACTCCAAAAAGCCAATACTGAAGTGATAACGGCTTGCGTGGTGTTGTAGATGGGCGATGTTTCTTTGTTTGTGTGGTTGTTACTCGCAAAGCTTTTTAAATCGCTTAAAGCATTGTTGACAGCCTGAATGTTGTTCGCCGTTTGAATGCTTTGCTTCAACGAAGCCACTTGATTTAAATATTGGCTTAATTGCTCGTATTTGTCGTTCAAGTTTTTCAATTCACCGGTGTTTTTGACCATTTGCACCGCTTCGCCGATCTGATAGCCCGCGCCCACAAAAAAGCCGTTGTCTTCAGCGTGCAAGAGCGATGAAGCGAGAGAGAGAGAGAGAGTAAAAATCGTTTTTTCATAAAATGTTCCTTAAAGTAATTTTTTTGTTGCTAAAATATTCTAAAATGATAATAGATTTACAACTGATTGGATTTTACCATAGATTTATTGGATTTCAAAAAAAAAAAAAAAAAAAAAAAAAAAAAAAAAGGATTTTGGGGTATTTTAATCTATTTATCTTTAAAGCGTTGATTTTTGAAACAATAAAACCATCTTTTGAATTTTATAAGCAATACTTAATGAGAACAGAATTTTGATAACGCTTAACAGAACGCATTTGTCCCAAACGCCACAAAGCGTTTAGGATTTCTGCTTAAAGGGTTTGAAGCTTTGATAGAAAAGTGGTGTGGTTTAAGCTTTAGTGCTTATCGCTGTGATCTTCATCATGGTGGTCATGGTCTTTATCGTCATGATCTTTGTCATGTTTTTTGCCATGCTTCTTGCCATGCTTATCGTGTTTGTGCTTTTTCCCATGCTTGCATGATCTCAACCCAAAATCATCATCCATGTCTTCCATATTGCCTTTTTTAAGCGCTTCTTTAATGGCTTTTTGGCGGGCTTCAAAATCCGCCACGGTCATTTTGTCTGTGTTTTTAGTCGCATATTCATGCAATTGTTTATGGAACGCCTTTCTCTTGTCTTCAGGCATCTTTTCCATGCGCTTTTTCAACTCTTTTGTGTAATCCACAATATCCTGCGGAGCGACAACGCCAGCCATTTTAGCCAAATCTTCATCGCTTGTTTTGCTGAAATCTTTGGCGTTCAAAGCCACAAATAACAACGCGCTAACAGAAAGTATTTTCAACGCTTTTTTCATTTTTTATCCTTTTAAATTAAATTTTGTCTCACTTAGGAGAACAATGTTCGTCTTTTTTCTTAACAGCCCTACACCAAACTTTTCTCGTATCGCCGCTGCAAACGCTCACATTAAGCCCTTTTGCCTTAATTTCTTCATCGCTCAAACCTTTGGTTTTTTCTTCTAATTCCTTACGGACTTCTTCACGCATTTTTTTGAAATCTTCTTCGCTCATTTTGGAAAGATTCTTCCTAGCGATCCGGCTGAAATTCGCGCGGAATTTCTTAGCGTCTTCAGCTTTTAAAGCTTTAAGGCGTTTAGACACTTCCATGCGATAATCAATCGCTTCATTAGAAGGCAGAGTTCCTGCTAATTTTAAAAGTTCCTCGTTTTTGAGTTGCGAAAAATCCCTAGCGCCTAAAACCTGTAATCCAAGCAAAGCTAACAGGCAAAAAGCCAAACTCCTTCTCATTCCCAATTCCTTGTTGTCTAAATTTTTGCCGCATGACGACAGCAAATATCAATATTTTAGCATGTCAATTTTAATCCATTATCAAAAAACTAAAAGTATCAAAATGGTATTTTGGTTATTATCTGTTCTCATTTAATCTTATTTATAGCGATCATAAAGGTCGTTTTAAACCCTAAAATTTTAAAATATCGTTTTTGAATTTTTAATGGTAGCGCTATGGTTTTGGCTTATTTTGAGTGAAAGGATTTTGAATAAAAATGTTTGTGATTTTTGCAAAAGGCTATAGTTTAGCGATTTCTTTGTGCGCGGCTGTGGGGGCGCAATCCTTGTTTATTATAGAGCGAGGCATGGCTAGGAATTATGTGTTTTTGATTTGCGCTCTGTGTTTTATGTGCGATATAGTGTTAATGAGCATGGGCGTGTTTGGCGTGGGGGCTTATTTTGCTAAAAACCTTTATTTGAGTTTGTTTTTGAATTTATTTGGAGCGGCTTTTACTGGATTTTACGCTTTTTTAGCGTTTAGAACCCTTTTTCAAACCTTTAAAAAAAAGCAAGTTCAAACCCCTAAAAAATTATCCTTAAAAAAGACCTTATTATTCACTTTAGGCGTTACTTTACTCAACCCTCAAGTGTATTTGGAAATGGTGTTTTTAATTGGCGCGAGCGCTTTGTCTTTTGATTTAGTGCAAAAATTTGTCTTTCTAGCCGGCACTTTATCGGCTGCCTTTTCTTGGCTTTTATTGTTATGCACTTTATCGTTGCGTTATGGCTCTAAACTTTTAAACAACCAAAAAATCTTTATGGGCGTGAATCTCTTTGTAACCGCTATCATGGGAACGCTTAGTGTTACTTTATTTAGGGATTTTTTAGCGCTATTGAGTAAAACCTAAAAAGGGGCTAGTTTTAAGTCATTTTGCATTACAATACTCCTAAATGAGTTTTAAGGATTACAATCAATATGCAAGTTTTAGCGTTAAAATACCGCCCCAAACATTTTAGCGAGCTAGTCGGTCAAGAGAGCGTGGCTAAAACGCTTTCTTTAGCCCTAGACAACCAGCGTTTGGCTAACGCTTATTTATTCAGCGGGTTAAGAGGTTCAGGCAAAACCAGCTCTTCTAGGATTTTTGCTAGGGCTTTAATGTGTGAAGAAGGGCCAAAAGCCGTGCCTTGCGATACTTGCACCCAATGCCAGAGCGCTTTAAACAACCACCATATAGATATTATAGAAATGGACGGAGCGTCTAATAGGGGGATTGATGATGTCCGTAATCTCATAGAGCAAACGCGCTACAAACCAAGCTTTGGGCGCTATAAAATCTTTATCATTGATGAAGTGCATATGTTCACCACTGAAGCGTTTAACGCGCTTTTAAAGACTTTAGAAGAGCCTCCTAGCCATGTGAAATTCCTTTTAGCGACAACGGACGCCTTGAAATTGCCCGCTACCATACTCAGCCGTACCCAGCATTTCAGGTTTAAAAAAATCCCTGAAAATTCCGTTATTTCTCATTTAAAAACCATTTTAGAAAAAGAACAGGTGAGTTATGAAAGTAGCGCGTTAGAAAAACTGGCTCACAGCGGGCAAGGGAGTTTGAGGGACACGATCACTCTTTTAGAGCAAGCCATCAATTATTGCGATAACGCTATCACAGAAAGCAAAGTGGCTGAAATGTTAGGGGCGATTGATAGGAGCGTTTTAGAAGATTTTTTTCAAAGCCTAATCAACCAAGATGAAGCGCGATTGCAAGAGCGTTATGCCATTTTAGAAAATTATGAAACCGAGGGCGTTTTAGAAGAAATGATGCTTTTTTTGAAAGCGAAATTATTAAGCCCTGATACTTATTCCATCCTTTTGATAGAGCGCTTTTTTAAAATCATTATGAGCAGTCTCAGCCTTTTAAAAGAAGGGGCAAATGCTAGTTTTGTGCTGTTGTTATTGAAAATGAAATTCAAAGAAGCTTTGAAACTCAAAGCCCTAGATGATGCGATTTTGGAATTAGAGCAAACCAAAGAAAGCGTTTTAAAACCCATAAATCAAAACGCTAACGCCCCTAAACAAGAACCCAAAAGTATAGAAAGAATAGAGGGAGCAGAAAAAAAAGAGAATACAGAAATCCCGCAAACTCCCATGCTTTCAGCTAAAGATCGCATTTTTCACAACCTTTTCAAACAAGTTCAAACATTGGTTTATGAGCGCAATTACGAATTAGGGGCGGTGTTTGAAAAAAATATCCGTTTCATTGATTTTGACAGCCAGACTAAAACCTTGACTTGGGAGTCTTTAGCCGCTGATAAGGATAAAGAGCTTTTAAGAGAACGATTTAAAATCGTGAAAAGTATCGTTGATGGGGTTTTTGGCAAGGGCGAAAGCATCAAAATCGCTTTAAAACATCATTTGGAAAATAAAAACGCTCCAGAAGAAACTAAAGAGTTTAAAGATTTTAAAATCTCTTCTTTAAGGGAAAAAATCTTACCCAAACCAACCACCGAAACGACGGCTGAAATGCAAGAAAACGATACTAAAGAAGCGGTTGGAAAAGCGCTTCAAACGAAAGAAAACGAAACTAAAGAGGTTCAAGAAAAAGAAACTAAAGAAAACGACACTAAAGAGACTAAAGAAGCCCAACCCAAAGAAGCCCCAACAGCGTTGCAAGAATTTATGGCTAACCACTCTGAGCTGATTGAAGAGATTAAGAGCGAGTTTGAAATCAAAAGCGTGGAATTGTTATGAGAGCGCATTTAGACGAGTTAGACAAAGTGGCTTCTGCAATTTTAAAAGATGATTTTAAGGGGGTGGTGCTTTTAAAAGGCGTTGTGGGGAGCGGTAAAACGACTTTGGTTCAAGCGTGCTTGAAACACTTGGGTTTAGACATTCAAGCGACTTCGCCCACCTTTAGCCTGATGCATGCTTATAGCGAGAGCGTGTTCCATTATGATTTTTACATGCACGATTTAGAGGCTTGCTTGGAGCTTGGCATGTTAGAGTGCTTGTTGGAAAAGGGGATCCATTTTGTGGAATGGGGCGATGAAAAATTAGAAAAAATTTTAAAAAAATACGATTTAGCTATTAAGGTTGTGGAAATTAAAACCGAATTAACCAGCCGTTTTTATACAATAAAGATCGTTTAAAGGGTCGTTTGAATGGATATTTTAAAAGCAGAGCATTTAAACAAACAGATTAAAAAGACCAAAATCGTTTCAGATGTTTCTTTAGAAGTGAAAAGCGGCGAAGTGGTGGGGCTTTTAGGGCCTAATGGAGCGGGTAAAACCACCACCTTTTATATGATATGCGGGCTTTTAGAGCCTAGTGGGGGGAGCGTTTATTTAAACGATGTGAATTTAGCTAAATACCCCTTACACAAGCGTTCTAACTTAGGCATAGGCTACCTGCCCCAAGAATCCAGCATTTTTAAAGAATTGAGCGTGGAAGAGAATCTAGCCCTAGCAGGGGAGAGCACTTTTAAAAACTCTAAAGAGAGCGAAGAAAAAATGGAAAGCTTGCTAGACGCTTTTAATATCCAAGCCATAAGAGAGCGCAAGGGCATGAGCTTGAGTGGGGGAGAAAGAAGGCGCGTAGAAATCGCTAGGGCTTTAATGAAAAACCCTAAATTCGTGCTATTAGATGAGCCTTTTGCGGGCGTGGATCCGATTGCGGTGATTGACATTCAAAGAATCATTGAAAGCTTGATTGGATTAAGCATCGGCGTGCTAATCACTGATCACAATGTGCGAGAGACTTTGAGCGTGTGCCACAGGGCGTATGTGATTAAAAGCGGCACGCTTTTAGCGAGCGGGAACGCTAATGAGATTTATGAAAACGCTTTGGTGCGTAAGTATTATTTAGGGGAAAATTTTAAGGTGTGAATATGGCGACCTTACGCGCAAACCTTAGCCCTAAAAACAAACTAAACGCTACTTTGAAAGGGTGGCTACCCATTTTACAAAGCGAACTTGAAGATTTAGAAGAAGTGTTGAAACAAAACGCTTTAGATAACCCCTTAATCAAAATTGAAAACAAACGCATCAAAAATTTTAGCGATCGTTTTAGCACTAAAAAGAGCAGCGATCATTTAGAAAATTGCGCAACCGCTTCTAAAAGCCTTTTTGAAACCTTAGAAGCTCAAATCATTCCCCCTCTCTTTCCCACTGAAACCTCTCAAAAAATCGCTATGGATATTATCAGCGGGCTGGATAGTGAAGGGTATTTTGAAGAAAACATTGAAGAAAGGGCTAAAATTTTAGGGGTAGAGAGCGGAATTTATGAAAAAGTGCGCAAGCGTTTTAGTTACCTTAATCCCGCTGGCATTGGCGCTAAAGACGTGAAAGAGAGCTTTTTATTCCAGTTAGAGAGTAGGGAATTAGACAATAACGAGCTTTATGAAGAAGCGCGAAAGATCATTTTAAATTTAGAAAAACACCATGAATTTTCTAAAGATTTTTATTATGAAAAGGCTTTAAAGATTTTAAAATCCTTTAAAAACCCCCCAGCCATTGAGTTTTTAGAAAAAGAAATAGAAGTCATTCCTGAGCTTTTTATTTTAGAAGTGGATAATGAAATGATTGTGCGTTTGAACGATGAGAGCTATCCGACGATCAGTTTAGAAGAAAATCGCTTTAAAGATAGCGATTATTTGAAAGAAAAATTGAAAGAAGCCAAAGATTTGATTGACGCGTTAAATTTGAGGAAAGCCACGATTTATAAAATCGGTCTGATGCTTTTAGAGTATCAATACGATTTTTTTAAGGGTAAGGAATTACGCCCTTTAAAATTACTGGATTTAGCCAATGAATTTAACCACTCTGTAAGCACGATTTCAAGGGCCATTTCTAATAAATATTTGGCATGCGAAAGGGGGGTTTTCCCCATTAAGCATTTCTTTAGCATCGCCTTAGACAATAGCGAGACTTCAAACGCTGTGATTAAAGACTATCTTTTAGAATTGATTAAAAACGAGGACAAAAAAGAGCCTTTGAGCGACGCTAAGATTTTAGAACTCATTGAAGAAAAATTCCATTTGAAAATGGTAAGAAGAACGATCACCAAATACCGTCAACTGCTCAACATCGCTTCTTCAAGCGAAAGGAAAAAACTCTATTTGATGCGCGCTTGAAAAATATGGTTTTGGTTATTCTTATTTAATACCATTTGCCCTTGTATGCGTGTGAGTTCAAACTCTTGGGATACTTTGGCGAGTTGGTATAAGCTTTCTGTATTGCGCGTGTCTAAAGCCTTAATGTAAGCCTCTTTTTGTTCTTTAGTGATCACAAATGGCACTAAATTTTGCTCTAAAGCGCTATAAAAGATTAGAATTCTGCCCACCCTACCATTACCATCGCTAAAAGGGTGTATCCTTTCAAACAAAACGTGTTGTTCTAAAATGGCTTTTAGTTTTTCTTCTTTATCTTGTAAGGTCTTCATCTTATAATTGAGGTTATCGCACCATTCTTTCATAGCCATAGGCGCTTGAAAATGGGGGGTCGTTTCAAAACTAGATCCTAAAATGGTATTATCAGTCGTTTTGAAAGCCCCCTTATTAGGGAGTAAAAAATTCATTAAAATCCCATGCAACTCCCTTATAAAAAAACTATCAACGCTTTGTCCTTTATTCAGGTTTTCTAACAGAAAGAAGAGCATGTTTTGATAGTTTTTCACTTCAAAGAAAGCTCTTTGGGGCATTTCTCTAGGAATGTATTCGGTGGTTAAAATACTTATGGTTTCAGCAAGGCTCAAAGGATTGTTTTCAATAGCGGTGCTATGATGAGCCATACGAATGGGTGAATTACCCAACCGCTAAAGCGATTGGGCTTTTTCTTGCTTCATAGCTCCATAACTAGCTAGATCTAATATGTTGCCATATTGAGAACTAACCCCGTTAGAGGAAGCTCCACAAGCTTTGATACG
>NZ_JACTCR010000005.1:0-96939 GCF_014496965.1 Helicobacter pylori | reverse complement strand
ACTATCAAGGCGTATATAGAAAATCAAGGTTAGTTTCACTTAAGGTTTTTATATAGTTCCTAGCGGAACTAAAGCATTCATCCCAAACACTAAAGATATTTGGGATTTCTGCTTGGGTGGTTTTAAATCATTTTAAACGACTCAAAACAAACCCGTTTTTAAAGCTGCGCACATATAAAATATTATGGCGGTTAGAGCAAAAGATTTGTGGGGCTGTTACAAACCCTGAAAGCAATTCCCTAGCGTCAATGACTTTGGGGCTTTCAAGCGATCTTTTACAAGGCTTTAATGAAAACGAAAAAGCGTCAATAGAATCAGCTTGAACTTCATAATTTTCAAAAGCCTTATTTTTGATACGCATAAGATAGATTTTATGGGCAAAAATGCTCGTGTTTCTGGTGTCTGCAAAGGTGCTAACACCTGAATACAAGGAAGTTACTAACCCGCCAACAAACCCCAAATAATAGTTCGCCACCGCTTGCATGCCCACCTTAAAAGTGGCTGATAAAATAGCCCTAGTGATAATGTAGGGCAATTGCTTCCTGAATTCGCTAGCGACCACCGCATCTATTGAGGCTAAAGTGTCAAAGGGCGTTATTCTTTCTCCGTCTTTGAGGGTGAAATTTTGATAAAACGCTTCCCCTTTTTCTAGCTTGGGCAAGGCTATACTCACGTTATAAACCGAATCGATCATAAAAATAGGCACATCAATTTTAAATTCGCTTTTTTGCGGCTCTTTACCATCTTCAATGATGATCCAAGTGAAATGGCTCCTGTTAGGGTTTTTAAAAAAAACCAAGTCTTGGGCTACAAAAGGGCTTTGACTGATCCCATAGGCTTCATTAAGATAGCCTAACCCCTTATTCTTATCCCCATTTAAAGCGTAAAACAACCCTGAAAGATACGAAACCGCCGGGTTAAGCAAGCCTTGATAAGCTTCGTATTTGTCTAAATTAGAATAGGTGTTGTTTAAAATCTCGCTCACTTCTACCCTAGAGCGTTCCATATTAATATTGTGCTTTTTGCTAGAATCGATCTCTTTAATGGCTTTTTGCACTTCCTCATAATAAAATTCTTTAGCCCTGCGCTGGCGTTCGTTCGCGCGGTTGAATTGCACCCTAGCTTTCGCACTATCGTTTAAAAGCATGTAGTCTATCGCTTTGTAATAATTGATTAAAACGCCCTCATAAATATTCCCCCCATAAGCACGCACGTTATCATTAATCATGGTAGCGCCCACATAACCAGCCCCTCTTGTGAAAGCGCTTTGGGTTTTATCAAAGCGTTGCTCGGCTTGATCTAATACCCCTAAAGAAGTCTCGTAATCTCTGGCGTATAAAGCACTCAAGCCGTTTTGCAAGTCCCATAAAAGAGCGTTCTTTTTTTTCTTAGTGAATTGTTTGGAATATTCATAAGCTTGTTTGGGGCTTTCTTCATAATAGAGCGTGTTAAAATGTTCTAAGTCCATACGATAGCCTATGCAACCTGTTAATGATATTCCTAAAATTACCGACATCAACAGAACGAATATTTTCAATCTAACCCTTTTAATTGACATTTTTGCTTGACTATTTGAGCGTATCATAACATTTTTAATGAAAACATAAGCTTTTTATGGTTAAAATGATCCCTAAGCTCTTATTTAGACCTATGCAATAGGACTTTAGGGTAACGCTTCAGGGTAGGAATACAGCAGAGTCCCTTAATTTCTTGTGTGCCTTAGCCATCTGAATAGGAGTGCTTCAAGCGATATTGACTTTTTTAAGCTAACTCTTCAAAAGTTTCTCACGCCACTCTGTAGGGTAGTCTTTTTGTAACGCTTTCACTTTATTGACATGACTAGAATCTGAATTAAAGATCTTCAAATAACGCCCCAAGCCCTCCAAACTCACGTCAATCATGTTGGAACTCCCGTTGCCCAGATTTTTGACTAAAACCTGCCTGGCATACAAAGGCGTGTTTTCTAAAAATGAAATTTCAGTTTCGCTCAAAGGCACATTGAAGTTGTGTTTCAATTCCCTAGCGTTTTTTTGCGGATACAAAATAAGAGTCCCCATGTTGCTTAAAAAACTATGGGCGTTTTTAACCCCGCTTAATTGGTAAATATCTTGCAAGGCCAACACCACAACGCCATTAGCTTTCCTGGCTTGCGTGATTAAAGCGTTGATTTTAGTGTTCAACAAATCGTTTTCCACATAGGATTTAAATTCGTCTAAAAAAACCAAAAAACCGCTGTCGTTTTTCCTGGACTCTTCTAAGATCTTATAAAACAAGTAATAGGCTAAAAGCCCTAAGTCTTTAGGGTTTTGGGTGATCGCATCTAGGTTTATCACGTTTAAAAAAGCGTTGGAGTTGAACGCGTCATTCAAAGCGTTAAAAAGGGGGTTATTCAAATACGGCTCTAAACTCAAGCCCAATTGGTTAGATGAGGTTCTTTTAAGCGTTTCTTTAAAGTCTAGCAAACTAAAGGTTTTAGGGTATAAAGTCTCATAAAGGCTCTTAATCGCGCAAGAAATCGCATTCATGTCTTCTAAGGCTTCTTTATCCCTTGAAGGGGCAAGATCAAACATGCTCAAAAAGAAGGATTGCAAAAATTCTAAATTCTGCAAATTAGGCTCTAAGCAAAAGGGGTTGATGCTAAAAGATTTGCCGTCATGGTAATGCCCTTTAAAAAATTTTGTGAAAGAATACAGCCCTTGCATCCTGTCAAAAGCTAAAAGGCGCATGTTCTGGTATTTTAAAGCACTCATCATTAAATAGCTAATCAGCGTGCTTTTACCGCTTCCGGTTGCCCCTAT
The DNA here is from genome assembly GCF_014496965.1 of Helicobacter pylori. Taxonomy (GTDB): domain Bacteria; phylum Campylobacterota; class Campylobacteria; order Campylobacterales; family Helicobacteraceae; genus Helicobacter; species Helicobacter pylori_CZ. The sequence goes on along the minus strand of NZ_JACTCR010000005.1, from coordinate 94,141 downwards.
AACTAAAGTATGCCCATTCACTCTAGCGATTTCTTTAGCGTTATTGTGGCTCACTTCTTGGTTGTGGAAATTGAATAAAAAAGGGGAATAATCCAAATTTTTAAACACGCTCAAAGGGCTATTCCCCCATGAATTAGCCTTAAAACCTAAATTTTGCCTTTCAAACACCATCAAACACGCTAGGGCTTTAGAGGTCAAAAAACGCAAGCGGTGGTTTAAATGGATGCGTTCAGGGAAAAAGGAAAAATACCCCCCTTTCAAGCCAAAAGTTTCTATAACGCCCACTAAGTTTTCTTTAAATAAAAGCCCTAAAATTAAGCTCGTTTGAGCGTCTAAATCCTCTAAACTAGGGGCTTTGATAAGAACGTTTAGGGCGAATTTTTGCATGGATAATCGTTTGGTTTTGACTAATTCCTGGTATTCTAACAGCTCGTTTTTAACGAGATTGGACATGCTAAACTTGGCCCTCTCTTTTAAAAAACTCAGCGTTTTATGCGCACTCATAGGCTCTATGGAAAAGATAATATCTAAAGGCGTCTCTTGGTATAAAAGCGCTCCCACCGCTATAGAAGTGATGCGCTCGCTCTCATAAGCCTTAATGCCAATCAAGCGGTTATAGGTTTTTTGGTTAAAGCTTTCTTGAATGAAGTAATCTTTTTCAAAAGTGATAGAACTAGCGATATAGCTATCGCTCAAATACCCTCCTACTAGAGGCTTTAAAGGGAGTTCAAACCCGTTAATGTATTCCGCGTAAAAATTCAAAACCTCTTTAGAGTTTAAGAGTTTGGGGGCATAGTTTTTGAGCTGGATTTCTAAGCTTTTAAAAGTTTCTTGCAAAAAATGCGCTTTATAAGAGAGAATATCCTTAAAATTTTCCCTATTGGCATGCATGAAAGATTTTTTCTTATGCTCTAAAACGCCCTGTAAAGAGTGCGCGCTTTCTAAAACCAAAAAATACTGATTCTCATACACTTCTTTATTTTCAAACTGGTTCAAAATCGCTTGCAAGTGTTTAGAATCAGATTGAATGTTTTGTTTATAATCAATTTTACGCCTTTTAACCACCAGGCGCGCCACGACCTTTTCTAAAGAATCCAAAGCCATTTGGCGCTCGGTGAAAAGATCTTGCAATTGCTCTGTGCTTAAATGGGTGTAGCTCACCCCCTCTAAACGGAGAATGCCCACTAAGTTTTCGTTTTTAGTGAGCAAAAAATGTTCATCATACAAGCCTAAAATGTTGTTTTCTTCACTCATTGAATAACTTTTAGGCAAAGCCCCTAAAAAATAGTTTGAAACTTTTTGTTTGATAGTGCCTAAAAGCTTTTCTAGCATCCTACGCTCTATAACATTTGGTTTTAGTCTTTATTTTGCTTTTAGCCACGATAATATCTGCAATGTCTTCATCAAAAAATTCCAGCGCGCTAAAGAGCGCTAAAAACCCTAAATACAATAAAAAAGCGCTCAATAAATCAATCCAAGGGAGCAAGATAAAAGGCACAAAAACAGAAATCAAATAAGATTTAGCGTTCAGCCATAAAAATTTTTCTTTAACCGAAATTTCACGCAAATTCTTCACGCTCGCTGAGAGGATAATCATTAAAAAATTCCCATAAACCAATTCGCCAAACTCGGGGCTTTAAAGAATAAAAAAATCCCAAACACCACGCCAAGGATCGTGAATAAAATCTCTTTCCACCGGTCTAAATTCCTCCACACATAAATAGCGATCCCTATGAAAATCACCATTAAAATCCCCTTAGCGATGGGGCTTTTGAGCTGGGCTTCTAGGGCGTTAAAAAACCCCTCTAAACCTTCAGCGAACAAACTTGAAACGCACATGCCTACTAAAAAAATGATTTTTAAAAAATGAGCGGACATCAAAACCCTTTTGTTTAATTTTAATTAACTTTATAATGCTCTATTATCTCAAAAAAACCATAAAAACTCCCTAAAAGGGGGTCAAAAAGGGTGTATTTAATCTTTAAAAGGGTAAAAAAGCAAAGCTAAAGAGGTAAAAGCCTTACTATTCTACGATTTGATAGACATAAGAAAGATTAGCATGTTCTTTGGTTTGTAGGGCGTCTTCTTCTAAGAGGTTTTGAATCTTTTCAAAGCTGTATTGTAAATGGTTGTAAGCGATAATCACCACCTCATCGCCTTTTTGTAAGAAATGCTCTTGCGCAAAAGGCATATAAGGGGTAGCCCCAATCGCAAAAATCATTTTAGTAGGGAAATTATGGCGCTCTAAAAAAGGTCTTAAAGCCTCTAAAGAATCGCCATCTTGTTGGTGGTTCAATCTGTCTTTGATCCAATCTAAGAGTTTTTGGTAAAAAAACTCGTATTTGAGCAATTTGCTGTTTTCCCCATAAACGTGCCAAACATTATCGTATTTCAAAAAAGACGCGATAGAAAAATTGTTACACACTCCCCCATAAACAAACCTGTCAATAGGCAATTTCTGCCCTATACCTTTAGAAGCTGATGAAAAATTCTTTTTTTGGGAGAGCTTTGCGGCTTCTAAATTACGCACAGAAGCGTCATTAAACGCCATGAAAAAATTAGGCACAAGCTTGGTTACCAAATGTTTTTCATCATACTTAACATCGCATTCTAAAGCGATTTCTGGCTCTGCTTGCACTTTCAAATTCAAATCATTTGGCAAAATAATCTTATGGTTATTAATGCAACAACGCCCCAAATAGCAATTCTCATACGGGATATAAAAAGGGAACAACCCCTTAGGGGCGTCCTTTTCTTCGCTTTTCATGTTAATAAAACTATGACTCTCTCCTGCTTGCTCCAAATGCCCTGCAAAATTCCCCACCACACCAAAACCTAAAAACTCTTGCATGCAAACCTCCTAGCAAATAGCTTAATGATTAGAGCTTTTTCCATTATAGCATAAAAAGAAAACCCCTAAAATTCTCAAAAACTCCCCTTTCAAGCGAACAAATACTCCCTAGCGTTCTCTTTATCCAAAGGGTAAAGTTCGTGCTTTTCATTCCCTATTTGAATGAGGTAAGCTTGATTTTTTAAAGTCTTAGCATAGCCTAAAGCGATACGACCGGCCAATTCCTTATCTTCTTTGCTGGCGTTTTTATCCACTAAACTCAAAGGGCCTTTACAGCTTAATAATTCAATCTTATCCATTAAGGGGTGCTCAATGTCTAATTTATGGTTTTCTTCTTCATTCCTTGCCACCACCAAGCGAGCGTTATTAGGTAAGACAAAATAACGCCCGTTTTTGACAATCACGCCATCTTCAAACACCATTTCTCTGTATTCTTTTAAATTCTTAATCTTATTGCTCACTTGAATGTCTGTAAGCAAGCACCCCCCACCTGGCTTTTCATAATATTTCAAGCCGTAATCTTTGATCATTTGCAATTGCCTAGTGCGCCCCCTACCACTCACATCTAAAAGCTTGTCTCTATCAACAAAACCCTTTTTTTCCATAAAAGTAGGCTCTAAGAGTTTAGCGCTCATGGGTCGCAATAACAACTCATCTAAAAATTGCGGTTTTTCACCGCCTGCTTGCGTTCGGTCTAAAATGGGATCAAAACGAGCCTCTTCGCCCACCTCTCTGACTAATTTCCTCACCTGATTGAGCGCTTCTTTCCTTTGGGATTTAGGGCGTTGCCCTAGCACTTCCCCGCTCAAAACAAAATCCGCGTTCAATTCAAGCATTTTATAAAAAGCGTTCCTAAACATGTTGGCATGGCAATCAATGCAAGGGTTGAAATATTTCCCATAGCCGTATTTGGGCTTGAACAACACATCGTTAAAAAACTGCTCTCTAATATCGCACACCAAGAGCTTAGCCCCAATTTGCGCGGTGGCGTTTTCAAAATACTCTCTTTTATCTTTATTCCCCCCAAACCCTATATTGAAGTGCAAGGCGGTTACTTCAATGCCTTGATCAATGAGTAATTTCATGGACAACAAACTATCCAACCCCCCACTAAATAAGGCTAAAGCTTTTATTTTTTTCATATGGCGACCAATTCTCCTTGTTTTAATTTCATAATGGCCTGGCGAGCCTTTTTTAAAAAGATCATTTTTTCGCTAAAAGGGAGCGAACTTTTAGGGATTTCTTTGAGTTGCCGCTCAAAATAGCGCAAAATCAACAAACGCAATTCCTTTTCAAAACCCCCTTTTTTTAGGGGTAAATTCGCATCTAATAATAACGCAACTAATTTAGGGTCGTCTAATTTTTCTTGACACAAAGCGTCAAATTCTTGTTTTTTATGCAAGAATACCCCACTATGGATATAACCCACCGCTAAATCCAACAAGCTTCTGTCTTCTAAAAGATAGCGGATCACTAATTTTTCTAAAAATTCCAAACTGAGCGTGTTAGAAGCATTAACAAACTTTTGAGCATGATTGGGTTTTTCTGTTTTGGGGTAAAAAGGCTGAAAAGAGGCTGGCCCCCTAATCCCTAAAACATGCAAAGGCGCTTGCAAAAGCGTAGCGATTAAGGGCTTGTATTCGCTTTGTAAAAGCAAGGAAAAGTTTTTTAAAAACCCTAACATTTCTTTAAGGGCCTTATCTTTTTCTAAAGGATCGTCTAAAAGATAAGAACCCGCCATGCGCCTTAAAACAAACTCAATAAAAGCCATGGGGCGCGATAACAAGTCTTTTAAGGTTTCAATCTGGCCATTAGCGATCATATCCGCAGGGTCTAGGTTGTTTTCAAACAAAATCACCCCCCCCTTTCTTTGCTCTTTAGCCAACATCAGGCTCGCTTTATAAGCCGCCTTTCGCCCTGCCTTATCCCCATCATAGCTTAAGAGGATTTCTGGATCGCCTTTTTTAAGCAAGGGCAAATGCGATGGCGTTAAAGCTGTCCCAAGCGTGGCTATGGCGTTTTTAAAACCCGCCTGGTGCAATAAAATCACATCCAAATACCCCTCTGTAACGATGACTTGCTTTTGTTTATAGATGTGTTCTTTAGCCAAATGATAGCCATAGAGCAAACTGGATTTATCAAAAAGCTTACTTTGGGGCGAATTGATATACTTGGCCGCTTTTTCTTTTAAGGTGCGCCCTCCAAAACCCACCACTTGAGCGCTAGGGCTATAAATAGGGAACATGATGCGATCCAAAAAGCGCAAATAGGTTTTCTGATCGTTATCGCTCTTGCCCAGCACGCCTAATTCAATGAGCTTGTCCTTATTCAAGCCTTTATTTTCAATGCCGTAATCAATTCTATGCGTGCATAAGCCTAATTTAAACGCTTTGATGCTCTCTATGCTAAGCCCTCTTTTTTGCAAGTAATTTAAAAAAAACGGGGCGTTAAAAAGCTCTTCTTGATACAACGAACTCACCATTTCTAAAAGGTGGTAATCTTCTTTATGATCGTAATAAGCGCTTTTGTCATACTCTAAAGCTATATTGAATCGGTGGGCTAATTTTTCAAGCGCTTCCACAAACGAAAGCTTTTCAAACGCCATCACAAATTTAATGCTATCCCCGCTCGCCCCACACCCAAAGCAATGGTAAAACCCTTTAATTTGATTGACGCTAAAACTCGCGCTCCTTTCTTCATGAAAAGGGCAACAAGCCATGTAATTCGAACCTGACTTCCTCAAATCCACATAAGAGCTAATGACTTCTACAATGTCTATCGTTTGCAAAAGGCGATCAATGGAACTTTTAAGAATCATTTTTCATGCTTTCTTCATCGTGCTTTCTTGTTTTAACTCGCTTGAATGAATTATACTCAATAAATAAAATCTTCAAAAAGGTTTGTTGATAACGCCCCCTTTTTTTCTAATCCTTATATTTTTGAACTAATGAAACTTTATATAAATAGACTTAATAATCCTTATAGTTATAGTCTTATATTTGTTTTTATGGCTTGACTTATCCCTAAAAATGCGCTATAGTTGTGTCGCTTAATAACAATAAGCGCTAAATTTCTATTTTATTTATCAAAACTTAGGAGAACTGAAATGAAGTTTCAACCATTAGGAGAAAGGGTCTTAGTAGAAAGACTTGAAGAAGAGAACAAAACCAGTTCAGGCATCATCATCCCTGATAACGCTAAAGAAAAGCCTTTAATGGGCGTAGTCAAAGCGGTTAGCCATAAAATCAGTGAGGGTTGCAAATGCGTTAAAGAAGGCGATGTGATCGCTTTTGGCAAATACAAAGGCGCAGAAATCGTTTTAGATGGCACTGAATACATGGTATTAGAACTAGAAGACATTCTAGGCATTGTGGGCTCAGGCTCTTGTTGTCATACAGGTAATCATGACCATAAGCATGCTAAAGAGCATGAAGCTTGCTGTCATGATCACAAAAAACACTAAAAAACATTATTATTAAGGATACAAAATGGCAAAAGAAATCAAATTTTCAGATAGTGCAAGAAACCTTTTATTTGAAGGCGTGAGACAACTCCATGACGCTGTCAAAGTAACCATGGGGCCAAGAGGCAGGAATGTGTTGATCCAAAAAAGCTATGGCGCTCCAAGCATCACCAAAGACGGCGTGAGCGTGGCTAAAGAGATTGAATTAAGTTGCCCGGTGGCTAACATGGGTGCTCAACTCGTTAAAGAAGTAGCGAGCAAAACCGCTGATGCTGCCGGCGATGGCACGACCACCGCAACCGTGCTGGCTTATAGCATTTTTAAAGAAGGCTTGAGGAACATCACGGCTGGGGCTAACCCTATTGAAGTGAAACGAGGCATGGATAAAGCCGCTGAAGCGATTATTAATGAGCTTAAAAAAGCGAGCAAAAAAGTGGGCGGTAAAGAAGAAATCACCCAAGTGGCGACCATTTCTGCAAACTCCGATCACAATATCGGGAAACTCATCGCTGACGCTATGGAAAAAGTGGGCAAAGACGGCGTGATCACCGTTGAAGAAGCTAAGGGCATTGAAGATGAATTGGATGTCGTAGAGGGCATGCAATTTGATAGAGGCTACCTCTCCCCTTATTTTGTAACCAACGCTGAGAAAATGACCGCTCAATTGGATAACGCTTACATCCTTTTAACGGATAAAAAAATCTCTAGCATGAAAGACATCCTCCCGCTACTAGAAAAAACCATGAAAGAGGGCAAACCGCTTTTAATCATCGCTGAAGACATTGAGGGCGAAGCTTTAACGACTCTAGTGGTGAATAAATTAAGAGGCGTGTTGAATATCGCAGCGGTTAAAGCTCCAGGCTTTGGGGACAGAAGAAAAGAAATGCTCAAAGACATCGCTATTTTAACCGGCGGTCAAGTCATTAGCGAAGAATTAGGCTTGAGTCTAGAAAACGCTGAAGTGGAGTTTTTAGGCAAAGCCGGAAGGATTGTGATTGACAAAGACAACACCACGATCGTAGATGGCAAAGGCCATAGCGATGATGTTAAAGACAGAGTCGCGCAAATCAAAACCCAAATTGCAAGCACGACAAGCGATTATGACAAAGAAAAATTGCAAGAAAGATTGGCTAAACTCTCTGGCGGTGTGGCTGTGATTAAAGTGGGCGCTGCGAGTGAAGTGGAAATGAAAGAGAAAAAAGACCGGGTTGATGACGCGTTGAGCGCGACTAAAGCGGCGGTTGAAGAAGGCATTGTTATTGGCGGCGGTGCGGCTCTCATTCGCGCGGCTCAAAAAGTGCATTTGAATTTACACGATGATGAAAAAGTGGGCTATGAAATCATCATGCGCGCCATTAAAGCCCCACTAGCCCAAATCGCTATTAACGCTGGTTATGATGGCGGTGTGGTCGTGAATGAAGTGCAAAAACACGAAGGGCATTTTGGTTTTAACGCTAGCAATGGCAAGTATGTGGATATGTTTAAAGAAGGCATTATTGACCCCTTAAAAGTAGAAAGGATCGCTTTACAAAATGCGGTTTCGGTTTCAAGCCTGCTCTTAACCACAGAAGCCACCGTGCATGAAATCAAAGAAGAAAAAGCAACCCCAGCAATGCCTGATATGGGTGGCATGGGCGGTATGGGAGGCATGGGTGGCATGGTGTAAGCCCCCTTGCTTTTTGTAACTTTTCTTTACTTTTTAAAAAGCACTCTATAAAATCCCCTTTTTTTGGGGGGTGCTTTTTATTTGACAAAACCGCTTTTTTTTGAAAAACGCGCAAACAAAAATCTCTGTTAAAATCAAGCTTTTATCATTAGCGCTCCATTAAAACAAAATCTAAAAACCCTTTCCAATACCACCCAAACAAACGCGCAAAAATGCAAAATTCTAAAATTTTCTCTAAATGACAAAAAAAAAAAAAACGATTTCATGCTACAATGCTTTTAATACATTCTTAATGTATAAAATTCCAATCACTCAATTTAATTTCAAGGAGAATATTTATGAAAAAAACCCTTTTACTCTCTCTCTCTCTCTCGCTTCATCGCTTTTAAATGCTGAAGACAACGGCTTTTTTATAAGCGCCGGCTATCAAATCGGCGAAGCCGCTCAAATGGTGAAAAACACCGGCGAATTGAAGAGACTTTCAGACACTTATGAAAATTTGAGCAATCTTTTAAACAATTTTAACAATCTCAATCAGGCGGTAACGAACGCGAGTAGCCCTTCAGAAATCAATGCTGCGATCGATAATTTAAAAGCAAACACGCAAGGGTTGACTGGCGAAAAAGACAATTCCCCCGCGTATCAAGCGGTGTATTTGGCGCTCAATGCGGCGGTGGGGCTGTGGAATGTGATAGCCTATAATGTCCAATGCGGTCCTGGTAATAGTGGGCAATCAAGCGTAACCTTTGAGGACCAACCAGGACACAATTCAAATTCCATTAATTGTAATTTAACCGGTTTTAACAACGGAGTTAGCGGCCCTTTATCCATTGACAATTTTAAAACGCTTAATCAAGCTTATCAAGTTCTTCAACAAGCGTTAAAACAAGGGGTACCCGCTTTGAACAACACGACTCAAAAGATAGAAGTAAAAGTAACAACACAAACTAATGGATCTAATAAAAGTGAAACTACTACTACTACTACTAATGACGCTCAAACCCTTTTGCAAGAAGCCAATAAAATGATAAGCGTCCTCACTACAAACTGCCCATGGGTAAATCACAACCCAGGACAAAATGGAGGCGCACCGTGGGGTTTAAATACGGCAGGGAATGTGTGTCAGGTTTTTGCCACTGAGTTTAGCGCCGTTACTAGCATGATCAAAAACGCCCAAGAAATCGTAACGCAAGCTCAAATCCTTAACGCTAGCCAGCAAAACAATCAAAACGCGCCACAAGATTTCAATCCTTACACCTCTTCTGATAGGGCTTTCGCTCAAAACATGCTCAACCATGCGCAAGCGCAAGCCAAGATGCTCAGTCTGGCCAATCAAATGAAAAATGACCTTGACACTATCCCAAAACAATTTATCACAAACTACTTGGCATCATGCAAAACAGATGGCACAACGCCTAGTCAAGGGGTTACTTCTAACACTTGGGGAGCCGGTTGCGCCTATGTAGAAGAGACGATAACGGCTTTAAATAACAGCCTTGCACATTTTGGCACTCAAGCAGAGCAAATAAAGCAGTCTGAGTTGCTTGCACGCACTATACTTGATTTTAGAGGTAGCCTTAGCAATTTAAACAACACTTATAACAGCATCACCACGACCGCTTCAAACACACCTGATTCCCCATTCCTTAAAAATTTGATAAGCCAATCCACTAACCCTAATAGCCCCGAGGGCTTAAAGACCGTTTACCAACTCAACCAAAGCGCTTATTCGCAATTATTAAGCGCCACGCAAGAATTAGGGCATAACCCTTTCAGACGCATTGGATTAATCAGCTCTCAAACCAACAACGGTGCCATGAATGGGATCGGCGTGCAAGTGGGCTACAAGCAATTTTTTGGTGAAAAAAGAAGGTGGGGGGCTAGGTATTACGGCTTTTTTGATTACAACCATGCCTATATCAAATCCAGCTTTTTCAACTCCGCCTCTGATGTGTTCACTTATGGGGTAGGAACAGATGTCCTTTATAATTTTATCAACGATAAAGCCACCAAAAACAGCAAGATTTCTTTTGGGGTGTTTGGAGGGATTGCGTTAGCCGGCACTTCATGGCTCAATTCCCAATACATGAATTTAGCGACTTTCAATAATTTCTATAGCGCTAAAATGAACGTGGCGAATTTCCAATTCTTATTCAATTTGGGCTTGAGAATGAACCTCGCTAAAAACAAAAAGAAAGCGAGCGATCATGCGGCTCAGCATGGCGTGGAATTGGGCGTGAAGATCCCCACCATTAACACCAATTACTATTCTTTGCTAGGCACTCAACTCCAATACCGCAGGCTTTATAGCGTGTATTTGAATTATGTGTTCGCTTACTAGAAGCTAAAAACCCTTTGTGAAACTCCCTTTTTAAGGGGTTTCTTTTTTTTGGGGGTTTTTGTTTTGAAGCCTTTGTTTGGGGGTTTCTTTTTAAAGTCTTTCTTTTAAACTCTCTTTTTTTTGGGGTTTTTTAAATTATCTTTTTTGAACCCTTTCTTTTTGAACTCCCTTTTTAAGGGGTTTCTTTTTTGAACCCCCTTTTTTAAAGTCTTTCTTTTTTAAAGTCTTTCTTTTTTAAAGTCTTTCTTTTTTAAAGTCTTTCTTTTTTAAGTCTTTTTTTGAGGGGTTTTTTTAAATTATTTTTTTAAACCCTTTGTTTTTTGGGGGGGTTTGATGGAAGATCTTTTTTAGCGTTTTTGACGATTTGGTTAGTGAAAAACTTGATACTAATTCAAGCGATAGTTTTTTAAAAAAGCACTTCTTTTTGTGGGTTAGTGGGGTTAAAAGGGAGAGAATGGTTTCAAAATATCCCCTACTTCCTTAAGGGAATGGGTTTTTAAATATTTTAAACAAATTCAATGAAATGATTTTCACAACAAAATGAGATCTAAAACGATAAAACAAAAACCCATTTTTTAAAAATGAAATTTTTTAAACAAAAAAAGCATTAAATCCTAATAAGATTTATTAGCGCTAGGGAAAAACAAAGCCTTTTTAAAACCCCAAAACTAACGCTAACCAACATTAAAACGCATGGCGTCTATTATGATCCTTGTAGCATTAAACGCAACCAAGTTTTAAGCGTAATAGTTGTTACCCATGCCGTTTTGAGAGCGTGTCGTTTCTATGAAAACCGCAATATTTTTCAGTTATTCTTGACAAGCGTTAAAAAAAATTGTATCATTATATTTTTGTGAGACCCGTTAGCTCAGCTGGTAGAGCAATTCCCTTTTAAGGAATGGGCCGTTGGTTCAAATCCAACACGGGTCACCATTTGAGCGTAGTGGCTCCTTCATCTAGTGGTTAGGATACCACCCTTTCACGGTGGTTACAGGGGTTCAAATCCCCTAGGAGTCACCACTCTTTTAATATAGATTTAGTTGGATTTTATCTCAATATTGTGGTCGCTTAGCTCAGTTGGTAGAGCGCTACCCTTACAAGGTAGATGTCATAAGTTCGAGTCTTATAGCGACCACCATTTTTGACTTAGCTTCAAGCATACGTTTTTAGGCTATGGGGTTTGGATAGGGAGCGGTAGTTCAGCTGGTTAGAATATCTGCCTGTCACGCAGGGGGTCGCGGGTTCGAGTCCCGTCCGCTCCGCCACCAAACGCTTTTAAAATCATTTCCTACGCTTTTTCATATAATAGTTAATCGTTAAAAATGACCCTTTCATCTAGTGGCCAAGGATACCACCCTTTCACGGTGGAAACGGAAGTTCAAATCTTTCAAGGGTCGCCACAAAGATTTTAAACTACACCCACAAATTATCTAAAAGCCTGGTTTTACCCACACGAGCCGCCACTAAAACCAGCGTGTTAGCCGGCTCTACGGTTTTTAAAGGCTCTAGTTTGTGGTTACAACATTCCAAATAATCCACTTCTAAATTTTTTAAAATTTCAAGCCCTAGTTTTTTCAGTTTTTCGCACGCTTTTTCGCCCTTATCTATGGCCTGCTGGATATTTTCTAAAGCTTTTGGAATGGCTAGGGCTTGTTTTCTTTCTGTTGCATTCAAATACACATTCCTAGAGCTTAGCGCCAGATTATCATCATCTCGCATAATCTCGCATGGCGCTATTTCAATGTCTAAAAGCAAATCTTGGACTAAATGCTGGATGATTAAAAGCTGTTGGGCGTCCTTTTTACCAAAATACGCTCTAGTGGGATTAGTAAGATGGAACAATCTTAACACGACCTGAACCACCCCATCAAAATGCCCATGACGCACCGCCCCCTCTAAAGAGCTAGATAAAAATTTAGGGGCGTAGAGTTTCAAGCGTTGCTCTGCTTCATAGGGATACATTTCGCCAATTTTAGGCACAAACACCGCATTAACGCCTAATTTTTCACACAAAGCCAAATCTTTTTCCAAAGGACGCGGGTAAGCGCTAAAATCCTCGTTAGCCCCAAATTGCGTGGGATTGACAAAAACGCTTACAATCGTGTGGGAATTTTCTTTCAAACTCCTTTCTATCAAGCTTTGATGCCCTCTGTGTAAAGCCCCCATAGTCGGCACAAACCCCACGCTTTCTTTCAAACTTTTACGATATTCTCTTAAAGCAACAATCGTTTCTAACACCCGCATTTAACAATCCTTTAAAAGCTCTAAAACCACTTTTCTAGGCTCTTTAGCCTGATAAATGGGGCGGCCCACCACGATAAAATCGCTTAAATTTTGTTTGGCTTCTTTAGCGTTCGCCACCCTTTCTTGATCTTCTTTATCGTTTTTATTCAGCCTTATGCCAGGGGTTAAAGTCAAAAAGTCCTTACCCAAATTCTCTTTGATCGCTAAACTTTCAAACACCGAACACACCACCCCATCAATCCCGCTTCCTTTACCCATAGCGCTTAATTTTATCGCTTGAGTTTTTAAAGGGGCGTTATACACGCTCAAAAATTCCTCTTCGCTAAAGCTCGTTAAAGCGCTCACGCCCATGATTAAGGGGCGTTTTTTGAGAGCGTTTAGGCGTTGCATTAAAGCTGTTAGCGCGCTTTTAGCGCTGCTTAAATGCACGGTGAGCATGTCAATTTCTAATTTCGCGCATTCTAGCGCGGCATTTGCCATCGTATAAGGAATATCATAGAGCTTCAAATCCAAAAAGATCTTAAAATTCCCATCAATCTTTCTGATTTCATCTAAAAAAGTCGCCCCGTCTCTTATAAAAGATCTAAGCCCCACCTTAGCCCATAAATCTAAGCCCTTTAATTCTTGCAATAAAGAAAGATTGTCCTCTTTTTTTTCTAAATCCAATGCGACACACAATTGCATGAAAGCCCTTTAAAGTGTAAAATAACGCCATTATAACAAAAAGAAATGGAAGAATTTTAGCTATGATAAGCGTTTTAAAATGAAAACCAAGTTTAAGAAAATGAGATTTAAGGGTTAAAGAGTGAAAGCGTTTTTAGGGGCGTTAGAGTTTCAAGAGAATGAATACGAAGAGCTTAAAGAGCTTTATGAGAGCTTAAAGACTAAGCAAAAGCCCCACACTTTGTTCATTTCTTGCGTGGATTCACGAGTCGTGCCTAATCTGATCACTGGCACCAAACCGGGCGAATTGTATGTGATCCGCAACATGGGCAATGTGATCCCCCCTAAAACAAGCTATAAAGAATCCCTTTCTACCATTGCGAGCGTTGAATACGCTATTGCGCATGTGGGGATTCAAAACTTAATCATTTGCGGGCATAGCGATTGTGGGGCTTGCGGGAGCATTCATTTGATCAACGATGAAACCACCAAAGCTAAAACCCCTTACATTGCAAACTGGATACAATTTTTAGAGCCTATTAAAGAAGAATTAAAAGATCACCCGCAATTCAGTAACCATTTCGCTAAGCGTTCATGGCTTACGGAGCGTTTGAACGCGCGCTTGCAACTCAACAACCTCTTAAGCTATGATTTCATTCAAGAAAGAGTGATGAATAACGAATTAAAAATTTTTGGTTGGCACTACATTATAGAAACAGGCAGGATTTATAATTATAATTTTGAAAGCCATTTTTTTGAGCCGATTGAAGAGACCATCAAACAAAGGATAAGTCATGAAAACTTCTAACACAAAAACCCCTAAACCCGTTTTAATCGCTGGCCCATGCGTCATTGAGAGTTTAGAAAATTTAAGAAGTGTCGCTATTAAATTACAACCCCTAGCCAACAACGAGCGATTGGATTTTTATTTTAAGGCGAGTTTTGATAAGGCGAACCGCACGAGTTTAGAGAGCTACAGAGGGCCTGGTTTGGAAAAAGGCTTAGAAATGCTGCAAACGATCAAAGATGAATTTGGCTATAAAATCTTAACCGATGTGCATGAGAGCTATCAAGCAAGCATAGCGGCCAAAGTAGCGGATATTTTACAAATCCCGGCGTTTCTGTGCCGCCAAACGGATCTGATTGTAGAAGTGAGCCAAACTAACGCCATTATCAATATCAAAAAAGGGCAATTCATGAACCCAAAAGACATGCAATATTCCGTTTTAAAAGCCCTTAAAACAAGAGATAGTAGCATTCAAAGCCCCACTTATGAAACAGCGTTAAAAAATGGCGTGTGGTTGTGTGAAAGGGGGAGCAGCTTTGGGTATGGGAATTTAGTGGTGGATATGCGCTCTTTAAAAATCATGCGAGAGTTTGCCCCTGTGATTTTTGACGCTACTCATAGCGTGCAAATGCCAGGGGGAGCGAACGGGAAAAGTTCAGGCGATAGCTCTTTTGCCCCTATTTTAGCCAGAGCTGCAGCGGCGGTGGGGATTGATGGGTTGTTCGCTGAAACGCATGTTGATCCTAAAAACGCTCTAAGCGACGGAGCGAACATGCTAAAACCTGACGAGCTAGAACATTTAGTAACCGACATGTTAAAAATCCAGAATTTATTTTAAAGGAATTTCATGCAAATCATAGAAGGGAAATTGCACTTACAGGGGAATGAAAAAGTCGCTATTTTAACATCGCGCTTCAATCATATCATCACAGACAGATTGCAAGAGGGGGCGATTGACTGCTTTAAAAGGCATGGGGGCGATGAGGATCTTTTAGACATCGTGCTGGTGCCTGGGGCTTATGAATTGCCTTTGATTTTAGAGAGGTTGTTAGGGAGTGGAAAATACGATGGCGTGTGCGTTTTAGGAGCCATTATTAGAGGGGGGACTCCGCATTTTGACTACGTGAGCGCGGAAGCGACTAATGGCATTGCCAGCGCGATGCTAAAATACAGCATGCCGGTAAGCTTTGGCGTGCTTACCACAGACAATATTGAACAAGCGATTGAAAGAGCGGGCAGTAAAGCCGGCAATAAGGGCTTTGAAGCGATGAGCACCCTCATTGAATTGTTGAGCTTGTGCCAAACTCTCAAGGATTAAAATGGCGACACGAACTCAAGCCAGAGGGGCTGTGGTTGAATTGTTGTATGCGTTTGAGAGCGGTAATGAAGAAATTAAAAAAATCGCTTCCAGCATGTTAGAAGAAAAAAAGATCAAAAACAACCAGTTGGCTTTTGCCTTAAGCCTTTTTAATGGCGTGTTAGAAAGAATCAATGAAATTGACGCCCTCATTGAACCGCATTTAAAGGACTGGGATTTCAAACGATTAGGGAGCATGGAAAAGGCGATTTTACGCTTAGGGGCGTATGAAATTGGCTTCACGCCCACACAAAACCCTATCATCATCAATGAATGCATAGAGCTTGGCAAACTCTACGCTGAGCCTAACACCCCTAAATTTTTAAACGCTATCTTGGATTCTTTGAGCAAAAAGCTCGCTCAAAAACCCTTGAATTAAGGGCGTTTTATGCCTAAATTTAAAAAATGATGCTATAATCACTAATCACTAATCACTAATCACTAATCACTAATCACTAATCACTAATCACTAATCACTAATAATCACTAATCACTAATCACTAAAAGAGGGGGTTGGTGGGATTTGAGCGAGCGGTAGAAGTAAAATTAAGGGAGTTGATTGTGATTTATATGTTAGCTGTATTTTTTCCATGGGTAGCTTTTTTCTTGAGAGGTAGGATTTTTTCAACTATATTCAGCTTTATTCTTTGGGTCATTCTTGGTTATAATATTTTTGATATTGTTGTTTATTCAGGAGGTGGGGTTTTCAGTATTTATTTGCTTTTAGAGTCATTTTTTGTGGGTAGTATTGACTACTTGGTGTTGTTTGGTCATGCATGGAGATCAAAGACGAAAGGAAATGGAACAACTTATTAATGGGATTGATGGGATTATTAAAGCAAATTCCGGTAAATCTTTACACCAAGAAACACAACAAGCAAATGAAGATAATGATACGAAACAATCTGTTAGTGAAACCGCTAAAGCAAATTCTAATGAAACTAATACAACTCGCATTTTTATTTGTGTGGTTATTTTCTTTTTAGCCATTTAAGCAATAACCAAAGAATTGACGCTAAAAACCCTAGCCATAAGAATTACAAAAAAAAATGATAACAACCGCTCCAAACCGCTTAACCCCTAATAACCTTAAGTATAAAATGGCAAAAGTAAAGGTTAGAAAAAATGGGGATAAAGATCCCCCCTTTTAGCGTTTGAGAAAATTGACGCTTTAAAGCAATCTTAAGAGCGTTGGGCTTTTGAGCTTAAGCCTTTTTAATTAAGTGTAGTTTTAGACAAATGATATTAAAATCAGTAATCACTTTAGAAGAACAGCGATGGAGCACGAAAAGTCGTTTGTTTTTAATAAGTGATAAAACAATATAAAGGAATAATATGGCATACAAATATGATAGAGACTTGGAATTTTTAAAGCAATTGGAATCTAGTGATTTATTGGATTTGTTTGAGGTGCTTGTTTTTGGTAAAGACGGCGAAAAAAGACACAATGAAAAACTCACAAGCTCCCTAGAATACAAAAGGCATGGCGATGATTACGCTAAATACGCAGAAAGGATCGCTGAAGAATTGCAATACTATGGGAGCAATAGTTTTGCGAGTTTCATTAAAGGCGAAGGAGTCTTATACAAAGAGATCTTGTGCGATGTGTGCGATAAATTAAAGGTCAATTACAACAAGAAAACTGAAACGACTTTGATTGAACAAAACATGCTTTCTAAAATCTTAGAAAGAAGTTTGGAAGAAATGGACGATGAAGAAGTGAAAGAAATGTGCGATGAATTGTCCATAAAAAACACTGACAATTTGAACAGACAAGCCTTAAGCGCGGCGACTTTAACGCTGTTTAAAATGGGAGGCTTTAAATCTTATCAATTAGCGGTCATTGTTGCGAATGCGGTCGCAAAAACCATTCTAGGGCGTGGTTTATCGCTTGCGGGCAATCAAGTGCTTACAAGAACTCTGAGCTTTTTAACAGGCCCTGTTGGCTGGATCATTACAGGCGTATGGACAGCGATTGATATTGCAGGGCCGGCTTATAGGGTAACCATACCGGCATGCATTGTGGTCGCCACTTTACGCCTAAAAACGCAACAAGCCAATGAAGATAAGAAGTCGTTGCAAATAGAATCCGTTTAAGCTTTTTTTAGAAAAAAAGGTATAGAATGGAGGCCTAGATGCAAAAATGCATCTAGTTTTTATTTTAATTTAAAAGGGAGACAAAATGAGTAACAGTTGCAGTAATCAAAACCACAATCAAAAAGGTGATGCTAAAAATCAAAACAACGAAAGTTGTCAAAAAAATAGCCAAAACCAAGCCAATCAATGCAACGCTAACCACGAACATAAAAACAATAAAAAGTAAGGGTTAGAGGGTTAAAGGAGGGGGTTTCTTGTGCCAAAAATCAAAACAGCGTTTCATTAAATTAGCCCCACCTAAAAAAAATCAATAGATTTCTGCTTCCAAATTCAGATTTGTTTTACACTATTAACATTCGCTTTATTGATATAACGAGTGAAATCGCTAACGCTAGAATTAGGCATTCCTATCCAAAATGATAAGCACATCAAAATATTTTAATCATTGTAGTTGCCGTCATTCTCTGGTTGTAAAATCAATAAAGCTCATTAGCGTCTGTAGCGCTATCTTTATATGCAGTTAGCGGGTGTGTTTAAGCCTTTTAGGGCGTTAAACATGATTTTAAAAAATGATGCTATAATCACTAATCACTAATCACTAATCACTAATCACTAATCACTAATCACTAATCACTAATCACTAATCACTAATCACTAATCACTAATCACTAAAGAGAGGGTTGGTGGGATTTGAACGGTGGTAGGAATAAAACTAAAGGAATAATATAATATGGCATACAAATAGCGACTTGGAATTTTTAAAGCGATTAAGCTCTAGCGATTTGAAAGATTTGTTTGATACGCTTGTCTATGATGAAGATGGCACGCTAAGAATGAATGAAGAATTGACAAGTTCAACAGAATACCAAAGGTATGGCCATGATTACGCCAAATACCCAAGAAGGATCGCTGAAGAATTGCAGCGTTATGGGGGCAATAGTTTCATGAATTTTTTTAGAGATGAAGGGGTCTTATACAAAGAGATTTTGTGCGATGCGTGCGATCATTTGGATATTAATTACAATGAAAGATCTGCAATCTCTTTGATTGAGCAAAACATGCTTTCTAAACTTTTGAAAGACAGTTTGTAAAAAATGAGTGGGAGAGAGATTAAAGAACTTTGCGATGGATTGGGCATGACAAATATTGATAAAGTGATTGGTGAAAACAAACAAGTCCTAATCGCATCTGTTTTAACGCTGTTTAAAGCGAGCGGCTCTCATTCTTATGCGTTGGCTGTAGCTGTTGCAGATGCAATGGTGAAAAAACTTTAGGGCATGGTTTATCGTCTGTGATAGGTAAAGTAGCGCTTAAAAAAACTTTAGGCGTTTTAGCTGGGCCTATTGGTTGGGTCATTACGGGTGCGTTAGTGAGCGTCAATCTTGCTGGGCCGGCTTATAGGGTAACCGTGCCTGCATGCGTTTTAGTTGCCACCTTACGCAAAAAATTAAAAGCGGAACAAGAAGCAGAACAAGCAAATAAAACCAATAAAGCATGGTATTTGGCTAAAGCGGTGTTGAAAAACTTAAAAATCCTAGCCACAAAAATTAAAGAATGATAACAACCGCTCCAGAACACAAAACCACCCCGAGCGCAAAAACAACAAGGGAGTAGGGGTTAAAGAGCGTTAAGGAGAGTAAAATCCCCTTTTAGCGTTTGAGGGAATTGACGGTTTGGAGCATGGCATCAGCGGTTTGAATGCTTTTAGAATTGGCTTCATAAGCCCTTTGAGCGGTGATCAGATCCGTCATTTCTTCTACCAATCTCACGTTACTAAGCTCCAAAAAGCCTTGCCTTAACTTGCCTAAGCCTTGAGAATCCGGGTTGCCCACAATCGCATCGCCACTAGCGTTGGTGATGGAAAACAAATTATCCCCCATAGAATGAAGCCCCGCCGGATTGACAAAATTAGCCAAAGTGATTTGCCCGATCACATTAGAAGTCGTTTGCAAGCCTTGAGTCACGCTCACCGTGCCATCCACACCGATATTCACTTGCGTGGTGTCTTCGGGTAAAGTGATTTGAGGGATGAGGAGATAGCCCTCGCTTGTTACAAGATTGCCCTGCTCGTCTAGCTTGAAATTCCCGCTCCTTGTGTAAGCGGTAGTGCCATCAGGAAGCTGGACTTGAAAAAAGCCTTTACCCGTAATGGCGACATCTAAATTATTTTCCGTTTCTTTAGGGCTGCCTTGCGAAAACATTTTGGTAATCGCGCTAGGGCGCACGCCTAAGCCCACTTCCATGCCATCTGGCGATAAAGTCGTGTTGCTTGTGTTGGTGCCGGCGTATTGCATCGCTTGGTAAAACAAGTCGTTAAAATCCGCACGAGATTTTTTAAACCCGGTGGTATTGACATTGGCGATATTGTTTGAAGTGGTGTCAATGTGCGTTTGTTGGGCGAGCATCCCTGAAGTGGCGCTATAGAGAGAGCGGAGCATGGTTTTCCCTTTAACTAAACTTAACAGCCTAAAATTATAACAAAAATAAGATTAAATTTGACCAAACTTGAAACGCTTTTTTAACAAAAAGGTTTAAAAAGGTTTAAACCTAGTCTCATGCAGGAACCTTAAACGCCTTTAGTGCTTGAAGTGAATGCGTTAGCGCTTTTAAACGCTATAAAAACCTTGTCAGTGGCATTATTTTGATTTTCTAAGCGTTTTTACAACAACACGCTTTTCATGAAGAAATACGCCAAAATCCAGCTTGAAATTAGGAATTTATAGAAGTTTCACTTTACGCTTAATATCTTATTTAATGGGACTTAGACTAAATAAGGCTTTATGACAACAAAGCATGTGTTTTTTAAAAGATATTTAAAGACACTTCAAACCATTAACATTAAACCAAGAACTAACGGCTTGAACAAAAACAATGTCTCTTTGAAACACACAAAAATTTCCGAAAAAAGGAGTAAGCATGAAGCTGATCATAATTATGGTAGTGTCAATAGTGATTGTAACACCACTACACTAAATACAGATTCTTAAGAGTTACCAACTCTTAAGGATTTTTTAAACCCTTTTTCTTCGAGAAATATAATACGATAATCATTAAATTTAGCTTAAATAATAGCGGTTTTTTAGATAATAATTCAGTTTAATGCGCTTTTATTCAATAATCATCTCAAATACAGATAAAAGGTTGATAAATTTTAGGGCGTCTTATCATGCGTTTTCTTTTTGTATCCATTCACTCAAAACTTTTTAACAGCGTTCTTGGTGAGATGGTCGCCTTTTCTAAAGGGACAAAGCACTTTTTTTGATAAGCTTCTAGGCTGGATCGCCCTATCATGGCAGCATTGTCGCTGCAAAATTCTAAAGGAGCTAAAACAAGCTTGCAATCAAACTCATCGCACAAATTTTCAAACGCTTTTCTTAAAGCCAGATTCTGGCTCGCTCCCCCCACAATGCCAAAAATTTTAGGGCGTTTGATTTTAAAATAGCGTTTAGTCTGCTGAATTAGATGCTCAATGGCCGCGCTTTGAAAATGATAGCCAATCTTTTGTTTGATCGCTTCGTTCAAATTGGAGGCGTTTTTTTCAACCTCCAAACGCACCGCATTTTTTAAACCTGAAAAACTAAAAGCCAGATTCGGGCTGTTTTTTAAAGGGATAGGGAACATTAAAGGCTCGTTTGGATGCCTATAATCAAGGGCTAATTTTTCCACTATGGGGCCTCCTGGATAGCCTAAATCAAGCATTTTGGAAACCTTGTCAAAACTCTCCCCAAAGCTATCGTCTAAACTCGTGGCAACGATTTTAATGTCTTCATAATCTCTAGCCTCTAAAATCAAAGAATGCCCCCCAGAAACTAAGAGCGCGCTTAAAGGCATGCAGGTTTGTTTTTCATTGATAAAGAGCGAATACACATGCCCTCTCAAATGATCTTCTAAAATTAAGGGTAAATTCAAAGACAAGCTCAAGGCTTTTGCCATCATCAAACCTTCTATTAAAGTAACGCTCAAACCTGGCTGATTAGTGATAGCGATGGCTTTAATTTTGGAAAAATCCTTATTCAAGCTGATTTTGATGCGTTCTAATAAGAGCGGCAAATTCTCAGCATGCAAGCGCGATGCAAGCTCAGGCACAACGCCCCCATAAGAGCTGTGGTGCTTTTCTTGAGAGATTTTAAAATGAGCGATGAGCTTAGCGTCCTTTATTCTTGTAAGGGCTAAAGAGCTGTCATCGCAAGAACTTTCAATGCTTAAAATCATGTTTTATCTTTGGGTGGTGTTTTTGCTTGAATTATACCTTGTTAGCGGCATTCTAAAACCTTTAAACAAAAACTAGTGAGCGCTATTTTATAATCCTTTTTAAACCTTTTTAAAATTAGGCAATTTGTTTCATCGTTTCGCAACTAGCCAAGCCTAAGAAATCTTATTGAACAAAGTTTATTGGTATAAAAAAGTGAATTGATAAAAATACCCATGAATGGGAAATTAAATACTTGGCATAAAGAATAAAGAGATGAGATCTAAAATTAAAGCTTTGAATAAAATAAGCCCCCTTTTTAGAAAAAGCCTTTAAGCCAAGTATTTGATCGCGTTCAAATAGCTTTTATGGTTCGCCTTATTTTGGTAAGCAATGTCAAACGCTGTGCCGTGGTCAGTGGAAGCGCGCAAAATGGGGGCGTTCAAACTCACATTGATGCTTTCATCAAAATAGAGCGCTTTTAAAGGGGCTAGCCCCACATCATGGCTCATGCTCACATAAAAGGGGGTTATTTTGCGTTTATTAGGGGCAAAAGCGCTATCAGCCGGCAAGGGCCCCAAAAAGCATTCAAAGCCCAGTGTTTGGTTGCCCTCTTGAATGGCTTTTAAAATCTTTTCATCTTCTCCCCCAAACAATCCCTCTTCGCCCGCATGGGGGTTAAAGCCACACACTTGAACGATTTTAGCTTGAGTGCTTTTTTGAAACGCTAATAAAAACTTAACTAACGCTTTCACTTGAATGAGTTGAGAAACTGCGCTTAAAGGCACATGGTCGCTAAATAGCCCCACAAAGAGTTTTGAACACCCAAGCATCATAATAATTTGATGATCTTGATAGCGTTGTTTCAAAAAATCGGTATGCCCCACAAAAGGGATTTGAGCTTGTTGCCATGCGAGTTTGTTGATAGGCAAAGTGCAAATGCCATCCACTTCTTTACTATCCGCCAACTCGCAAGCCTTTTTAAAACTCTCAAAGCTATACGCCCCGCTTTGAGCGCTGACTTTGCCTATCGTGCTAGAGTTTAATAAGGGTAAGGGGGAATGGATAGCGAGCGCATTAAGCGTTTTAGTTTCATAAGCGTTATGAAGCAATTGATTGGCCCGCTCTAAAAGTTCGCTATGAACGAGATACAACGGCTCACAAAGCGCGCTCACTTCCTTATGGCTTTTTAAGATCAATTCTAAGCCTACGCCTTGAATATCCCCACAGCTGATTGCGATTTTCTTTTTAGCCATTTTATCGCTTGATGAGTTGCGCCATTTCTAAAATCGCTTTTTCTAAACCCACTAAAACCGCTTTTGAAATCACGCTATGACCGATATTAAGCTCTCTTAAAGAGGGGATTTTTAGCAATTCTTTCACGTTAGAATAATTCAACCCATGCCCAGCGCACACCACAATACCCATAAAAAACGCTTCTTTACTCATTCTCCTTAATTGCAAAAAGGCGTTGTGCAATTCTTCTTTCAATTCTTTGGGGCTTTTGTCTTTGAGCGTGCTAATGGCATGGATTTGATTGTTAGCGTTAGAATATAAAGCGTTGTGCAAATTCGCATACACCCCAGTGTGGAACTCCACTTGCTTGACTTGATGCTCCCTTGCAAAATGCAGGGCGTCTTTTAAAGGATCAATAAACAAAGACACTTCAATGCCTTTATTGTGATACGCTCTAATCACCTCTTCTAAACCCTTTAATGAACAATCCAACCCTCCCTCTGTCGTAACCTCATTTCTGTTTTCAGGCACGATGGTAACCTTACTTGGCTTATTTTTTAAAGAGCATAAAAAATCAGTGATTTCAGCATTAATAGAGCATTCAATGTTGATAGGCAAAGGGCTTATTTCAAGCAGTCTCAAAACATCTTCGTTTTGAATGTGTCGTTTGTCTTCTCTCAAATGGATGGTGATTAAATCCACTTTATGGGTGTTTTTAGCGATGAATAGGGCTTCTAAAATCTCAGGCTCATAAGTTTTTCTTATCTCTCTTAAAGTAACAATGTGATCAATATTTAATCCAAAACGCATGACTATCCTTTATTTTATAATAATGATTTTTGAAATTGTAACATAAAACCCACCTCTTACACCTATAAGTTTTTATCATCAAGCTATCTTTTGCTATAATACCCAAAACAAAATGCCAATTAAATCCAATAAAAAGTGTTGTGGGTGCTATATTTTCTAACCAGTCTCTTCATTTGCTCTTTGATTGTTTTGTGGTCTAAAAAATCCACGCTCTTTGTGGATAACGCCAATAAAATACAAGGCTTTCATCATGCAAGAACCCCACGAGCTGGGGGGCTTGGGATCTTTCTTTCTTTTGTGTTAGCTTATCTTTTTGAGTCTTTTGAGACGCCTTTTAAGGGGTTTTTTGTTTTTTTAGGGCTGTTGTTAGTTTTTTTAAGCGGTTTTTTAGAAGACATTAACCTTTCACTCAGCCCCAAAATACGCCTTATTTTACAAGCCGTAGGGGTTGTTTGCATCATCTCATCAACGCCTTTAGTGGTGAGCGATTTTTCGCCCCTTTTTAGCTTGCCTTATTCTATCGCTTTTTTATTCGCAATTTTTATGCTAGTGGGCATCAGTAACGCTATCAATATTATTGACGGGTTTAACGGGCTTGCGTCCGGGATTTGTGCGATTGCGCTTTTAGTCATTCATTATATAGACCCCAGCAATTTGTCTTGCTTGCTGGCTTACATGGTGCTTGGGTTTATGGTGTTAAATTTCCCTTTAGGAAAGATTTTCTTAGGCGATGGGGGGCGTATTTTTTGGGTTTGGTGTGCGGGATTTCCCTTTTGGATTTAAGTTTAGAGCAAAAAATCAGCGTGTTTTTTGGGCTAAATTTAATGCTTTATCCAGTCATAGAGGTGCTTTTTAGTATCCTAAGGCGCAAAATAAAACGCCAGAAAGCCACCATGCCGGATAATTTGCATTTGCACACCCTCTTATTCCAATTCTTGCAACAACGCTCTTTCAATTACCCTAACCCTTTATGCGCGTTTATCCTTATTCTATGCAACTTGCCTTTTATTTTAATCAGCGTCTTGTTTCGTTTAAATTCTTACGCGCTCATTGTCATTAGCCTAGTCTTTATCGCATGCTATTTAATAGGCTATGCTTATTTGAGCAGGCAAGTTTTTGCCTTAGAAAAGCGGGCGTTCTAATGAAAAAGCTCAAAAGTCTTTTTTTGAGTCTGCTCTTATGGGTATATCCTTTAAGGAGTGAGCCGATCAATGAGGGGGCATACATTTTAGAAGAGATTGGCGATGTGCTTAGGTTTTTGCCTATTTTTGTAGGCACGGTCAGTTTGGCGATGCGCGATTATAGAGGATTAGGGGAATTAGCGGTCGGCACATTAGTCACTCAAGGAGTGATTTATGGCCTTAAAGGAGCTTTTAGCACCGCCCATAAAGATGGGGCTAGAGTGGGATTTGCTAAACGGCCATGCTGTAATTCTTGGAGAGGCATGCCAAGCGGGCATGCTGGGGGGGTGTTTAGCGCGGCTGGGTTTGTGTATTACCGCTACGGGTGGAAGCCGGCTCTTCCTGTGATCGCTCTTGCAATCCTCACTGACGCTAGCAGAGTGGTGGCAGGACAACACACGATCTTGCAAGTTACGATCGGCAGTCTTATCGCATGGGGGTTTGCCTATTTATTCACTTCACGCTACAAACCCAAGCGATGGATGCTCTATCCTGAAATCTCTAGCGACTTTAAAGGCAGTAGCCGCTATGGGGTGAGCTTTTCTTATCGATGGTAAGGGGATAAAATGCTAAAAAAGTTATTGCTCATTTCACTATTTTTAGGGTTTTTAAGAGCAGAGGGCGAACATTATGAAATCATCGCTGAACTTTCCAAGGCTTTTTTGAAAGCCAAAGAGGTTTTGACTGCGATCAATAAAACCTATAAAACCTGTATTGAAACCGGGCATGATCGCACCCAAATACGCCTTCAAAACGATTTTTTAGAGAATTTGTCTCAAACAGAGCAACAATTTGATGATTATTTTGAGAAGGATTTTAAAAGCGTAGGGGTTTTAAAAACCTTGCTTAAAGACATCCAATCATTAGAAAAGTCTTCCAACAAGCTTGCATGCATTGCCCCAAAAAACGCTAAAAATTTTGAAATTTTAGAGGGAGCGATAACGCAAATCATAGGATTAGAAGAGCAGATGAATCAATTTATCAATGGCGCGAAATAAAGCCCATTTTTGCATGAGGATTTAATGGAATATTTGATCGCAAAAAGCTTTAATCCAAGTGTTGAGCGATAACCTTTAAAAGCGTTTTTAAAGAGTTGAATTCCGCCATGAACAAAGCTTAGAAATCCCGTTTAAAAAACAAAGAGTTAAAGTTGGCTTTGAATATTCGCATTTGATGAGAACCAAATCCCTAATACTTATTCTTTCTCAAGCGTTTCACCACATAATCCCCCGCGCTTTGAATGATTTGCACTAAAACGATGATCACAACCACCGCGTAAAAAAGCACATCGCCCCTATAACTTTGATAGCCAATCCTAATGGCTAAATCCCCCAATCCCCCAGCCCCTAACGCTCCAGCCATAGCCGAATAGCCTATTAGAGAAATTAAAGTGATGGTGATATTATTCACTAAAGAGGGCAGGCTCTCTAAAAGCATCATTTTAACGACTTCCAAATGAGACGCTCCCAAGCTTAAAGTGGTTTCAATCTTGCCATGCTCTACTTCCATTAGAGAATTTTCAAAAAGCTTTGCGACAAAAGGAATGGCTGAAATGGCTAACGGGATAATGCTCGCGCTAGATCCAATGCTTGTGCCAATCAAAAAGCGCGATAGAGGCAAGAGCAAAATAATCAAAATGATAAAAGGGAAAGAGCGAGTCATGTTGATAGAAGTGTCTAAAATCTTATGCAAAAGGGGTTTGTTTAACAGATGCCCTTTTTTACTCACTAACAATAAAACCCCCAAAGGCAAGCCAAAAACAACCGCCAAAAAACTCGCCACAAACACCATATAAAGCGTTTCTAGCGTGGCTTGAATGAGCATTTGAGAAATCATTTTAATCCTTTAATTTTTCCACTTGCAAGCCTAAAGCGTTTAAATACTCTAAAGCCCTTTGAGTCTCTGCAGTGCTGCCTAAAAACCGCACCACCAAATACCCTATATCTTTGGTCGTAAGCTCTTCAATATTGCCTGAAATGATGCTCACGTCTATTTTAAAACGCCTGATCAAATTAGAAATGATCGGCTCGTCTAAATGCTCCCCTAAAAACACGATGCGATAAATGTCTTGCGATTTTTGATCCGCATACTCGTTTCTGATGCCAAGCAATTCTTTAGTAACGGCATGTTTAGGGTTAGCAAAAATTTCTTCCACCGAGCCTCTTTCTACGATTTCGCCGCTGCTGATCACACACATTTGATTGCACAATTCTTTAACCACTTCAATTTCATGCGTGATGAAAACGATGCTCAAATTAAGCTTTTTTTGAATGCCGCTTAGAAGCGTTAAAATAGAATGCGTGGTTTTAGAATCCAAAGCGGATGTGGCTTCATCGCAAAGCAACAAATTAGGGCAATTCGCTAAACTCCTAGCGATCGCTACTCGTTGCTTTTGCCCGCCGCTTAGCTGTTTAGGATAAAAATGCGTTTTATCTTCTAACCCCACTAATTCCAACAATTCATGCACCCTTGATTGGATCTTATTTTTTTCCCATCGGGCGATTTCTAGAGCGAAAGCGACGTTTTCAAACACGTTTTTAGCGCTCAATAAATTGAAATGCTGGAAAATCATGCCTATTTTTTGGCGCGCTTGTTGCAATTCTTTAGGCTTTAAGTTTAACAGATTGACCCCATTGACTAAAACTTCGCCAGAACTGGGGCGCTCTAAACAATTAATCAAGCGAATGAGCGTGGATTTCCCCGCCCCTGAATAGCCTATCACGCCCAAAATATCGCCTTTTTTCAATTCCAAATTCACGCCTTTTAGAGCATGAAACCCGTTTTCATAAATCTTTTCAATGTTTTTTAATTCTACTACCATGTTATTTGACTTTTTGACTTACTTGGACATTTGCGCGTTATTTTCCACGCTATTGAGCCATAAAAACACTTGCACCACGCTTTCATACAATTCTTCAGGTATCGCGCAGTCTAATCCCACCTTTAAGAGCGAATCCACCAGCATGGGGTTAGAAAAGAGCGCTATATCGTATTCCTTAGCTTTTTGAATGATCCTTTTAGCCACTTCGCCCACCCCGCTTGCAATCACTTTTGGGGCATGATCTTGCCCCATGTTATAGGCTAGGGCGGCGGCTTTTATGGTTTTATTCATCTAATACCCTAAAGTCAAAGCGTCGGCCTCATTCCAAGAGAAATTTTTTTCAAGCCCCTTTGTTTTTTTCAAAATAGAGACAACGCTGCGGACTAACATGTCCGTTTCAATATTCACGCGCCGTTTGAGTTGATAAGTCTTAAAAAGGGTATTCTCTAAAGTGTAAGGGATAATCGTTAGCCAAAACCCCTTTTCTTCTACCTTGCTTAAAGTCAAACTCACCCCATCAATGGCGATAGAGCCTTGCTCAACGCACAACAAAAGCGTTTCTTTAGAAGCGCTGATGAAAAAATCCACTTGATTAGCGTTGTGAATGATTTTTTCAATGACCCCGATAGCGTCAATATGCCCTTGCACAAAATGCCCGTCTAAACTTGCGTTCGCTTTTAGGGCTGGCTCAATATGGACTAAATCCTTGTAATTTTCTAACGCCACGCTGTTTTGGGTTTTTTGGCTCAATTCCACGCTAAAATGCGTTTTTGAACTTTCTATGGCGGTCAAACACGCCCCATTAATCGCAATGCTGTCGCCAAGCTTGGGATTGAGATCGCTCTCTATGTTTAAAATATTGTTGTGAAAACTCTTCACTTTAGCTATTTTATGGATTAACCCACTAAACATAATTGATTGTTATTCTCCTTATGTTAGAATGTTTGATTATTGTAACATACTAAATAAAACCATAGGATAAAAGCATGTTTATAGACACGCATTGCCATTTGGATCACAAGGATTATGAAAACGATTTAGAAGAAGTGTTAAAAGAGAGTTTAGAAAAAGGCGTTACCCAATGCGTGATTCCTGGCGCGGACATGAAAGATTTGAATAGAGCGGTAGGAATTAGTGAAAAATTTGAAGGCGTGTTTTTTGCCATAGGCGCTCACCCTTATGACGTGGAGAGCTTTGATGAAAATTTGTTTGAAAAGTTTGTCAGCCATCAAAAATGCGTGGCGATAGGCGAATGCGGACTGGATTACTACCGCTTGCCTGAATTGAACGAAAGAGAAAATTATAAAAGCAAGCAAAAAGAAATTTTCACCAAACAGATTGAATTTTCTATCCAACACAACAAACCCTTGATTATCCATATTAGAGAGGCGAGTTTTGATAGTTTGAATCTTTTAAAAAGCTATCATAAGGCTTTTGGGGTGTTGCATTGCTTTAACGCTGATAGCATGCTTTTGGAATTGAGCGATCGTTTTTACTATGGGATAGGGGGGGTTAGCACTTTTAAAAACGCTAAAAGATTGGTAGAGATACTCCCTAAAATCCCTAAAAACAAGCTTCTTTTAGAAACGGATTCGCCTTATCTAACCCCACACCCTTTTAGAGGCACCAGGAATAGCCCCACTTATATCCCTTTAATCGCTCAAAAAATTGCCGAAATCATCCACATAGAAACTGAAGAGCTCGCTTCTTTAAGCACGCATAACGCTCAAACGCTTTTTAACTTCCCCTAAAATTAGGGATGTGTTAGAAAGCGTTATTCAAGTTTAGTTATAATCAAGGCTATTTTAAAAGCTAGATTAATTATTAGGATATGATGCCAAAAAGAATGAAGTGTTTTAGTCAAAAATGGTTGGTTTTTTTTGTTGCCCATTGGCTTTTGTTGGCTTCTTTAAGTCATGCGAAGATGGCTTTTGAATCTAATATTGACACCAAAGCGTTAGAGGCTTTTGGGGTCAATGCGAGCTTTTTATCCCAAATGCCAAGCGCTTTAAAAAAGGTGAATAAGGAAGAGGAATGGAAAAAGCTAGTCAAAAGATTTGACGTGAATTACCAATTCATCCCTATCATTAAAAACATGCTCATAGAAGCGAGCGTGCCGCAAGAATTTTTATTTTTAGCCATGGCAGAGTCTAAGTTTTCATCAAGGGCTTATAGTAGGAAAAAAGCGGTAGGGATTTGGCAGTTCATGCCAAGCACGGCCAAAGAGTTAGGGCTTAAGGTCAATCATTACATTGATGAAAGAAGAGATCCCATTAAAAGCACTCAAGCGGCGATCGCTTATTTGAAACGGCTCTACAAGCAAACCGGTGAGTGGTATTTGGTCGCTATGGCGTATAATTACGGCTTACGCAAGGTTCAAAACGCTATCAAAGCCGCCGGCACTTCAGACATTAAAGTCTTGCTAGATGAAGATAAAAAATACCTCCCTAAAGAAACACGAGAGTATATCCGTTCCATTCTAAGCCTGGCGTTAAAATTCAACAGCCTAGACAATCTCAAAGATAAAGAATACTTGCTCAATCGTGGGGCGAGGGTGAGTTTAGTGGGCGTCCCGTTTAAAAGGCACACTTCTTTAATCCAAGTGGCCAAAAATTTAAACTTGAGTTTAGAAACCTTAAAATCCTACAACCACCAATTCCGTTATAACATTCTGCCTTCTAAAGACCCCACCTACACCATTTATATCCCTTATGAAAAACTCGCCCTTTTCAAACAACGCCAGCTCAAACAAAATAAAAACGCTCAAGCTAATCCTAAAAGCCCTTTCATCACCCATGTGGTCTTGCCTAAAGAAACCTTATCTTCTATCGCTAAACGCTATCAAGTCAGTATTTCTAGCATCCAATTAGCCAATAACCTCAAAGATTCTAGTATTTTTATCCACCAACGCTTAATCATCCCCACTAACAAAAAATTACTCGCTACAAGGGAATTTTAATGGGTTGGGCGTTGAAAAGAGTTTATTTTTTAGGCGTTGTTTTTTTGATTAGCGCTTGCGCGGTTAAAAAAAATGGGGTAAAGAATTTGTCTTACAAGCATGAAAGCTTGCGCGCTTATGAAAACGCTAAGGATTATGACCCAACAACCAAAAAAGCCACCTATAAACGCAATTTTTTTGAACGCCATTTCAAACACCACGCCGATTCGCAAGGTAACAATACAAAACAACCCCTAGATAACGGCATGCGCGATTCTAGCGCGATCCAAAGAGCCACCATGCGCCCTTATCAAGTGGGGGGCAAGTG
This sequence comes from Helicobacter pylori, assembly GCF_014496965.1. GTDB lineage: Bacteria > Campylobacterota > Campylobacteria > Campylobacterales > Helicobacteraceae > Helicobacter > Helicobacter pylori_CZ. Next base: position 63,169 of record NZ_JACTCR010000005.1, on the reverse strand, counting down.
GTATTACCCCACTAAAGTGGATTTAGGCGAGAAATTTGATGGCATTGCGAGTTGGTATGGCCCCAATTTCCATGCCAAAAAAACCAGTAATGGGGAAATCTATAACATGTATGCCCACACCGCCGCGCACAAGACTTTACCCATGAACACCGTAGTGAAAGTCATTAACGTTGATAACAATTCAAGCACCATCGTGCGCATCAACGATAGAGGGCCTTTTGTGAGCGATCGCATCATTGATTTGTCTAATGCGGCCGCTAGGGATATTGATATGGTTCAAAAAGGCACGGCCAACGTGCGTCTTATTGTTTTGGGTTTTGGTGGGGTTATCTCCAAACAATACGAACAATCCTTTAACGCTAGCTATTCAAAGATCTTACACAAGGAATTTAAAGTCGGCGAGAGCGAAAAAAGCGTGAGCGGAGGGAAATTTTCTTTGCAAATGGGGGCTTTTAGAAACCAAATAGGCGCTCAAACTCTAGCGGATAAATTGCAAGCAGAGAATAAAAATTACAGCGTCAAGGTTGCTTTTAAAGACGATTTGTATAAAGTTTTAGTTCAAGGGTTTCAAAGCGAAGAAGAGGCTAGGGATTTTATGAAAAAATACAACCAGAATGCGGTTTTAACGAGAGAATGATTAAGTTATTGCTTTTAGATGTGGATGGCACGCTCACAGACGGATCGTTGTATTTTGATGAAAATTTTCACGAAATCAAGGCTTTTAATGTCAAAGACGGGCTTGGCATGACGCTATGGCAAAAATTAGGCAAAAAAATCGCTATCATTACAGGAAGAACTTCAATCATGGTGAAAAGACGCATGGAGAGCTTGGGCGTTCAGTTTGTTTTTATGGGCGTTGAAAATAAAAACGCCGTTATAGAGCGGCTCAAAAAAGACTTGCAATTGAGCGCGCAAGAAATCGCATGCGTGGGCGATGATTATAACGATTTAGGCATGTTTAAGGCATGCGCTTTGAGTTTTGCTCCTTTTGATGCACACCCCTTGCTTAAAAGCAAGGCCTATAAGGTGTTGCAAAATTCAGGGGGCAAGGGGGCTGTTAGGGAAGCGATTGATTATCTCTTAGAATTGGAAGGCTTGCAAGATGAAGCGCTCAAGCTTTACCTCTAATAGCGTTTTAAACTTCTTTGTGGTTTTGTCTTTCATCACGATAGGGCTAGTGTTTTTCTTTTTGCGTTCCCAACCCACTAGCGTAGTTTCTAAAGAAAATATCCCTAAAATTGAATTAGAAAATTTTAAAGCGTTTCAAATCAACGATAAAATCCTTGATCTGTCCATAGAGGGCAAAAAAGCCCTACAATACGATGATCACGAAATCTTTTTTGATTCTAAAATCAAGCGCTATGATGAAGACACGATAGAAAGCGTTGAGTCCCCTAAAGCCAAACGGCAACAGGATTTGTATTTCTTCCCTAATGGGGTTACTTATAAAAGAAGCGATGATTCCAGTTTTTGGAGTGAAACAGGGATTTATAACCATAAGGAGCAAAATTTTAAAGGCAAGGGCCGTTTCATTCTCACTTCAAAGGATAGCAAGGTTGAAGGGCTTGACATTTCTTATTCGCATGCATTAGCTATTATTGAAGCTCAAAGCATTCAAGCCAATTTGTTTTTAGATGAAATCAAACAAAGCCAAAAAGAAAAGAAAAAATTCCCCACTTTCAAAGGAGGGTTTTAATGCGTTGGTGGTGTTTTTTGGTGTGTTGTTTGAGCGTTTTAAGCGTGATGAGCGCTCAAAAATTAGAGAATAAAGGCTTGAAAAAAGAAAGAGAGCTTTTAGAAATTACCGGCAACCAATTTGTAGCGAACGACAAAACAAAAACCGCCGTTATTCAAGGAAATGTGCAGATCAAAAAAGGTAAAGACCGGTTGTTTGCGGATAAGGTGAGCGTGTTTTTAAACGATAAACGAAAGCCAGAGCGCTATGAAGCCACAGGGAACACGCATTTTAACATCTTTACAGAGGATAATCGTGAAATCAGCGGGAGCGCTGACAAGCTCATTTATAACGCGCTGAATGGGGAATACAAATTATTGCAAAATGCGGTGGTTAGAGAAGTGGGGAAATCTAATGTCATCACCGGTGATGAAATCATTTTAAACAAAGCTAAGGGTTATGCTGATGTGTTGGGGAGCGCGAAACGGCCCGCTAAATTTGTGTTTGATATGGAAGATATTAATGAAGAAAATCGTAAGGCTAAATTGAAGAAGAAAGGCGCTAAGGAAAAACCATGATCGCCATTAAAGACGCTCATTTTCTCACTTCTTCTAGCCAGCTTTCGCAATGCCCTGCGAGCTTGACTTCTGAAATGGTCATTTTAGGGCGTAGCAATGTCGGTAAAAGCTCGTTTATTAATACCTTGTTAGGAAAAAATCTCGCTAAAAGTTCAGCAACGCCTGGAAAAACCCGTTTAGCGAATTTTTTTTCCACCACTTGGGAAGATAAAGAAAATGCCTTAAGGGCAACCTTTAATGCGATTGATTTGCCCGGGTTTGGCTACGCTAAAGTTTCTAAAAGCTTGAAAAAAGAATGGGAGGGGTTTTTATGGGAATTGTTGAGCGTTAGGGTTTCTATCAAGCTTTTTATCCATTTAGTGGATGCGCGCCATTTGGATTTAGAAATTGACAAAAACGCTAAAGAAAATATTCAAGCCCTTTTAAGGCCCGATCAAGCCTACCTCTCTCTTTTTACGAAATTTGACAAGTTGAATAAAAACGAACAACACCGCCTTTTTTTAAACGCTCCTAAACCTTTTTTAATCAATACCACCCATTTTAACGCCCTTTCTTCAAAATACCCAACCCTTGAAATAGTGCGCCAAACCCTATTAAAATACTTGCTCACTAACCCTTTATAAGCCACAAGAATGCTCTCTTTAAAACAAGATTCCTTTTTTTTCTTATGCTTAGGGATCTTTGGTTTTTATTTTTATAGCCTTTTAAGGGACTTGATGCCTTTTTTACCCCCTATGCTTGGGTTTTTATTTTTGTTTTATGCGAAAAAATACGACCATTTTCTGCCAAGTTTGAGCGTATTTGGTTGTTTGTTTTGGTTTGAAAGCATGCATTTAAAGACTTTAGGCGTTTTGGCTTTATTGTTTTTAATCTATCATCAAATCGTCTATAAAAACTCTTTAAAGTTTTTTAACGACGGCTTTTTATTCAAAACTTTGCATGCGTTTTTGGTTTATTACCTTTATTTATCGCGCTTTTTTTCTGTGTCTTTGGGCTTGAAAACGCTAGGTCTTTTCGCTCTTTTTGCGCTCATAGAGGGCGCTTTGTGGGGTTTAAATGAAAAGTCTTCGCTATAAGCTTTTGCTCTTTGTTTTTATAGGGGTTTGGGGGTTATTAATCTTAAATCTGTTTATTCTAAGCGTTAAAAATCAAGAATACTATGAAAAATTGGCCGAACGCAACATGACCAAAAAGGAATTTTTAGTCCCTACAAGGGGCAATATTACAGACAGAAACCATGAGTTTTTAGCCATTAATGAATTGGTGTTTGGCGTGTTTTTGCCCAGCAGATTGAAACAAAAAGAGCTTTTAGAAAAAATTGAGGTGATCCAAAAGTTTTTCCCTAATTTTCCCAAAGAAACGCTTTTAAACAATTACCAAAAAGAAAATTCGCTCTATAACCACAACCTCATTAAAGTGGTGGGCTTCATTCCCTATGCCACCATGCAATCCCTTTATACCAAACTCATCCAAACTCAAGGCATTTTTGTGCGCCCTTTAGACAAGCGTTACTACCCTAATAACGCTTTAGCTTCGCATGTTTTAGGTTATGTGGGGGTGGCAAGTTTGCAAGATTTAAAAGACGATGAAGAGAATCAATACAGCCAGATTGTAGGCAAAACCGGCATTGAAAAAGAATACAACAAACTTTTACAAGGCAAGGTGGGTTATAAAATCGTGCATGTCAATGCGCTCAATCAGGAATTAGCCACCTTAGAGGTCGTGCCACCAAGCGCCAATAACCACTTGCAATTGAGTTTAGACAAACGCTTGCAAAAAGAAGCGGACAAGCTCTTTGAAAATAAGAGAGGGGCTATTTTAGTGATGGATGCAGAAAATGGGGAATTGCTCGTTGCAGGAAGTTACCCTGAATACAATTTGAACGATTTTGTGGGCGGGATCAGTCAAGACAAATGGCAAAAACTTCAAGATGATATTTATAACCCCTTATTAAACCGCTTCGCTAACGCTTTATACCCGCCGGGATCTGTGGTTAAAATGGGCGTGGGCTTAAGCTTTTTAGAAAATCTTCATATCACAGAAAACACCACCATACCCACACCGCCTTTTATTGAAGTGGGTAAGCGCAAATTCAGGGACTGGAAAAAAACAGGGCATGGCAATTCCAATTTGTATAAAGCGATTAGGGAGTCCGTGGATGTGTATTTTTATAAGTTTGGGCTTGAAATCTCTATAGAAAAACTCTCTAAAACCTTAAGGGAAGTGGGTTTTGGGGAAAAAACGGGCGTTGATTTGCCGAATGAATTTGTGGGGATTGTGCCGGATAATTTATGGAAGCTCAAACGCTTCAATCAAGACTGGCGCGTTGGGGACACGCTCATTACCGCTATTGGGCAAGGCTCTTTTTTAGCCACCCCCTTACAAGTGCTAGCCTACACGGGACTCATTGCGACAGGCAAACTGGCGACGCCTCATTTTGCTATCCATAACCAACAGCCGCTCAAAGATCCCCTGAATAGCTTTCAAAAAAAGAAGCTCCAAGCCTTGCGCGTGGGCATGTATGAAGTGTGCAACCATAAAGACGGCACGGCTTATCATTCCACAAGAGGTTCTAAGGTTACCTTAGCGTGTAAAACCGGCACCGCGCAAGTCGTAGAAATCGCTCAAAACATCGTCAATCGCATGAAAGAAAAGGATATGGAATATTTCCATCGATCCCATGCGTGGATTACGGCATTCTTGCCCTATGAAAAACCCAAATACGCTATCACTATTTTAGTAGAACATGGGGAAGGGGGGTCAAAACTAGGGGGCTTGTTAGTGAAAATGAGCAACAAACTCTATGAGCTTGGCTATCTTTAATAAATTCTAAATCTTTTCAAAAACGCATTAACCCAAACGCTAAAGACAATCAGCCAACTCGTTTCCAACTGATTCTATCGCTCTACAACTCACTCAGTCTAATAATTGTTTAAAACTAGCCTTTATTAGAGGAAAATCTAAAAGCGTAACTTCAGTTAGGCTTTGGGATTGGCTGTATTTTTGACTTTATTCTAATCGCATATTGACAACTAAAGTCTTATTTAATGTTTTTTAAAAAATGGTTTTTAGTCAATCGCTTCATTGTTTTAGATTTTTTAATAGCAATAATTTTTCTGATAGGGGGGGTATTTTGCGCTATTTCTCCCCCTCAATCAATAACGCTTTTTAAGAAATTATCGCTTGATTAGCGCGAGCTCTTTTCGTTTTATTTTAAAAATACTTTAAGTATTTTTGATCAATGTCCAATGAGAACAAAGCTTTTGATTAGCGCCTAAAGCCCCCATTCATCTTAAAGATGGATTTTATCCAAATGGCTTAAAAAGCCGGGATAATCGCCCCCTTATAGGTATCCAAAATGAATTTCCTAGTCTTTTCACTTTGTAAGGCTTCAATCAACGCTTTTATGGCTTCATCTTGCGCGTTATCCTCACGAGAGGCTACAAGATTGGCGTAAGGCGAGTCCTTGTCTTCTGAAAATAACGCACCGGTGAGTTTTGCTTGCAAGGCATAATTCCCTGTTATGATAGCCCCATCCACATCCCCTAAAACCTTAGGCAATAACGCGGCTTCTAAAGGCTTGATTTTGATGTTGTAAGGATTTTTAACAATATCAAACTCCGTAGCGTATAGATTGCTTGGGTCTTTGAGAGCGATAAGGCCTTGTTTATGGAGTAAAATCAACGCCCTGCCTTGATTGGCCGGATCATTTGGCACAGCAATCACTGAGCCTTTTTTAAGGTTTTTAATGTCTGTGATTTTTTGAGAATAAAATCTTAAAGGCTCCACATGGATATTGGCCAAACCAACAAGGTGCATTTTTCTGTCCAAATTAAACCGATCCAAATAAGGGCGGTGCTGGAAGTAATTCGCATCTAAAGAGCCGTCATTGAGCGCTAAATTAGGCAACACATAATCGGTAAAAGACACGATCACTAATTTGATCCCTTTCTCTTTCAAATCATCCACGACTGATTGTAAGATTTGCGCATGCGGCACAGGGTTAGCGCCCACTTTAAGCTCACGAGTGATTTTGTGGTCTTCTTTTTTTTCTTTGTGGTGTTTGGCGTCTAAAAGGTTAAACAAACCTAAAACAATTACCCCTACACTAATAACACGCTTGAATATATTCATAAAAAACCCTTTATTAAAAAAATTAATTTAAAAATTATAAAAAAATAAAACGATACAAAAATTTTAGAAACTGGCAAAGGATAAAAAGAAAAGGATTCAACCAAGAAAAACGAAGTTTCTCTTGATCAAACAGCGAATTAAACCAATTAAAGCTTAATGGAATTTTCTTTAAGATACTCTGCAACGCCTTGGTGAGTTGCTTTCATACCTTTATCGCCTTTTCTCCAACCTGCTGGGCAAACTTCACCATGTTCTTCAAAGTGCAAGAGAGCGTCCACCATGCGAAGCATTTCATCGGCATTCCTACCTAATGGCAAGTCATTGATCACTGCGTGTCTTACTTTCATGTTTTTGTCAATCAAAAAAGCTCCTCTCAAAGCGATCGCTTCTTCAAACAACACATCATAGTCTCTAGAAATGCTTTTGGTAATATCAGCCACCATAGGGAAAGTTACTTGACCAATACCGCCTTTTTCTACAGGGGTGTTTTTCCATGCAAAATGCACTTGTTCGCTGTCAATAGACACGCCAACCACATTAAAGCCTTTTTCGTGGAAGTCTTTCACTCTTTTGTCAAACGCAATGATTTCTGTAGGGCATACAAAAGTAAAATCTTTTGGCCAGAAGAAAAGAATCGCACCATTCTTACCTAAATTTTTAGAAAGCTCAAAGTGTTCATCAACCTCATTGTTTCCTAAAACGGCAGGCGCTTTAAAATCGGGGGCAAGTTTTGTAACTAACATATCGTAACTCCTTAAGTGTTTTAAAATTTTGTTGGATCAAAATTAAATCCAAACTAGATTTAATTCATCATGCTTTCCACTTAGTCTCAGCGGAAACATAGTGGAGTATATTCTTAAAAAGTTAATGGAAAGATATTTTTTTTTAAATTTTAAGATTTTGTGAAAAATAGTTTCATTTTTACTGCTTGTATTTCCTTAATGGTGTTATAATCGCTTCATAAATCATACGAAAGGATTGTCATGCTAATCGCTCGCTTTAAAAAAGCTTTAATCTCTTATTCTTTAGGGGTTCTTCTTGTTTCATCGTTATTAGGCGTGGCTAACGCTTCTAATCAAGAAATCCAAGTTAAGGATTATTTCGGGGAGCAAACCATAAAGCTTCCTGTTTCTAAAATAATCTACTTGGGTAGCTTTGCAGAAGTGCCTGCCATGTTCAATACTTGGGATAGGGTTGTAGGCATTTCGGATTACGCTTTTAAATCTGATATTGTTAAAGCCACTCTTAAAGACCCTGAACGCATTAAACCCATGAGCAGTGATCATGTGGCGGCGTTGAATGTGGAATTATTAAAAAAGCTTAGCCCTGATCTTGTGGTAACCTTTGTGGGTAACCCTAAAGCGGTAGAGCATGCGAAAAAATTTGGTATATCATTTCTTTCTTTCCAAGAAAAAACCATTGCAGAAGTCATGGAAGATATTGACGCTCAAGCTAAGGCCTTAGAAGTTGACGCTTCTAAAAAACTGGCTAAAATGCAAGAAACTTTGGATTTTATCAAAGAGCGTTTGAAGGGCGTTAAAAAGAAAAAGGGGGTGGAGCTTTTCCATAAAGCCAATAAAATCAGTGGGCATCAAGCCCTTGATTCAGATATTTTAGAAAAAGGGGGCATAGATAATTTTGGCTTGAAATACGTTAAGTTTGGGCGTGCTGACATTAGCGTGGAAAAAATCGTTAAAGAAAACCCTGAGATTATCTTTATTTGGTGGATAAGCCCGCTTAGCCCTGAAGACATGTTGAATAATCCTAAATTTTCCACTATCAAAGCCATTAAAAACAAGCAAGTCTATAAGCTCCCCACGATGGATATTGGCGGTCCTAGAGCCCCGCTCATTAGTCTTTTTATCGCTTTAAAAGCCCACCCTGAAGCGTTTAAAGGCGTGGATATTAATGCGATAGTCAAAGACTATTATAAAGTGGTTTTTGATTTGAATGATGCGGAAGTTGAACCCTTTTTATGGCACTGATTTTTGAAAAAGGGCTAATTTAGCCCTTAATGTATCGCACGCTTAAAACAGGTCTTGTAGCTAAAATTCTCTTCCATATTTTAATCTTTAGTCTTTAATATTTATATTTAATCTTTTAAGATTTTATGAAAAAAAGTTTCATTTTTACTATTGTTATTTTCTTAATGGTGTTATAATCGCTTTATAAATCATACAAAAGGATCGTTATGTTAGTTACTCGTTTTAAAAAAGCCTTCATTTCTTATTCTTTAGGCGTGCTTGTTGTTTCATTATGGTTGAATGTGGCTAACGCTTCTAATCAAGAGGTCAAAGTCAAGGATTATTTTGGGGAGCAAACCATAAAGCTTCCTGTTTCCAAAATAGCCTACATAGGGAGTTATGTAGAAGTGCCTGCCATGCTTAATGTTTGGAATAGGGTTGTAGGCGTTTCGGATTACGCTTTTAAAGACGACATTGTTAAAGCCACTCTCAAAGGCGAAGATCTTAAACGAGTCAAACACATGAGCACTGATCATACAGCTGCGCTAAATGTAGAGCTTTTGAAAAAACTTAGCCCTGATCTTGTGGTAACCTTTGTGGGCAACCCTAAAGCGGTAGAGCATGCGAAAAAATTTGGTATATCATTCCTTTCTTTCCAAGAGACAACGATCGCAGAGGCCATGCAGGCCATGCAAGCTCAAGCTAAAGCCTTAGAAATTGACGCTTCTAAAAAATTCGCCAAAATGCAAGAAACTTTGGACTTCATTGCTGAGCGTTTGAAAAATGTTAAAAAGAAAAAAGGGGTGGAGCTTTTCCATAAAGCCAATAAGATCAGCGGCCATCAAGCCATTAGCTCAGACATTTTAGAAAAAGGGGGTATAGACAATTTTGGCTTGAAATATGTCAAATTTGGGCGTGCTGACATTAGCGTGGAAAAAATCGTTAAAGAAAACCCTGAGATTATCTTTATTTGGTGGATAAGCCCGCTTAGCCCTGAAGACGTGTTAAACAACCCCAAATTTTCCACTATCAAAGCTATCAAAAACAAACAAGTTTATAAACTCCCCACAATGGATATTGGCGGTCCTAGAGCCCCACTCATTAGCTTGTATATCGCCTTAAAAGCCCACCCTGAAGCCTTTAAAGGCGTGGATATTAATGCGATAGTCAAAGATTATTATAAAGTGGTCTTCGATTTGAATGATGCGGAAATTGAGCCATTCTTATGGCACTGATTTTTGAAAAAGGGCTAATTTAGCCCTTAATGTATCTCGCTAGGCTTAGAACAAGCCCTATAGCGATGCAATTCGCTAAAAGCGAACTCCCTCCATAGCTCAAAAACGGCACCGCTAGACCCTTAACCGGAAAAATCCCACCCACCCCAAAGGCGTTGATCACCAAAGAAAACCCTATTAGTAGCACCACGCCCACGCAAAATAGCGAATATTTTGGCTCTTTCAAGCGGTTAGCGATCCTAAAAATCAAAACAATCATGACAGAAAACAAAATAAAACAAACGCATAACCCCAAAAAACCCCATTCTTCGGCGATCCCAGCTAAAACCATGTCCGTATGCACTTCGCTCAAAAACCCAAGCTTGATTTGCCCTAGCCCAAGCCCTTGCCCTAATAACCCCCCATTATGCATGGCATTGCCTGCATGAAAGACTTGATAGGATTCGGGCAAGTCGCTTATTCTAAGAGCGTTCGCTAATTTATCCGGCAAGAGTGTGAAAAGCGAATTTTGTAAATTAGACCACCATAATTTTAGGCGTAAAATCCTATGTTCGCTTGTAACAATCGCTAAAACGCTGATCGCAAACGCCCCTGAAACGATCAAGCCAAATAAATGCGTGCTCCCCCCAGAAAAGACCAATAACACCGCTAAAACCGCCCCCAAAAGAACAATCTGCCCCAAATCGTTTTGCAAAATCCCCACCCCAATCGCTAAGGCCACAAACACAAACGAATAAGGCACAAAAGTGATGAGTTCTTCTTTGACATTAGCCTTTTCTTTTGCCACAAAGGTGCGGGACAAACTCCACGCAAGAAAAAAGGTAAAACCAATCTTTAAAAACTCCAAAGGCGCTAGAGAGAAAAATCCCAAACGGATCCAGCGCTTCGCCCCCCCTGCGCTGCTGGAAAGGCTTTCTGGCAAAAAAAACATGCCAATAATGAGTAGTGATGGGACAAAAAGGAGAAAAAACCCCAAACGGCTAAACCACTTGCTAGGATCAACCCTAGACAACCCCCACATGATAATAATGCCCATGATAGCGCTCACAAGCTGTCGTATAAAAAAATGGAATTCCCCATAATGATACAGCACCACTGTGGTGTAAGTTGAGAGCGAATAGCTCATCAATACCCCTAAAAAAATCAACAGCGAAGCACAAAAAAACAGGTTTCTGTCTGTAGTCATTAGGATTTCCTTATTTTGGTTTTTTGAATAGGCGTTATTTTAAGGTATTTTAGGGGTATTTTACACTATAATGGCTCTGAATTGGCTTATCGCTCCAACTTTAAGCATGCTGTGAAATTCATCGCATTCTTTGATGAGGGAATGAGCTATTTTTGGAATGTTTTTTGCATGCTAAAAATTTGCAAGGGTTTAAAAAGGGGTTTTGATGGATTTTTCTAAAGCGTTTGGATTGGTTTATAAAGCGTTAGATTATAGGGCTTTAAGGCAGGATATGATCGCTTCTAACATCGCTAATGTGGATACCCCCTTTTACAGGCCAAAGGATTTGGATTTTGAAAGCGTTTTAGCGGAGAAAAAAGCAGAAATTTTTGAAAACCAAACCAGTAAAGTTTTGCCTTTAGCCCACACTAACCCCAGGCATTTAGACTTTGAAAATAGTGCTAAAAATGGGGCGAGCCTTTTTTTTAGAGACGGGCATTTGGCTAAAAATGATGGCAACAGCGTGGATTTAGACATAGAAACGAGCGAAATGGGCAAGAACTCTACCATGTATTTAGCCTTGAGTTCAGCCTTAAAAAAGTATCGAGGCGTGATCAATTACGCCATTGACTCTAGTAAGAATTTATAGTTAAGGGAAAGCATGTTTTTATCTTCTTTTGATATTAGCGGTTATGGCTTGTCCGCCCAACGCTTAAGGGCTAATTTGATTTCTTCTAATATCGCTAACGCTAACACCACGCGCACGAGCGAAGGAGGCCCTTATAGGAGGCAAGAAGCGGTGTTTAGGGCTTTTGATTTCAACGAGATTTTAAACCAAAAAATCGCCCAAAACAATCAAATCACCCCCTATGAAGACCCTTTAGATGAAGGCGATGATAACCCCTTAATCCCCATTACAAGCGTGGTGGTGGATAAGATTGCGCGCGATGATAGCGAGCCGTTGATGAAATACGATCCGAGCCACCCTGACGCTAACGCTCAAGGCTATGTGGCTTACCCCAACGTGAATGCGGTGGTTGAAATGGCGGACTTAGTGGAAGCGACTAGAGCTTATCAGGCCAATGTTGCAGCCTTTCAAAGCGCTAAAAACATGGCGCAAAACGCGATTGGCATGTTACAAACATGAACGATTTGTAACAATTTATGGTAGTATAAGGGAATTTAGGTAGTATTAGCCAAAGATCAGTAGAATACAGAAATGAATAAGATATTTAATAGAGTTAAATTTTTAAAAAAGAGCTTAAGGAGGTTCTATGCAAGCCATACACAATGATAAAAGCTTATTGAGTCCTTTCTCTGAGCTTAACACGGACAACAGGACTAAAAGAGAAGAATCGGGTAACGCCTTTAAAGAACAAAAAGGTGGGGAGTTTTCTAAACTCTTGAAACAATCTATCAACGAGCTTAACAACACTCAAGAGCAGTCTGATAAAGCCTTAGCCGACATGGCGACAGGGCAGATCAAGGACTTGCACCAAGCGGCTATCGCCATAGGGAAGGCTGAAACGAGCATGAAACTCATGCTTGAAGTGCGTAACAAAGCGATCAGCGCTTATAAAGAGCTTTTGAGAACGCAGATCTAATCTCTTAAGTGGCTTCTCTTTAAATGATCGCTTGGTCCTTTTTAAAGAGAGGGTTTGTTGTTGCTACACCCCATTTTAACGGATTTTGCCATCAAAAATTCATGCTCTCATGCGTTGTGAAAGTCCAACGCCACGCCATTTTCAAGTAAGCGCTTATGGATAATAAGAATATTGATCCTTACTTCAACCCAGAGCAATTTCTAAAAATCCAAAGAGACAAGGGTGTGGTTACGGCGTTAATCTTTTTGTTGCTTTTTTTCATTTTTTTGATGGTCGCTTTTAAAAAAGCTTTTTTTGCGCAAGCCAACATGCCCACTTTGGTGATGATTAAACAAGACACCGCTACTAGGGGGACTATTTATAGTCAAGACAACTACAGCCTAGCCACTTCACAAACCCTTTTCAAACTGGGCTTTGACACAAGGTTTTTAAACCAAAATAAAGAAGATTTTTTTATTGATTTCCTTTCTATTTATAGCAATATCCCTAAAGAGTCCCTAAAAGACGCGCTCAATACGAAAGGCTACACGATTTTAGCTTACAATCTCACGCCCAATATGGCCGCTAATATTAGAGACTTGAATAAGAAATTTTTAGCCTTTGGGGTTTTTCAAAATTTCAAAGACGCGCACGATAAAGTGTGGCAAAAGCAAGGGTTAAACATTGAAGTGAGCGGCGTTTCCAGGCATTACCCTTATCAAAATAGCCTAGAGCCTATCATTGGCTATGTGCAAAAACAAGAAGAAGACAAGCTCACTTTAACTACCGGTAAAAAAGGCGTTGAAAAATCTCAAAATCATTTGCTTAAAGCCCAACAAAATGGCATAAGATCAGGCAAAAGAGACGTGAGTTTTAATTTCATTCAAAACCACTCTTATACAGAGATCGAACGGCTTGATGGCTATGAGGTGTATTTGAGCATTCCTTTAAAACTCCAAAGAGAAATTGAAACCCTACTGGATAAAACTAAAGACAAACTCAGGGCTAAAGAAATCCTGGTGGGCATTATCAACCCTAAAAGCGGGGAAATTTTATCCTTAGCTTCAAGCAACCGCTTTGATCCTAATGCGATTAAAACCAGCGATTATGAAAGCTTGAATTTGAGCGTTGCCGAAAAGGTTTTTGAGCCAGGCAGCACGATTAAGCCTATTGTCTATTCCTTGCTACTAGATAAAAATTTGATTAACCCTAAAGAGCGCATTGATTTAAACCATGGTTATTACCAATTAGGAAAATACACCATTAAAGACGACTTTATCCCCAGTAAAAAAGCCGTTGTGGAAGACGTTTTGATCCAATCTAGCAATGTGGGCATGATAAAAATCAGTAAAAGCCTCAACCCAGAGGATTTCTATAACGGGCTTTTAGGCTATGGATTTTCTCAAAAAACCGGCATTGATTTATCCTTAGAAGCCACAGGAAAAATCCCTCCTTTGTCCGCTTTCAAGCGTGAAGTGTTAAAGGGGAGCGTCTCTTATGGCTATGGGTTGAACGCGACTTTTTTGCAGCTTTTAAGGGCTTATGCGGTGTTTTCTAATGAAGGCAAATTGACTACCCCCTATTTAGTGCAACGAGAAACCGCCCCTAATGGCGATATTTACATCCCTAGCCCCAAACCCACCTTTCAAGTCATTAGCCCCAAAAGCGCCAGGAAAATGAAAGAAACCTTAATCAAAGTGGTGCGTTATGGCACAGGCAAAAACGCTCAATTTGAAGGGCTATACATAGGGGGCAAAACAGGCACGGCTAGGGTTGCTAAAAATGGGAGTTACAGCGTGCAGTCCTACAACAGCTCTTTTTTTGGGTTCGCTGAAGATGAAAGGCAGGTTTTTACTATCGGCGTGGTTATCTTAGGCTCGCACGGCAAGGAAGAATATTACGCTAGCAAGATTGCAGCCCCTATTTTTAAAGAAATCACCGAAATTTTAGTGCGTTACAATTACCTATCGCCCTCTATTGCGATTCAAAACGCTTTGGAAAAAAATCGCTTTAAAATAAAATAAAAGGCTCTTTTTAACCCCAACTCCAAAAAAGGAGTCTTAAGTTGCCGGCTCTGTGGCATTAAGGCCAAATTTAGAGGACAGATTAGAAAAATCTGTTTGAGTTAGATTGATCCCAATTAAATAAAATGAGACTTGCATAATCCCTAAAAAGATAATCAAAACTAACCCTTGAATTAAAAAAGAATGCGAATTAACTTTGCTACCATAATTTAAACGCAAGGTTTGCAATAGGTGAGCGTTCAAAATTTAATCAAAATAATGTAAAATTAGAGCGATTATACCGATGTCTAGTGGTATCAATTCAAGATAACTAAAAGGCGAAATTCAAATGATTAAAAGCATAGAGATTGAAAATTACAAAAATTTCAAACACCTTAAAATGGAAAATTTTAAACTCATCAACTTTTTTACCGGTCAAAACGATACGGGCAAAACCAATCTTTTAGAAGCTCTTTATACCAACACAGGTCTTTGTGATCCTACTGCCAATCAAGTCAGTCTTCCTCCTGAACATGCCGTGAATATTAGTGAATTCAGAAAAATCAAACTCAATGCCGACAACCTAAAAACCTTTTTTTATCAAGGAAACACCGCTAATCCCATTAGTATCCGCACTGAATTTGAACACGCTACTATCCCTCTTACTATCCAATACCCCACACAAACCAGTTACAGCAAAGACATCAATTTGAATAGCGATGATGCTCATATGACAAACCTTATAAACACAACAATAACGAAGCCACAGCTCCAATTTTCCTACAATCCATCCCTTTCCCCCATGACAATGACTTATGAATTTGAAAGGCAAAACCTAGGTTTAATCCATTCTAATTTAGATAAAATCGCTCAAACCTATAAAGAAAATGCGATGTTTATTCCTATAGAATTATCTATTGTTAATTCTCTTAAAGCATTGGAAAATTTACAATTAGCAAGCAAAGAAAAAGAATTGATTGAAATCCTACAATGTTTCAACCCTAATATTTTAAATGCTAATACAATAAGAAAGTCTGTCTATATCCAAATCAAAGATGAAAACACACCGCTAGAAGAAAGTCCCAAAAGGCTTTTAAATTTGTTTGGTTGGGGTTTTATCAAATTCTTTATCATGGTGAGCATTCTTATAGACAATCGTGTCAAGTATCTTTTTATTGATGAAATAGAAAGCGGTTTGCACCATACAAAAATGCAAGAGTTTTTAAAAGCTCTGTTTAAGTTAGCTCAAAAATTACAGATTCAAATTTTTGCCACCACGCACAATAAGGAATTTTTATTAAACGCCATCAACACGATATCCGATAATGAAACGGGAGTTTTTAAAGACATAGCCTTGTTTGAGCTTGAAAAAGAAAGTGCTTCTGGCTTTATCAGACACAGCTATTCTATGCTAGAAAAAGCACTTTATAGGGGTATGGAGGTTAGAGGCTGATGCGAGAAAAGTTCGTTTATGTGGAGGGCGAATCAGACAAAATCTTTTTAACGATTTTAAATGAGGTTAAAAATTTAGGCCTTAAAGATTCTAATATTATCAATTGTGGGAGCAAGGATAAGCTTTCTGAAGAAGCCGAGAGTATTAAAGGAAACCTAAAAGCTAAGGATATTTACATCGTTTTTGATTCAGACAACCAAACAAAAGAGACTAAAATTCAAGAAATAAAGAAACAACTCCAAGAAAACACAAAACAAGAACACCGCTTAAATGATGAAGAGTTTAACCAGATTAAGATTTTTTTATTGCCAGAAAATGATGAGACTAAACACCACCCCAATTATTGCGAATTAGAGCCTTTACTAGAAAAAATGGCGAAAGAAAGTGAAAATAAAGCGTTTTACACAAGCTTCCGCCAACATTACAATACGCTTTTTAATGAAGTCAAACAAATCAAACCTATCCAATCAGAACAAAAAAAACGCACTAAATGTTGGCTACAACCCTATATCACGCTTTCTGTTTGTTTAGAGAGAGGTTTTATTCCTTGTGGGTTAAACGATCTAGATCCTATTACTGCAACCGCTAAAATGATAGATAAGCCAAAAAATACAGAAATTCTTGAAAAATTTTTTGATTTTGATTTAAAGGAACTTCAAGCATTGATTGATTTTTTAAAATAAACCCAATAAAAACCCTTGATTTTTACAAGTATTAACTTTCTCAAATTGAGTTTAAACCACTCAAAAAGCTTTGTAGCCATAAAATCCTAAATAAAGGTTGTTTTGAAAAAGCCATTCAAACAACCCACCATAAATTAAAAATCATAAAACCATGTCCCCCCTTTTTCAATTCAATGCACTTCGCTCCAAACTTTTCTTTTCCACGCGTAAGCCAAGAACGATAGCACCGCAAAGAAAATCATGATCTTAATCCCTAAAGTATTCCTTTCATGCTTTTTCCTATCGCCCGCTTTTTCCAAATAAGAAATGACTTGTTTTTGAGCTTTTTCATTCAATCCCACTCTAGGCATAGCCGTGCCAGGCAAAAGCTTTTGCGGATCGTTGATGAAAACGTTCAAGCCATGTTCGCCCTTAGCCCTAATCATCATGGACAAATCAGGCGCATGAGAGCCTAAATAATTGGCTAAATCTTTAGGATCGCTAAAGGCCTTGTCTTTAGCGTAATCCAAGCTATGGCATCTTTGACAACTTTGCGCAAACACTTCCTTATCGCTCAAATTTTTAGGCAAAATAGAAGTGAGATACGCCACAATGTCGCTCAAATCTTTATCGCTAAATTGAGAAAACGCCGGCATAGGATAGGGCCTTTCATCGTTGAATTTATGGCTCAATTTCGCCGTTTTCACGGGGTCTTTGATGAAGTGGGCTAAGAAATTCGCGTTCAAAACCCCCGCCACATGGCTTAAATCCGGTGGCACAACCCCAAAAGAGTTGCTCGCACTAAGGCTGTCCATAGGGGCTGGAATGTTTTGGGATTTAATGCCATGGCAAGCGGTGCAATTTTCGGCTACAAGCTGTTTGCCCTTATTAACGTCGCCATTTTTTAAATCAATCGGCTCTAAATCCTTGAAAGCAAAATCCGCCGGAGCGACTTTAGGGTGCATCACCGAATGCGCATAAGGCTCAACCCCATAATAAATCACGCCTATCACCACAATAAGGATGATTAGAATCTTAAATTCTTTCATCTAGCACCCCCTTGTTTCTTGCTCTCAGCGATAGTGATAATGGGCAATACCACAAAGAAAAGGGCTAAGAAAGTGATCGATCCAAATAAGCCGATGTATTTACCGATCCCAAGCGGAGGCAATTTACCATAGATCGTTAAAACAATCATGTCAATGATTAAAAGCCAAAACCACACCATGAACGCCGGCCGTTTGTGCGCGGGAGCGACGACTGGGCTTCTGTCCAAAAAGGGCAGTAAGAAGAAGATCACTTGCGCCACGCCAAAGGCCATTAACCCTAAATCAGCGCTAAAGAAAAAGCCCCTTAAGACTTCATAGCTCCATAAGAAATACCATTCAGGGTAAATGTGAGGCGGCGTTTTAAGGCTGTTAGCCCTTTCAAAGTTAATAGGATCCATCGCAAAATCATAGTGGTAGCACACCAAGTAAAAGAAAAAGACCATGAACGCGCAAACCACAAAAATATCTTTAGACAAGAACACCGGCCAAAAAGGAATGACTTTGGATTCTTTTTTCTTGCCTTCAATGAATTTCTTTTCTTCCAATTCAAAGTCAATTTCTTCGCCTTCTTGGTTATTGACATGCGGGATGCGTAAAGAATAAAAATGCACCCCAACAAGTAGAATGATCGCAATGGGCAGTAAAAACACATGGAGCATGAAAAAGCGCGTTAAAGTGGAATCCGCCACGACATAATTGCCCCTAATCCACTCCACCACATCAGCCCCAATGAAAGGAATGCCTCCAAACAGATTAGTGATAACCGCTGCGGCCCAATAGCTCATCTGCCCCCAAGGCAGCATATACCCGCTAAAGGCTTCCGCGCTAAAGACCACAAACAAAATCATCCCGCTAATCCAAATCATCTCACGACCCTTTTTGTAAGAGCCATAATAGATGCCAACAAACATGTGGATATAAATGATGACAAAAATCATGCTCGCTGCCGTGGCATGCATGTGGCGCCAAAGCCAGCCATAAGCCACTTCTTGCATGATCGTGAAATTCACGCTATCAAACGCCATTTTCGCATCAGGCTTGTAATACATGAGCAAGAAAATCCCTGAGACTACAAGCACGCCAAAAAGGGTTAATAAAATCACCCCCATCGCCCATAAAAAATTGATGTTTTTAGGGATCCAATATTCTGTCATTAACACTTTAACAAGCTTGTTAGTGCCAAGACGCATGTCTAGCCATTCGCCTAAATTCTTCGCTTTTTTTATCTCTGCCATGGAACTCTCCTTACGCTTTAGCCATCATTTTCTTGTATTCAGCCCCGGCTTCACCAAAAGTGATTTTAGTGCCTTCAATTTTAAAAGGCGGAATATCAAAAGGGCGTGGAGGGGGAGTGCCGGCAATATTCACGCCATCAGAAGTGAAACGCCCCCCATGGCATGGGCATAAAAAGCCTTTTTCTTCATCTTGATAAGTGGGGATACACCCTAAATGCGTGCAAATTTGAATGGCTGTGGTAAAAACGCTCCCGCCAATTTTAAAATCGCGTTTTTCATTAAAGCCCTCTTTTTTAGAACGCTTGAGGATATAGACCGGTTTCCCACGCCACTCCACCGTGGAAAACTGCCCTTCTTGCATGTTCGCCACATCTATGGTCGTAAAACCGGCTGAAACAACGCTTGGAAGCGGATCCCAAGTCTTTTTCATCGCTACCAGACTCGCTATAGCCCCTATAGCTGTAACGCTAGCAAGGCTCATTCCTAAAAAATCACGCCTTTGAATATCTGCCATGATTAAAAAACTCCTTAATGATAATTACCTTTTAACGACTAAAGGCATAGCAAATCCCTATTTTACAACAAACTCTCTTAATAATTTTTTTAAAATAACAAAATTGAGGCTAAAATCAAACGCTTTTTAACGCCGTTTTAAAGAAATTTGAGCGCGCAAATGTTTCAAAAGGGTTTCTAAAATATCGTTATCGTCTTTGCTTGGGGCTTTCAGGCTTTCTTTATGTTCATCGCTATAAGTAAGGGTGATGTTTTGATTGAAATTAGAAAGTTTAATGATGCCAAGCTGGTTGGCTAAGATTTTAAGCGTAATGATTTGCAAAAATTGAGCGCTCAAATCGTCCATTTTGCCAAACCTGTCTTCTATTTCTTCATGGATTTGCCCCACCTCATCTACGTTTTCACACAAACTCAAACGGCGGTATAGATCCAATCTCAAACTATCGCTTGCGATGAGTTCAGGGTTTAAAAAAGCGCTCACACCAAGTTGGATTTCTACGCTTTTTTCAAGCCTTTTCTTCCCCCCACTCAATTCATAAATCGCGTCTTCAAGCATGCGCGTATAGAGCGCATAACCGATGTTTTTAATATGCCCACTCTGATCTTGTCCGAGCAAATTCCCACCCCCTCTGATTTCTAAATCATGATAGGCGATACTCTCCCCACTGCCCAAATACGAATTTTTTTCTAGAGCGAGCAAGCGTTTTAAAGCCTGTTCATTCAAACTTTTTTGATCTTCTATGAGGAAATAGCAAAAGCCTTCTTTTTTACCTCTCCCCACACGCCCTCTTAATTGGTGCAAATCAGCCAGCCCGAAATTTTGCACATTATCTATAATAATCGTGTTAGCGTTAGGCAAATGAATCCCTGATTCCACAATAGAAGTGCATAATAAAACCTGATAGTTCCCCTTAGCAAACTCTAGCATGATTTCTTCGCTCTTATTAGCGTTAATCTGGGAATGCAAAATAGCGATTTTGAGTTTAGGGATGAGCTCTTCTAGCTTGGTTTTGACTTTTGAAATGCTAGCGATATGGTTATGGATGTAAAAAATTTGCCCGTTACGGCGTAATTCTCTGTAAATAATCTCTTTTAAAAGCTCGTCATTCTTTTCTTTCAAAAAAGTGCGGCTGGGTTTTCTGTCTGTGGGCGGGGTTTTTAAAGAGCTAATGCCTTTGATTTGAGAAAGCGCCATGTTTAGAGTGCGCGGGATAGGCGTGGCGGACATGCTTAAAAAATGCACGCTTTTGCTCAATTCTTTTAAAGCTTCTTTTTGTTTCACGCCAAATTTATGCTCTTCATCTACGACCATTAAGCCCAAGTTTTTAAATTTCGCGCCTAAAATCGCATGCGTGCCTATTAGCGCATCAACTTGCCCTAATTCCACCGCCTTTAAAAGCTTGTTTTTTTCGCTGGTTTTAATATACCTGTCCAAACGAGCCACTTTAACGCCAAAATTTTCAAAACGCGTCCTTAAAGTCTCAAAATGCTGGTGCGCTAATAAAGTGGTAGGCACGACTAGCGCGCTTTGAAAGCCGTTCAAAAACGCGCAAAAAATCGCATGCATCGCCACTTCCGTTTTCCCAAAACCCACATCCCCACTCAAAAGTCTGTCCATCACCCTGTGAGAGCTTAGATCCCTTGAAATTTCAGCGATGGCTTTTTCTTGATCGCTGGTGTATTCAAAACCCGCATGCGATTTAAAGACTTCCAACTCCGCTAAATGCGTGTCCATCTTTTTACCCAAGATCAAATTGCGTTCAGCCGCTAATTCAATGATCTTGCCCGCAATTTCTAAAAGCTTAGCCCTGACTTTAGCTTTTAATTTGAGAAAGCTCCCTTTCCCTAGCCGGTCTTTAACCGGCACGCTATCGCTTTGCACCACATAGCGAGCGATGAGATGCAAGTTTTCTACCGGTAATAGCAGTTTGTCTTCGCCCAAATAAGCGATTTCTAAAAAATCCCTCTTGCTCCCTAAAACGCTGTGCTGGATTAATTGAGAAAACACGCCCACCCCATAATCATCATGCACCACCCATTCGCCCGCATTCAATTCATTCAAAGCGAGCTTGGATTTTTGGCGTTTTTTCTTCCTTTCAAAGGAATTGAGCGAGATAAAAATCCTATCAGGGGTTTTAAAATTTAACACAAAGGGGGCGATGACGCATTCCATGTTGCTTGTATCAAGTGCGCTTACCGCATTATCTAAAATCGTTTTATTGGGGGCTAGGAGCGTGATTTTATGATTTGAATGCAAAGCGATAAAGCCTTCTAGGGCATGCGCATGGATTTCTAAATCTTCATAGCCTTGCGCGTTTTCTAAAACCTTTAAAAATTTGAAACGCTCACAATCCAATTCGTTTAAGCTCGCTAATTCTTGAATT
Organism: Helicobacter pylori; assembly: GCF_014496965.1. Taxonomy (GTDB): domain Bacteria; phylum Campylobacterota; class Campylobacteria; order Campylobacterales; family Helicobacteraceae; genus Helicobacter; species Helicobacter pylori_CZ. Next base: position 41,536 of record NZ_JACTCR010000005.1, on the reverse strand, counting down.
TCTTCTAAAGCTTTAGGGCTTATGATGCTTTGATAAACGCCCAATAAATCGTTTGCTTTTTCTCCTAAAAACCACAAACCAAAACTGGTTAAATCTTTAGAAAAGCTATTCAAGGGGCTTTGCTCCACTTTGGTTTTCAAATCCTTATAAGATTGTTCGTTTAAACTAAAAAGCGTGGGGGGGATTTCAATTTCTAACAAATCTTCTTTGAGACTCATTTGAGTGGCGGGATCCAATTCCTTAATGCTCTCACACTCTGCGTCAAAAAAACTCAAGCGATACGCCTTGGAATTAGGTATATAAATATCCACAATATCCCCCCTGAAGCTCGCTTCGCCCTCCACTTCCACTAAGTCTAAAATTTCATAGCCATAATAAAAAAGTTTGTCTTTTAACTCCTTAAGGTTATACTTTTCTAAAAGAGTGATTTTAAAGCTTTTTAAAAGTTCTTTTTTAGGCAAAGGGTGTAATAACGCGCTAATAGGGGCAATGATGATGGTTTCTTGCTTGTTTTCTAAGGCCTGATAAAACTCCCTCAAAGCCCCTAAAAGCTGTAAAAATTCTTCAAAAAACGAACGCAAATCGTCGTTTCTTTTAGCCCTAAACTCTGGGAAAAGAACGGCTTTGGTATTTGGCTTAACATAGCTTATGACTTCTTTAGCGAGCCTAGATTCTTTAAAATCCTTACAAGCGAGTATTTGATAATCAAAGTCTTCATTTAAGGCTTTATAAAGGCTAGATTGGATCATTCCTTATTTATTTTCAATTTTCTTTTCTTGCTCATTGATCAACAACGCCCCCCCTTGAATATTCTTAGGGCGAGTCTCCCCAATCAAAATCCCCTTCCTTTCCACCACAAGCTCTTGGCTAGAGATCTTACCATCAAGGCGCCCTAAAGGCATGATTTCTACCACTTCCGCTTCCACCGTGCCAGTAAACTTGCCATTCACTACTAATTTATTAGCGAAAATCTCACCCACTACCGAGCCGGTTTGCCCGATCACCACCGTGCTTTTAGAATGCACCACCCCTTCTAATTCGCCATCTATGTGCAAATGGTAATCCAAATGAAGCTCCCCCTTTATTTTGGTGCCTTGAGCGATGATAGTCGCTGGTCCTGTTTTTGCATTAGCCGATTTATTATTGTTATCAAAGATTGCCATCTGATGCTCCTTTCTTTATTAAAAACTTCTTCAAAATCTTTCATGTTCCATTTGGTGAAACTCATGGGGTTTATGGGTTGATCTAAGAAACGCACTTCATAATGCAAATGCGGTCCTGTGCTCATTCCTGTATTGCCACTATACCCAATCAACTGCCCTTTTTTGACAAATTCGCCCGTTTTTACGACGATTTTATTCAAATGGGCGTAGTAGGTTTTAAAACCAAAAGGGTGGAAAACCTTAATCAAATTCCCATACCCCCCATTCCACCCCTTACTCGCTAACCCCACTACCCCGCTCGCGCTCGCATACACAGGGGTGTTAATAGCGGTGCTTAAATCAAGCCCGGTATGGTTGTGCAACACATGCAAAATAGGGTGCATTCTTTTATTAAAGGCGGCTGAAACGCGCCGATAGGATTCTAGCGGGTAGTCATTGGGGATAAGGCGCATGATAAAGCTTTTTTGAAGCCCAGTGATCCCAGCGACATCCAAGCGGCTGGAAAAATTACCCTCTTCTTTTTCTTCTTCAGGCCTATTCACCCCCACCACTTCTTCTAAATCGTTGATGCGCTCCCCTGAAAGTTGCAAATCGTCTAAAAACTCATCCATTTGCAAGGAAAGCTTTTCATTAGTCTCTCTTTTTTTCTCAAATTCCTTAGTGATTAAAGCATGCTGTTTTTCAATGTTTTTAATTTCTTTATTTAAAACCAGTAATGAAACGCCTAAAAACAATAGAGAGCCTATAACGCTCAACAGCGCATACAAGCCAATTTGACGGAATAAAATATGAACATTAACGTAACGGCTCCCTTTAGAGTCCGTAACCATCACAATCAAACGCCTGTCTAAAAACACCAAAAACCCCTACTGACCTTTTAAGGTGTCTTTATCCACATGCTCTTGGAGCTGGACGATGTCTTCTAAAACCCAAAACAGATTCTTCCATTCAATAAATTTATTTTCTTCTAAAGCCCTTTGGAAATGATCCAAATCCCATGCCAGGAATTTTTCTGCGTCTAAAATTTTACCCAAAAAGCGCACTTCATAATGCAATTTTTCGCCGCCGCTATTACCGCTCTTCCCGCTATAGCCAATCAACTGCCCTTTTTGAATGAAGCTTTTAGGCTGTACATTGACATGATCTAAATGCGTGTAAATGGAGCTGAAACCAAACGCATGCTCAATGCGCACCAAGTTCCCATACCCCACATTAGAACGAGTCTTCACAAAATCCACAATCCCATCAGCGCTCGCATACACAGGCGTGTTTAATGGCGCGATAAAATCAATCCCGGATTCAACGCCCTTAATCTTTTTAATGGGGTGGTTCCTTTCTTTGGTGGGTTTGATAGCGCTATAAGTTTTTAGGGGCATGCCATTAGGAATGAGCATGAGCGCTAAATGTTTTTGATTTAAGCTCAAATTTTCTAAATCCACTTCATCATAAAGATGCCCTCCCCCATTAGCCCCCTTTTTGATTTCAATCAAGGATTCTAGCCCACGGATCTTTTGCCCCACAATAAAGAGCTCTTCTCGCTTGTTTTTAATCTCTTTCGCTAGGGCGTAATTTCTTTGATACAAATCCCTAAAATCCCTTAAAACCGCATTCCTCTCGCTTGTCATCGTATCCATTTTAGCGATTAAAAATTTTAAAAACCCCACGCCAAGCCCCACGATCAATAAAAGAATGATAACAGAAATGATGAGGTTTCGTTTTAAATTTTTAGAAAATTTGAGCTGTTTAGAACCTGATTCATCAATGATGGTGATCACAAGCTGGTTTTGCGGCATCAATCCCTCTTCTTTGGATAGCGTTCATAAAAAGCGTTGGCTACCAGAAATGAGCCATACACCAAATAATTTTCATTTTCTTTCACATCTTCAAACAAAGCGTGTTCTAACCCTAAAGTTTCTAAAATCCCTTTAAGCTTTTCTAACTTGATAACCCTTTCTTGATGCAATTCTAAAATCAAAACCTTTTTAACCACAGGCTTTAAAATTTCTAGCACCAAAAAAGCGTCTTTATCTTGATAGCAATTATAAATCAAAACGATTGGAGCGTTAAAGATGCGTTTGATTTCTTCTTTTAAGGCTTTAGCGCTATGGGGGTTATGCCCCACATCTATTAAAATATTAGGGCTTAAAAGCTCGCAACGGCCGATTAAATCTAGGGGCTTTAGGTTTTTTAAAACTTCTTGTTTATTGCATGGCATAAGCGTCTCAAACACCTTTAGGGCCACTTCTAAATTCATCGCTAAAAAATGGGCTAAATGGTGGCGTTCAATATAATCCCTGACTCCTTTTGAAATTTCATTTTGAACCACAATCAATTGCGCGTGTTTGTCTTTAGCGATTTTTTGAGCCACATTTAAAACCAGTTCTTGTTGGGGAGCGATGATATTAAGAGAACCCATCGCTTTTAATTTAGTAGTCGCAATGCTTTCTAAACTATCCCCTAAAAATTCCTTATGATCATAATCAATGGGGGTGAAAACGCTTAGGGTTTTTTCCAAAGCGTTCGTGCTGTCAAACTCCCCCCCAAGCCCCGCTTCTAAAACCAAATAATCGCAATCTTTAGCGAGCATGACGGCTAGTAAGGTAGCGTATTCAAAATACGAGCAAGCGTTGCTGAAAGCGTGCGATTGCAATTGCTGGTGGGCGTTTTCTAAAACGCTTTCTTTAACAACAGAACCATTCAAATAAAAGCGCTCCCTGAATTCAAAAACATGAGGCGAGGTGAAATGCAACACCTTAAAATTTTGATCGGCTAATAAAAGGGTTAAAAACCGCCCTGTGCTACCCTTACCATTAGTCCCTACCACATGAATGACTTTCGCTTGAATCTCAAAAAAAGCGTTTTTAAAATCTTTATAAATTTGAATGAAACGGCTAGGGTCAAACTTGTGGTATTCTTTAGGCTTTGTTTCTAAAAACGCCTTTAATCCATTCATCAAAGGGCTATTTTTCATTATTGAATTTCCCCTCATAAGCGATTTGAGCCACAAATTTGGTCAAAGTTTGCTCCACAGCCTGATTGATAGCGTAATAGCGGTTCTGGAAAGTGTTAAGGGGGTCTTGTAAATTCACGGCGTAATTGTAGTATCCGCTATTTTGGAAAGTCTTTTGTGTGCCTCTTTTATTATCGTAGGTGTAATTCACAGACACGGTCGCGCGATAGAAAGTCGTAAAACCTTCTTTATTTTGCGTGATGCTCGTATCGGTTACATTCGTGATTTCTATGATAATGATAGAATCCGCATCCTTTTCACTCGCCAGGCGGTTTTGGAAGCGTTGCACGACTAAACGATTCATCAAATCCTTAAACTCCACAGAGTTTTCAGGATTAGGCAAATTCACAATGAGTTTTACATACACGCTATCGCCAAGCGCGTTTTGAGCGTAAGCGGCGATGGGTTTATACCCACAACCCTTGAACAAAAGCAACACAATAAAAAAAAGTAAAGCCCTCATGCGGTAACAAAATTAACAAGTTTATTAGGCACATAAATTTCTTTTTTAACGCTCGCCTTTTCTAAATATTTCTCTAATTCTTTTTTAGCCAAAATAATAATCTCTTCTTTGCTGGCGTTAATATTGACTTTCAATTCCGCGCGCCTTTTGCCATTAATGGTAAGCCCTAAAGTCATAAAGTCTTCTATCAAAGCACTTTCATCTACTTCTATAGGCTTGAAATTCTCTCTTTTAAAAAGCCTCTCGCTCAATTCCCATGCCGTGTGCGGGATCATAGGCTCTAAGATTTGCAACAACACAAAATAACCCTCGCATAAAATTTGCTCATCACTTTGCGCACTCAAAGCGTTTAAAGCCTCCATGCAACTTGCGATCAAAGTGTTAAACGCGTAAGCGCTTTCAGCCTTGTTGAAAATTTCATGCGATTTTTTCAACGCCTCATAGACTTTTTTGCGGGCTAATTTTTGCACTTCATTCAGGCCAATTTCTTTAAATTCAGGCTTAGAAGTGGTAGGGGTAATGGCGTTCGCTTTATCGTATAAGCGCTTGATGAACCGGTGTGCGCCTTCTAAAGCGTTGTCATTCCATTCCAATTCTTTAGCCGGCGGGGCAGCAAAAAGGATAAAGAGCCTCGCCGCATCAGCCCCGTATTTTTTAAGTATCTCTTTAGGGCTGACAACATTACCTTTAGACTTGCTCATTTTAGCGCCATCTTTTAAGACCATGCCTTGAGTGATGAGCTGTTTGAAAGGCTCATCTAAATTAAGATAGCCCAAATCCCTTAAAGCCTTAGTGAAAAAGCGCGCGTATAACAAGTGCAAAATCGCATGTTCAATGCCGCCAATATAAGTGTCCACTGGCATGAAATACTTCAAGTAATTTTGATCAAACGCTTGATTTTCACGCTCATCTTTGGGGGTGGTATAACGCAAGAAATACCAGCTGGATTGGATGAAAGTATCCATAGTGTCTGTTTCTCTTAAAGCGTCTTTGTGGCATTTAGGGCATTGAGCGAATTTCCAACTCGCATGCTTTTCTAACGGATTGCCCTCCCCATCAATCACAATGTCTTCAGGTAAAGTTACCGGCAGTTGGGTTTCAGGCACGATCCCGCAATGTTTGCAATGAATCATAGGAATGGGCGCCCCCCAATACCTTTGACGGCTCACCCCCCAATCTTGCAAGCGGTAGTTGATGACCCTTTTACCGAGGTTTTCTTTTTCAAAATAAGCGATGATTTGCTCTCTGGCCACTGAGCTAGAAAGATCGCTCCACTCCCCGCTATTTTTTAAAACCTCTTCTTTGGTGTGGGGCAAACTTTGAGAGCTTTGCGTGATCACTTTAATAGGGATATGATAAAGATTGGCGAATTCAAAATCTCTTTCATCGCAGGCTGGCACGCCCATTAACGCCCCAGAACCATAATTGGCTAGGGCGAAATTAGCCACCCAAACAGGGATTTTTTGCTTCGTTAAAGGGTGGATAGCATAAATTCCTAAAAACACCCCTTTTTTCTCTAAGGCTCTTTCTCTTTGAGTCGTGTTTAAAATCGCTTTAATAACCTTTGAATCTTCTTGGCTCACTTGCTTAATGGCATGCTCTACTAAAGGGTGTTCTGGAGCGATCGCAATGTAAGTAACACCATAAATGGTGTCCGCCCTTGTGGTAAAAACTTCAATTTCTTGAATGCCGTTGCAAGCTTTCAAGCACTCATCAGCGATCTTAAAGCCAAATTGCAACCCGCTAGATTTCCCTATCCAGTTTTTTTGCATGGTTAGGACTTGAGAAGGCCAATGATTCTCTAAAGTTTCTAAGTCTTTTAGTAATTCTTCAGCGTAGTTTGTGATCTTCAAATAATATTGATAGAGTTCTTTTTGAATGACTTCTGTGTCGCAACGCCAACACCGCCCATCAATGACTTGCTCATTAGCTAAAACGGTTTTGTCGTTAGGGCACCAATTGAGCATGGCTTTCTTGCGATAGATCAGCCCCTTTTCCCACAAATCAATGAAAAATTGCTGTTCAAATTTCGTGTAATCCGGATCTGAAGTGGCGAATTCCCTGTTTTTAGAAAAAGAAAACCCTAAAGCTTCAAACTCTTTTTGCATGGCTTCAATGTTTTCATAAGTCCAGGTTTTAGGGTGGATACCATGCTTAATGGCCGCATTTTCCGCAGGCATCCCAAAAGAATCAAACCCCATAGGGTGTAACACATTGTAATGGTGCAAACGATAATAACGCGCCAACGCGTCGCCAATGGTGTAATTGCGTACATGCCCCATGTGGATTTCCCCACTAGGATAAGGCAGCATGCTTAGAATGTATTTTTTAGGGAGATTAAAATCGTCTTTAGGCTCAAAACTCTTATTTTTCCACCAAAATTCTTGCCATTTTTTTTCTATATTGATAAAATCCATCATTACCCCTTAGTCTGTTTCGCTCGTTACAACGCTTTCAATCAATAAAAAAATGAGGCTAAAAGCGTTGCTAATCAAAGCCCCAATCATGAGCATGTAAGCTGTAACCAAATTGTTTAAAATCTGTAAAAACACAAACGCCGGTATGAGGTGCAACACGGTGGCTAAAGAGCTGGCCAATAGCTCTGAAGCGAAACGCTTGCACACCCCAATTTTGAGCGTAACGGAAATAAGGTTTAAAGCTAACGCTACAAATAACACCACCGTGTTAGGCTCATACAAAAACCCTGCAATGGTCGTTAAAGAAATAAGGCTGAACAGCACATGAATGACCCGACCCCAATCCATAGAAACTCCTTAAACTTGACCGCCCTCATACAAACGGCGCATTTTTTCTTTCTCTTGAGCTTTTTTGATTTTTCTAGCCTCATTCTCATAATATTTACCCATATCAAAGCCTAACAATAACGCTACTTTAGGGGCGATGAAAATAGAGCTATAAGTCCCTACAATCGTGCCTATTAGCATGGGCAATGAAAAGCCAATGATGATCTTACTCCCAAACACGCACAAAATCAACACCACAAAAAACACGGTTAAAGAAGTTAAAAGCGTGCGCGTGAGCGTGCTGGAAATGGCTTCATCAATGGCTTGAGTGGCGTTTTTGGTTTTTTGAGAGAGCATTTCTTCTCTGATTCGATCAAAGATAATGATCGTATCGTTAATGGAATACCCAATCAATGTGAGCAAAGCCGCAATCACTTCCAGATTCATATCAATCTTAAAAACGATCACCGAACTTGCCACCAAAATCACATCATGCACAAGCGCAATAACGCTCGCTAAAGCGAAACGCCATTCATAGCGGAAACTCACATAAACCATGATTGCTATTAATGCTAAAATCAGCGATAAAATGCCCTTTTCTTTCAATTCGCTCCCCACTCTAGGGCCAACAGTGTCAAATTTACGGATTTCAAAATCGCCGCTGGGTTTTAAAATGTTAGCCACGATAGCGTTCAAGTCTTCATTTTCGGCCGTTTCCACAAAAGGGAATTTGATTAAAATTTCTTCTTTAGAGCCAAACTCGCTCACTTGAACGCCCTTAAAACGAGCTTCTTTTTCAAAAAGATCGCGCACTTCTTTAATGGGAGCGTTTTGAGCGTAACGCACCTGCACCAAACTCCCCCCCGCAAAATCAATCCCTAAAGAAAACCCTTTGAAAAACAAAAGCCCTAACGCCAGAAGCACTAAAATAGCTGAAACGATCACCCCATAATTGGAATAACGCATGAAGCTTAAGATTCTAGTTTGTTTGAATAATTCCATAAAACCTCCTAAGCTCTTTTATTCACGCCAAACCAAAAGTAAAGGCTTTTCGTTTGGGCTAATTTAGGTAGAAGGGCTTGATAAATCCCTTGCGTGCCTATAATAGCGGTGATGATAGAGGCTAAAATCCCAATGCCTGTGGTTAGGGCAAAGCCTTTAATCGCTCCTGTGCCATAAGCGTATAATAACACCGAAGCGATCAAGGAAGTGATATTGGAATCAAAAATCGCCCGACTCGCATTGATATAGCCTAAATGGATCGCCTTAACAACACCCTCTCCTTCTCTTAACACTTCTCTAATGCGTTCGTTGATAATGATATTAGCATCCACGGCAATCCCCACGGTTAAAACAATCCCTGCCATTCCCGGTAAAGTCAGCGTCGCTCCAAAAATCGCCATGACCGCCACGATCAAAAAAAGATTGACCACTAACGCCATGCAAGCGATCACTCCAGCCATGGAGTAATAAAGCGCCATAAAGCCCATCACCAAAATAAAACCCCCAATAAGGGCGATAATGGAGGTTTTAATGCTGTCTTTCCCTAAACTCGGGCCTACAATCCTTTTTTCTAAAACCTGAATGGGCGCGTTCATCGCCCCACTCCTTAAAGCGATCGCTAAATCGCTCGCTTGAGCCACGCTAAAATTCCCGCTAATCTGCCCGCTCCCCCCGCCAATGCGTTCTCTGATCACTGGGGCTGAATAGACCTTATTGTCTAAAACGATCGCCATGCGTTTGCCCACATTCGCGCCTGAGAAATCCCCAAAAATCTTAGCCCCTTGCGCATCTAGCGTGAAGCTCACCACCGGCTGGTTGTTTTGATCATACACCACTTTCGCATCCGTAAGCATTTCGCCATCTAAAATGGGGATCGCTTTGAGCAAGATTTTACCCCCCATTTCCACATCCGATAACAACACGCTGCCTAATTTTTGAGCCTCTAAATCCGTCATTTTCATCGCATCTTTATTGTGTTCTTCATCCACTGCCATCATCTGCAAATGAGCGGATCGAGAAATCAATTCTTTAGCGCGCCGTTCTTCTTCTAAAGTCTTAATACCGGGCAATTGCACCGAAATTTCTTCTTTACCTTGCTGAATGACTACAGGCTCTGCCAAACCAAATTGATCCAAGCGGTTACGAATGATCCCTATCACTTGCAAAATCGTGTTTTTACGCAATTCCTCTTGCTCTAAAGGGGTGAGCTTCACGCTATAAAATTCCGCTTCTTTTTTGATTTCAAACTGGCTATGACCTTGCAATTCCACTAAAAGCGCGTCTAATTTTTTCGCTTCATCTTCATCTAAAAGCTCAAAACTGATCCCTTCTAGGCTGGATTTAATGTCTTTAAGCAAGATATTTTGCTTTTTAGCGTTGTATTCTAAAGCGGACGCCAAGCTTAAATACTTGTTTTTTAAAGCCTCATCGGTTTGCACCCCTAAAAGCATGTTTAACCCCCCCCTTAAATCCAAGCCTAAAGTGATTTTAGGGCCTTTAGTCTCTAGCAAGGAAGGCACAGAAAACCCTACCCCTAAAAGAAGCGCAAAGATAAAAACGATTAAACGAGGGTTAAAAAGTTTCATTCGTAACTTGGTAATAGTCTATAGTTGTTATTTTGCACCACTTCTTCATCTAATTTGAACGCTATATAGTTTTTAGAAAGTTTAGCGGTGGTGTCATCATTGAGTTTCACGCTAAAAAAATTCGCTTCCGCTTTAAGCACCTCAACAATCAACCCGCCTTGAGTAACAATTTTATCGCCCTTAGTCAAGCTCTCTATCATTTCTTTGTGCTTTTTTTGTTGCTGGCGTTGCGGGCGAACAATCAAAAAATAAAAAATAAGAAACAGCACCACAAGGGGTAAAAGCGTCGTTAGAATGTCTTTAGTTTGTCCCATTTAATTCCCTTAAAAGATGTTTTAATCTCAAATTATAGCATTTTTAGCTATTTCTTTAAAGCCGCTCTTTGGTTTAATAAAAATAAATACAAAGCCCCTATGATCCCAGAAATCAAAGATCCTAGTAAAATCGCAATTTTTGCCACTTCCATAGCGTCCTTATGCTCGCTCGTGAAAGCCAAATTAGAAATAAACATAGACATGGTAAAGCCAATCCCTGCTAAAAGCCCAGCCCCTAAAATATGCCACCAGCTGATGCCTTTAGGGCGCGCGGTGATTTTAAGCTTTTCGCCTATGAAAGTGATGAGGAAAATCCCTAAAGGCTTGCCCAAACAAAGCCCTAAAATAACCCCTAAAAGCACCTTATCCACTTCTAAATTGATGCTAGAATCAACGCTCACCCCAGCGTTTGCAAACGCGAATAAGGGCATGATGAAATACCCGCTAATGGGGGCTAAAAAATGTTCCAATCTTTCTAAGGGGCTTTGTAAAGCGCTCGCTTTTTCTTCAATAGAATGCAAGATTTCTTGCTGCTCTTTGGTTAAAAGCGCTCCTGAACTCGTCTCTGCGTATCGTTTGCCTAATTCCAAAAGCTCTACATTTTTAGAATCTTTAGGGATTTTCACCGGTATCATAAAAGCTAGAACCACTGCAGCGATTGTCGCATGGATACCGCTTTGATGCACGCAAAACCAAAGCAACACCCCTAAAAGCAAGTAAGGGATGAGCGATCGGACATTCAAGCGGTTTAATACAGCTAAGATAATAACCACCCCTAAAGCCCCTAAAAGCCATGCGAATTTTAAATTCGTGGTATAAAAGAGCGCGATCACCACAATAGCCCCCAAATCATCAGCCACCGCTAGAGTGATTAAAAAAACCTTCAAAGCGGTTGGCACCCTCTTGCCTAAAAGCATGATCACGCCTAAAGCGAACGCAATATCCGTCGCCATAGGGATCCCAAAACCATGCTGAGAGGGCGTGTTAGCGTTAAGAAAAAAATAAATCAATCCTGGAGCTATCATGCCTCCTATGGCTGCGATCACAGGGAAAGAAGCTTTTTTGAAACTGGATAATTCCCCAAACAACAATTCTCGCTTGATCTCTAAGCCTATCATTAAAAAGAATAACGCCATTAAGACATCATCAATCCAATTATGCAAACTAAAGCCGATAAAAAAATCCCCTACTTGAAACCCAAAAGGGGTGTGCCATAGCGCAAAATAACCTTCTTTTAAAAACGAATTAGCCACCACCATCGCTAAAACGGCGTTCAAAAAGAGGAAAATCCCTCCAAAAGACTCGCTTTTAATGAAGTTTTTAAGCGTCAAACTGAGCGCGTTTTCTGTTTTTTTGAGATTCATAGACAACCTTAAAATTTTTATTTTCAAACCCATAATTTTTCAAGCAGTCTTTTATGAGCGTAAATAATGCCCGCTTGTATCTTAAAATGGGGGGCTTGAGTTCGCAAAAACTCAGCGTAATGAAACACTTGCGCTTTATGGCTTTGCTGGTAATTTTGAGAGCTTTTGTAATCTAAAACATACAAATTTTGCCCCCTATCCCACAATAAAACATCTATCCTAGACACAACCCCTTGGAATAAAAAAGCCGCTTCGCCCTTTAAGGCATGATTTTTAAAAAGGGCTTGTATCTCTGCATCGTTTTCAAAAAGCTCTAAACTTTCTTCTAACGCCTGATAATCCAAACCATAAAAACCATAGTGGTAGTTTAAATATTCTAAAACGCTTTTTTTAGGGATGTTATAAGCGTATTGGTATTCTAATCCCTTATGCAAGGCGATACCAAAGTTGATCGCTTCCTGGTCGTTATTCTTTTCATAATCGCTATCTGGCTCTTCTTCTATTTCTTGGACTTGCTCGCCATAGGCATGGGGCTTGATGACAACGCTTGCGATTAAAGGCTCTTTTTGAGGAGAAATAACCGGTGCGATTTCTCCCTCTTCTAAAGGCGTAAGATCCAATTGTTCGCGCATTTTTTTGTTTTTGCTTTCTTTTTTGCTTTCTTTCTTGTCTTTGGCCACGACAATCAGCCCTAACTCAGCCCTAGTGAATGCGACATAATACACATTAATTTCTTCATGATCTTTGGCTGCTTCTTCTTTGTCTAAAGCCCTAGCGTAATCTTTATCCACCACCTCACGATTTTTCATCCTGTAATAAAGGCGCGTAAGCTCTGCGCCGTCATATTCTTCAAGGAGTTGATTGGAATGGCTTGATTTAGGATTGCCCAAGCGTTCGCACACGATCACATAAGGGAATTGCATGCCTTTAGATTTATGAATGGTCATGATCTGTGCGCCTTTTGGATTGAAAGAAGCGATCTCTTTAGCCTCTAATTTTTCTAAAAATCCATCGGCGTCTTCGCACCCAATGGCCAATTCCAAACAGCTTTGTGCAGGCTCTCCATAAAGTTTAAACTGCTCCATAATTTTCCACACAAAGCTTGCCACGCTCTCTTTTTTAGGGTTAAAACCAGGTAAAGCGATCGCATCATCATGCAAGTATCCAGCGAGTTTTAAAACGCTGTGCTTATAAAAGGGCTTGTAAGGTTCTTCCGCTAAAGCGTATTCTAAAGCGTTCTTAATGATCTTAGATTCTACCAATTGAGACAATCTCGCACTAGATTCCGTGCTTGGGCAAATTGTGCTCAAATACTCTTGCAAATAATTTTTGATTTCTAAAGCGTCCTTATTGGTGGCGCATAAAATGGTAATGTCTTTAGGATCAATACGATGATCTAAAAGGTTTTTAGCTTCTTGTAAGACCTGATTTAATAACAATTCTTTTTCATCAGCCACTAAAGAAACTTTAACATAGCCCTCTGTAACATGTTTATTGTTGGAAGCTTTAGGGTATTTTTGCTCCAAGTAAGCGGTGGGGGAATTTTGATAAGCCTTTTTAAAAATGGTGTTCACATAATTAATGATTAAAGGCGCACTGCGGTGGTTGAATTCCAAATTATCGTGGTGAAAATCCCTAGAAACGCTTTCAAATAAGGAGCTAAAACTCCCCCTAAAGGCATAAATGCTCTGCTTGACATCGCCCACAAAAAACACGCTCCTGTGCCATTTCGCTTGCCCTATCCCCGCTTTAATCTCATCAATAAAAGGGGCTAAAATCTCATAATCGTTCAAGCTCGTGTCTTGAAATTCATCAATCAAAATGTGCGCGATCTTGCTGTCCAACCTGAAATAAAAAAACTCCGCCGGCATTTCTTCATAACCATTCAATAAAACATGGACCTTATCTTTAATCGCATCAAAATCCAGGGCTTGGATTTTAGAAGTGGCTTTATCATAAAGCTGGATGAATTTAGGGAATTTTTTAAATATTGCGGTTTCTTTGGCTTCATAATAGCGTTTTAAATCGTTTTCAATCTCTTCGCACTCCCTCTCTAAGGTAGGGATTTCACTTTTGAGTTTTTTGAAAGATTGATATTCGCTCTTTTTTTTAAGCCAGGTTAAAGAGCTGTTTAAAAATCCCCTAAAACTATCGCATTTAATGGCTTTTTTAGCCTCATTTGATGCTGTTTCTATGTTTTGAATTTGGTTGTTTAAGCTCCTTAGTTTTTCTAAAAAACCCTCTTCATCAAATGCAGGCTCTTTCTTATTAGGATCAAATAAATAAAGCTTGTTTTTTAAAAAACGCAGCCGTTTTAAAATAGAATCGCTTGTGTAACTCTCATAACTTAAGCATTGGACGATAAAAGCGCTCAATTCTTCAAGCTGTTCGCTGTTTAAAGCGTTTAAAAAACCCTCATTAAGCTGTCGTTGGTGCGCTTCTGTGTCTTCATTGACTTCAAAATTTGCGCTCAACCCCACAAACCAGCAAAATTTCCTTAAAATGCTTTGGAAAAACGCGTCAATAGTGCTAATCCTAACTTCAGCGTTTAAAAAGCGTTGGTAGATTTTTTGAGCGCTATTTCGCACCAAGCTAGGGTCTAAATGGTATTTTTCTTCTAATTCTTTTAGGATATTTTGGGATTTTTCTTTTCCGCTCTCAAGGTTTTCTTTTTGCAAAATTTTTAAATAGTCTAAAATGCGCTCTTTCATTTCGGCGGTGGCTTTTTTAGTGAAAGTGAGCGTTAAAATCTCGCTAGGATTAGCCCCTTTAAACAATAAGGCCAAAAACCGCACGCTCAAAGCGAAAGTCTTCCCGCTCCCTGCTGAAGCCTTTAAAGCCATGCATTGTCTTTTTGTATCCATGATAGCTATCCTAAAATTCTGTTTTGCCTTTATTATAACCTAAAAGCCTTTTTTACTTAAGCTAAAAAACCTTAATCTTTTGCTATAATCGTGGGGTTTTGTCATTTTCTCTATGTGATTTATAGGGATTAAAGGGCAAAGACAGCGTCAAATTCACACATGCTAATCCTTGTATTTAGGTGTTCTTAAGAAATTTAAGAATCAAATGAGCATGGAGGAAGAGAACCAAAATAACTTTAAGGAGAATTCTCATGGTAACCATGAAAGATTTATTAGAATGCGGTGTGCATTTTGGACACCAAACAAGGCGTTGGAACCCTAAAACCAAAAAATTCATTTTTGGCGTTAGGAAAAATATCCATATTATTGATTTGCAAAAAACTTTGCGCTATTTTAGATACACTTATAATATCGTACGCGATGCGAGCGCTCAAGGCAAGAGCATCATGTTTGTAGGCACTAAAAAACAAGCCAATGAGACTTTGAAAGAATTCGCTGAAAGCATTCAAGTCCCTTATGTCAATTACCGCTGGCTTGGTGGCATGCTGACTAATTTTAGCACCATTAGAAAGTCGGTTAGGAAATTAGAAATCATTGAAGAAATGGAAAATAGCGGTCAAATTGATCTATTGACTAAAAAAGAAAAGCTCATGATTTTAAGGAAAAAAGAAAAGCTGGATAAGTATCTTGGCGGGGTGCGCCACATGAAAAAAATCCCTGATATGATTTTTGTGATTGATGTGGCTAAAGAAAAAATCGCTGTCGCTGAAGCGAGGAAACTCCATATCCCTATCGTGGCCCCCTTAGACACTAACTGCGACCCTGATTTAGTGGATTACCCCATTCCTGGAAATGACGATGCGATCCGCTCTATTAGGCTGTTTTGTAAAGAAATGAGCGAAGCGATTTTAGAAGGGCGAGAACTCATGCAAGAAGAAATCGTCCATGCGGATGAAAATAGCGAAGAGATAGAGTTCGTGAGCAATGAAGAAAAAGAAGAAATGCTCGCTGAAATCCAAAAAGAAATCACTCAAGGAGCCGAATAATGTCAGGAATTAGCGCTCAATTAGTCAAAAAATTAAGGGATTTAACCGATGCGGGCATGATGGATTGCAAAAAAGCCCTTGTGGAAGTGGCTGGGGATTTGCAAAAGGCCATTGATTTCTTGCGCGAAAAAGGCTTGAGTAAAGCCGCTAAAAAGGCTGATAGGATCGCTGCTGAAGGCGTGGTCGCTTTAGAAGTCGCGCCTGATTTTAAAAGCGCGATGATGGTAGAAATCAATAGCGAAACGGATTTTGTGGCTAAAAATGAGGGCTTTAAGGAATTGGTTAAAAAAACTTTAGAAACGATCAAAGCCCATAACATCCATACACCAGAAGAACTGCTTAAAAGCCCGTTAGACAACAAGCCTTTTGAAGAATATTTGCACTCTCAAATCGCTGTGATTGGTGAAAACATTTTAGTGAGAAAAATCGCTCATTTAAAAGCCCCTAGCTCTCATATTGTCAATGGTTATGTGCATTCTAACGCCAGAGTGGGCGTGTTAATTGGTATAAAATACGATAATGAGAAAAACGCTCCAAAAGTGGTTGAACTGGCCCGAAACATCGCTATGCATGCCGCAGCGATGAAACCTCAAGTGCTAGATTGCAAAGACTTTAGCCTTGATTTTGTCAAAAAAGAAACCTTAGCCTTGATCGCTGAAATTGAAAAAGACAACGAAGAGGCTAAACGCTTGGGCAAACCTTTGAAAAACATCCCCACTTTTGGGAGCCGCATTGAATTGAGCGATGAAGTTTTAGCCCGTCAAAAAAAGGCTTTTGAAGACGAATTAAAAGAGCAGGGCAAGCCTGAAAAAATCTGGGATAAAATCGTTCCAGGAAAAATGGAAAGATTCATCGCTGATAACACCCTTATTGATCAACGCCTAACCCTTTTAGGGCAATTCTATGTCATGGACGATAAAAAAACTATCGCTCAAGTCATCGCTGATTGTTCCAAAGAATGGAATGATGATTTAAAAATCACTGAATATGCACGTTTTGAATTGGGCGAAGGCATTGAGAAAAAGGCAGAGAATTTCGCTGAAGAAGTGGCTTTGCAAATGAAGTGAGATTTTAGGAAACGACCTTTAAAGGTTGTTTTCTTTTAATTTTTTAATTTTCTTTATTTAATCTTGTTTTTAGTTAAATTCTAAACGCTATAGTTTTTCCAACAACCCCTAAAACCCCAAAATTTAAGTGCTCTTAAGCCAAGTCTAATATAGTTAAAAGATTTAAAGGGAACTTAAAATTGTATCAGTAGGGATTTGAGAATTTGAAAAAATATTATAGGTAATGAAATCATTGGTATCTGTGTGTTGCAGTTTAAAAGAAGATGATTTAAACAAACTCCAAGAGACTATCAAGCCTTTCAAACATTTTTCCACCTTAAAATACTAATACATTAGCACCGCCCTTGATTCTTTGCCCACTATATCACAGATAGCGCATGGGTTAATCGCTATTCTAGAATAACTCTAGTCAAATACCTTCTCCTTAGTTTATTCCCCCAATATGACAAAATGATTTTATCTGATGCGAATGCGGCCCAAAGTGAGACAGAAAGCGAACCGGCTAAACACCCCCTACCCGCTTCATCAATGCCTAGAGTCATTTACATAATTCTCAATATTTTCTTTAAAATCTTTGAAAATAAATTTAATGTTCAAAATTTTAATTTTTTCTTGAATGTTTTGTCCCAAATGATCATCGCTTGATATTAAAATGCATTTCGCATTAGCTCCACCAAAAATTTGAGCGTTAGTAGATAAATTGGCTAAAACCCCTTTATCTTTTAATCCCCCACTCTTGCACTCTATAATATAGAGATTTTTACCATCGCTAAAAGCCATGTCAAGCTCAGCGTAAATAGGGTGCTCATTCCTTTGAGTATCAGTCATGCTTTCAACGCTCAAACGCATATTCAAGCGTAAATCATAAATCACTTGTTTATCTAGCAAATCTAGTAATTCAAAATAAATATATTCTTCAAACCAACCCCCTATAATGTATTTTCTAAAATCATCTTCATTTTCTGAATATTTAAGCTTCATTTCCTTTCCGTCTATATTCACGCAAACTTGATGGTCTTTGTAAAGCAATTTAAGGTTATTGTCGCAGATTTTTATCGTTTTGTCTTTAGAATAACTATTATTAATTCTTTGATAGAGTGGAATAATTCTTGAACGATGTTCATACAATAAATTGCTTAAAGCCGCATGCTTGCCAAAAGCAATATCGTTTTTATTAGGGATTGGGATTTCCCAAATTTGTTTAGTAAATTCCACCCATTCCTCTTGAGTCAATTGGCTTTGTTCTTTTTGCTCTTCTGTGGGTTGTTTGGGCTTGCCGTCTTTGACAAACACGCCGATAAATTCTATAGTATTTTGCGCATAAAAATTTCTAGGATAAGGGTAGCTCCCAAACATCAATCTTTTAGTAGGATTGGCGCGTTTCCAAATATAGACATCTAGCAAGAACATTTTAGGCTTGTTTTCTAGCGTGTTGTTTAAATCATGCAAAATGGAGTGCTGAATATCAGCATGCAAATCAAAAATATGGCGGTTATAGTGCGTGTTTAAAACCTTTTTAAGCATGGGCATTAAAGGCGCATTAATGCATAGCTTACCATTGGGTTTTAACGCTCTGTAGCACTCAAGCCAAACTTTTAAAAGACCTAAAAGATAATCTTCATATTTTTCTAACGCCCCTAAATCTTCAACATGTTGAGTTGAATGCTGTAAGTCTTGTGTGCCATTTTTCGTGTAATCTTTGATGTTGAAATAAGGCGGGCTTGTGATGATCAAATCCACGCTATTATCTGGCACTTCATTCATGTTGGCACTGCTATGATAAAACACTTTATTGATATTCAATCTTATTTTTACCTTTTATTCAACTTCAATGGGTTTCACAGAGATAATTTTACAATGAAATGGGGGTATTTTAAAAAAATGAGTCAGTCAAGGCAATCTAAATTTTCAATAAGCCAAACTCCCTAACGCTCTCGCTTAAAAGGTAATCGTCTTCTAGTAAAAAAATCTTTTTTTGCATGAAAGTATTGTAGCGCTTAATTAAAGGGCTTTGTTATAATACCCTTTCATGTTTTTAAAGAGCGTGATAATGAAAACGAACGAAGCGCAATTTTATGAAGTTTTAGAAAACCTTTTCATAGGCGTTAAGATTGAAGACCAGCAAGAAAGCCTTTTAGATTCTAGCCCTAGAGCCATGAAAAACGGCATGATCAACCTCATGAAGGCTAAAAGCCAGTATTACCACCATAAAAAACAAGAATTAAAAAAACTCATTGATTCAAAATGCCAAAACAACAACGATCTCAAAGAAGAATTGTTTGACAAACTCTATAGCTTTTTCAAGCGTTATTTCAGCGCTAATGGAGGGATTTATTTCAACGACACGCCCCTTTACGATGATCTTTATACCAAAAGCGATTATGAAAAATGCTCCCTTAAAAAAGACACCGCTTTATTTTATAAAACCAAAGATCTTTATTATGTAAAAAGCGAAACGAATTATAAGGATTTTTGCTTTGAATTAGAGGGTATTCTTTTTAATTTTGACGCTTCTTTACTAGAAAGCAAAAAGTATAATGAAAAAGTGGAGTTAGTCTTTGATTTAAAAGATATAGACACAAAAACTAACACCTTAAATTTTAGCGTTACTCTTAAGAGCAATAATAGCCAAACCAAAACGAATGAAATCCTAAAAGAATGCTCCAATCAAGGCGTCAAACTTGATGAAGAAGTGTTAAAAAAAGCGTTTGTGAAATTCAAAAAACAAGGCAGCATGGATTATTTCATCCATAAAAACGCGCTAGGGTTTTTAAAAGAGCAATTGGATTTGTATCTGTTTGAATACCTTTTTAAAGAAATGACTGCATTTGATGCTAAACGCCTTAATGAGATCAACACCATTAAGGAAGTGGCGTTGCAAGTGATTGTATTAGTGAGCGAATTTGAAAACGAACTTTGTAAGATTTGGAACAAACCCCGCTTGGTGTTAAACTCGCATTTCATTGTGAGCCTAGACAAATTAAAAGCCAAAAACTACGATTTGAACAAGATCACAAGCCACCCAAACTACCCCAAACAAGTTAAAGAATGGCAAGACTTGAATTTAGAGATCGCAGACAATCTTTTAGAAAACGAGTTTTTGCCCCTAGACACTCTTTATTTTAAAGATTTAGAAGAAGAGGTTAAAAGCTTATTCAGCGAAGATGAAATCAACGGCACGCTCATTAAAAGCGAAAACTACCAAGCCCTAAACTCCCTTAAAAACCGCTATAAAGAAGCCATTGATTGCATTTATATTGATCCGCCTTACAACACGCAAAACAATGAATTTGTTTATGCGGATAATTTCAAACGCTCCAGCTGGCTTTCTATGATGGAAAACCGCCTGGAGCTTGCGCATGCTCTATTGAGTGATAAAGGCGCGATGTTTGTGAGCATTGATGACAACGAACAGGCTTATTGTAAAGCGCTCATGGACGAAGTGTTTAATGGGGGGGGGGGGGATAACTTTGTAGCGAATGTGGTTTGGCAACGCTCCTATTCGCCTATTAATTTAAAAAAACATTTTTCCAATAACCATGACTATATTTTAACTTATGCAAAAAACATTGAAAACTTGCATGATTTTACCCTTGAACGCACAAGCGAGATGAATGCACGCTATAAAAATTTAGATAACGATGAAAGGGGCGTGTGGAAATCCTCCGATTTGTCAGTTGGACCGGCTATTGAGCGTAATATTTACCCCATTTTTAACCCCTACACCAAGCAAGAAATATACCCCCCGCATGGTTATTCATGGCTTTTTTCACAAGAAAAATTACAAGAATTGATCGCTGATAATCGTATCTTTTTCCCCAAAAGCGGTAGGGGTGTGCCATGCTATAAACGCTTTTTAAGTGAAGTCAAGCAAGGCGTAACCCCCATGAGCTTATGGACTTATCAAGAAGTGGGACACACTCAAGACGCTAAAAGAGAAATCAAAAAGCTTTTTGAAGGGCAAGCCCTTTTTGACACCCCCAAACCCGAAGCCCTACTCCAACGCATTTTAGAAATCTCTACCCAAGAAAACGATCTCGTGTGCGATTTTTTCGCTGGGAGCGGGACGACTTGTGCGGTGGCGCACAAGTTGAAGAGAAAGTATATCGGTATTGAAATGGGGGAGCATTTTGAGAGCGTGATTTTGCCTCGCCTTAAAAAGGTCATAGGCGGTTTTAAAAGCGGCGTGGCTAAAGAATTTAATAAAGGTGGGGTAATCAAAGTTTATGAATTAGAAAGCTATGAAGAGATTTTAAGAAAAATCAAGTATGAAGACAACGACAAGCCCCTAGCTTATGATGAACAATACAGCGATTTAGTGGAGCGTAAAAACGAGTCTTACACGCTCAATATAGAAGCGCTAGAAAAAATGGGGGTGGATATTAAAGAAACTTTAGAAAATTTACACGGCGTTGGAGTGGAGTTTTTCAATGAAAAGGTGGTGAAGTTTAAAGGGAATGATAAAGAAATAGAAATTTTAAAAGCCTTAAAAGAAGCGCTCATTTGGTAAGGAGAAATCATGGCAAAGAAAAAAGATTTAACCACCGATAACGAAATTTTTGTCGCTCAAAAACTCGCTGAAGAGGAATTGAATATTAACGAGATTAACGATCCGTTAGAAATGTTAGACTTTAAAAGCTTTGATAATAATAAGGAGCTTTTAGATTACCAACAGCAAGCTTTGATCAACGCTTTTAGAGTGCTTGTCGCTTATTTTAGGGATTTCAAAGAAAATAAAAAAGAATTTTTCGCGTTTTATCAAAAACATTATTCATTCGCTAATTGCGATTTCGCTAAAAAGAAACTCAATCCTTTGTTAAAGAGCCATTTTAAGGTAGAAAATCATTGCGTGCGTTTTGAAAATTTTATCAACCGCTTAGCCTTTTACATGGCCACAGGGAGCGGTAAAACGATTGTCATTATCAAACTGGTAGAGCTTTTAAGCGTGGCTATAAGAATGGGTTTGATCCCTAAGAAAAATATCATGTTTTTTAGCGCGAACGAGCATTTAATCAAGCAATTTAAAAAAGAAATTGAAAAATACAACCGCAATAAGGACTTTTCCAAGCAAATTGATTTCAAAAGCCTTAAAAGCGTTACTAATAAGGATTTTTACCGCGCTCCAAAAGATTTTTTCATAGAAAAAATCGCTCTTTTTTATTACCGCGCGGATTTAATGAGCGATGAAGAAAGCAAGGAAAACCTTTTAAATTATAAGGATTGTTGGGATAATGGGGAAAATTATGTGATTTTAGATGAAGCGCATAAGGGGAACAAGTCTGAAAGCAAAAGGCAAGCGATTTTTAGTCTGTTATCTCAAAAAGGGTTTTTATTCAATTTCAGCGCCACTTTCACCGAAGAGAGCGATCTCATCACTGCGGTGTATAATTTAAGCGTGGGCGAGTGGGTGAAACTTGGCTATGGTAAAGAGTCTGTTTTATTGAAGAAAAACAATTTAAACGCTTTTAAGGAATTGAAAGATTTAAACGATAGGGAAAAAGAAATCGCTCTTTTAAAAGCGTTATTGCTTTTAGGCATGCAAAAACGCTATAAAACAGAAGGCTATTTTCATGACCCTTTAATGCTCGTGTTCACGCATTCTGTGAACGTGGAAAACAGCGATGCGGAAATCTTTTTTAAAACTTTAGCGCGCGTGATTGAAAATGACGATGAGAGCGATTTTTTAAAGGCTAAAGACGATTTATTAGAGGAATTAAAGGAGCCGGAATTCCTTTTTAGCGATGGCAAAGATAAAGAAAAAGAATATAAAATTGAGGTTTTTAAAGAGAGTTTAAACGAGATTGATTTTAAAGGCTTAAAAGAAGAAGTTTTTTATGCCAGTAATGGGCATATTGAAGTGATCATTAACCCTAAAAACAACCAAGAAATCGCTTTCAAGCTCAACACGAGCGATAAAGTCTTTTGCTTGATTAGAATAGGTGATATTACAGAATGGATCCGTGAAAAATTAAAGAGCGTGAAGGTGGTGAGTAAGAATTTGAGCTTTAAAGAAGAGAGCTATTTCAGCCAGATTGATAAGAGCAGTATCAATATTTTAGTGGGGTCTCGCGCTTTTGATACTGGGTGGGATAGCACAAGGCCTAGCGTGATTTTATTTTTAAATATAGGGCTTGATGATGACGCTAAAAAGCTGGTGAAACAATCTTTTGGCAGGGGCGTAAGGATTGAAAGCGTCAAAAACCAACGCCAAAGGTTAGCGTATTTAGACATAGATGAAGCCGTTAAAGAAAAGTTGAAACCAAACGCTGCAATGTTAGAAACGCTTTTTGTGATACCCACTAACCATGCAAGCCTTGAAGCGATTTTAAAGTTCCAAAAAGAGAGCGAGAATGGGGGCGAAAATAGAGGCTCATGGCATGAAATCAAATTAGAAAAAACGCCCATAAAACACGCCTTATTCGTGCCTTGCTACCGAAAAGAACAAACCAACGCTCTTAAAATTCCTCCAAGCACTTCGTTTAAAATGAGCGAAAAAAATTTTAAGGATTTAAAAGAGTATTTTCATTTAATGAGTGAAAAGCATTTTATTTTAAAGCATGAAATTTATAACCCTAACGATTACGCGCTGTTAAAAGACATGATACAAAAAGAGCATTTTAAAAAGGTATCAACCTGGCATTATAAAGATTTAGATGACTTGATTTCTATCCTTAAAAAGAGGCTATATCTCAATCAAAAAGTGCCTAAAGACGAGTTTAACGCCCTAGATAATGAGAAAATCGTGCATTTTAAAAGGATTCAAGTTAAGGCGGGTAAAAAAGAAGCATTAATGAAAACCATCCAAGAAGTGAAAGAGTATACGCCTTTGGATAAAGAAACTTTAAGAATGAAAATCGCGCAAGGCGAGATCGATCCTTATGATACAGAAAAACACAAACAAGACAGAACGTTCAAAGTTGATGAAGCAGAGCTGTTAAAACTTAAAGAGCATTACTACACTCCGCTCATTAAAGCCAAAAACTGCGATTGGCTTAAGCATGTGGTTAAAGTAAAGAGCGAGAGCGATTTTTTAGAAGAATTGTTAAAGATTACCGAAACGCTGCAAGAAAACTATGATTTTTGGGCGTTCAGCAAGATTGATGAGCATTTAGACAATTTGTTTATCCCTTATATAGACAACAGCACTGGAGAAAGGAAATTTTTCCCTGATTTTATCTTTTGGCTGCAAAAAGGCGGCACGCAGATCATTTGCTTCATTGATCCTAAAGGGAGCAAACACACTGATTACGAACGTAAGGCAGATGCGTATCAACTTTTTGAAGATAAAATTTTTAACCCTAAAAACAATCCCAATCTCAAAATCAAAGTGGTTTTAAAATTTTATGGGGATAAGGATGATGTGGGGGAGCGTTATAGGGATCTTTGGATTGAAAAAGGGAAACTAGAATATTTTTTTCTGGATTTAAAGGATTAGCCTGATTTGATTGAAAGGGGTTAAAAAGGCGCTTGAATAGCCTTGAATAGAGCGCTAGTTTTTCACATCGCTTAAAAACACATGCCTTAAAAGTTTGGCTTCGCTTAAAAAAGCGTTTTTCAACACCGCGCTTTTATAAGTGTAATGATCTTCAACGCTTGAAACTTCGCCCACAAACACCCCCGCTCCAAAAATCCCATCTAGCCCGCTCGTTAGCACCTGATCGCCTATATTAATTTCAGCGCTAGGGACAATGAAATCCACGACTAGTTCTTGCTTGAAATTAGTCCCTATAAAGCCTAGCACTTGATTTTGGCCTATCATCACGCTATAAGCGCACCGCTTGTGAGCGTTCAAAAACCCATTCAAGCGCCCTTTTTCTAACACCGCAATGCCTATGGCTTGGTTGTGAGAAACAAGGCCATAAATCTTGTTTTCTTCTAAATTTACAATAGGTTTGAGAGAAACGCTGCGCGTGTCTTCTAAACTGATGAATGAAGTCATAAAAGTAGGGGTATAAGTCATTTTTGGATTTTCTAAAGGATAAACGCTATTCAAACGCTCTTTCAAATCGGTGTTTTCTAGTTTTAAAGCTTCTAAAATCAAGCGTTCTTTTTGAAATTCCTTAATGTTTTGGGCTTGAAAAAAATACGCTTGAACGTTGTCTAGTAAGCTGTTTTTAGTGCTCATCAAGGCGTTTTTAATCCGGTCGCTGATATAAGAAGAACTGCCTTTAATGTCTAAAAAATAAAAAATAAGAAAAATCCCTAAAAGCCAAAGGAATTTGAAATAAAAGCGCATGCATTATTCACTAAAACCCACACGGCTGAGTAAATCCAAATCTTGTATGGCTTCCCCTGTGCCTTTGGCTACCGCCAATAAAGGCTCATCGCCCACATACACAGGGAGTTTAACCATATCGCTTAAATACTTGTCTAATCCCTTAATCAAAGCCCCACCGCCGGTAAGCACCACGCCATTTTGCACAATGTCTCTCGCTAAATCCGGTTTCACCTCTTCAAGCACGCTCCTTAAAGCGCTAGAAATCTCCCTCACCTGATCTTTAATGGCTTCAAACACATCATCAGAGCTCAATTCAATCGTGTGCAACAGCCCGCTCACTTGATCCCTCCCTGACACTTCCATCGTGAGAGGCGGATCCAGTTTGATCGCACAACCGATTTCAATCTTAATCTCTTCGCCGGTGCGCTCCCCTATCAATAAATTGAATTTCTTGCGGATGTATTCCACGATGCTTTGATCCAATTTATCCCCGGCCACTCTAATGCTTTTAGACAGCACCAACCCCCCCAAACTGATCACGCCAATTTCAGTCGTGCCACCGCCAATATCTACGATCAAACTCCCTTGCGGTTCTTTCACCGGTAAGCCTGCTCCAATCGCGGCTGCCATAGGCTCTTCAATCAAAAAAACTTCTCTAGCTCCCGCGCTTAAAGCGCTCTCTTTAACCGCATTCCTTTCCACGCTTGTCAATCCATAAGGCACACACACCATGATACGCGGTCGGATCCATGTCTTTCGTTTGTGCGCTTTTTCAATAAAGTAGCGGATCATTTTAGCGGTAATGTCATAATCGGCGATCACGCCATCTTTCATGGGGCGAATCGCTCTGATGCTGTTAGGGGTTTTGCCCAGCATTTCCTTAGCCTCGCTCCCCACTGCCAAAATGTCATAAGCTTTAGAATCAAACAACCCCATGCGTACCGCCACAATAGAAGGCTCATTGATAATAATGCCCTGCCCTTTGACCAACACGATCGTGTTAGCCGTGCCTAAATCTATGGCAATATCATGCGAAAACAAACCGATTAATTTGCTAAAAATCATGCCCTTTGTGATCCTTTGTTATTAAATTGAATTGAATTGATAAGCGTATTCCTTAAGGAAAGATTTTAGAATGCGTTTTAGCGATGATCAAAGGTTCAGCTTGTTTCAAAACGCAATCTTTAGTGATACGCACTTCTGATCCCTTAAGCTTGGGTAAATCAAACATGATATCCAAACAAAAATCTTCAATGATCGCCCTTAAGCCCCTGGCCCCCGTTTTTCGCTCTAAAGCGAGTTGAGCGATTTCTTTAATGGCTTCTTCTTCAAAAATCAAATCCACTTCATCCATTTTGAAAAGTTGCTGGTATTGCTTGATGAGGGCGTTTTTAGGTTTTTGTAAAATATCCACCATCGCTTCTAAGCTGATGCTATCTAGCGTGCTTAAAACCGGCAAGCGGCCAATAAGCTCAGGGATAAGCCCGTAAGTAACCAAATCATGGGTTTGGACTAAATGCAAGATCGCTTCTTGCTCTTTTTTGCTCATCTTTTCTTGAGTGAAACCCAACACATTTTGCGTGGTGCGTTTTTTAATGATTTCAGCTAGTCCGTCAAACGCTCCGGCGCAAATGAATAAAATATCGCTCGTGTCAATTTGAATGAAATTGCCCTCAGGGTGCTTTCTGCCACCTTTAGGGGGGATATTCACTAAAGAGCCTTCAACGATTTTCAACAACGCTTGCTGAACGCCCTCGCCAGAAACGTCTCTAGTGATGGAGCGGTTTTCTGACAAACGGCTGATTTTATCAATCTCATCAATAAACACAATGCCTTTTTGGGCTTTTTGGACGTTCCAATCGCTCGCTTGCAACAATCTTGTGAGGATATTTTCCACATCTTCGCCCACATAACCCGCTTCAGTTAGGCTAGTCGCATCGCTAATGGCGATAGGAATATCCAAATGCTTGGCTAGAGTTTGCGCCATTAAAGTCTTGCCTGAACCTGTAGGACCGATCAGTAAGATATTAGACTTGCTCAACTCCACTTCTTCTAAATGCTCCAACTCTAAATCGCTGTCTTGGTTGTCTTGTTTTTTGAGTTTTTCTTTAAAAGACAAGCGTTTGTAATGGTTATACACGGCCACGGAAAAAACCTTTTTGGCCTGCTCTTGCCCTATCACATAATTATCTAAAACCGCCTTAAGATCTTTAGGGGCTGGAATGTGAGAGAGCAAAAACTCTTCTTCATGAACGCTTGATTCCATTCTCCTTAATCGCTCTCTTTTGAGTGTTAATAAAGAATCCACTCTGTCGTATTTGTGCAATCCCTCATGCATCACATCTATACAATATTCGCACACGCACACATCTTTATTCAGGTTGCTCGCAAAAATAATGCGGCGTTTTTTGGGATCTCTTGATTCTGGTTTTTTGCAAAAACTGCAATAAAGCGTTTCGTTCATGTTATTCCTCTTGTTTTTCTTCGCTAGAATATTCGCTTGACTTATACGCCACGCCCCTAGAACTCTCTAAAATAAAAGAGCAAATCTCTTTCACAAAAGGGTTATTGGCATGCTCTTCTAACTCTAATTTAGCGCTCTCTCTTAAAGAGGGGATAGGGCGGAACAACCTCTTATAAAGTGCATGGATGAAATCAATATCCTTACTCTCTAGTAATTGGCGCATCCTGTGGCGGTTTAACCCCCTAATAAAAGCGCGATTGCCCTCTACGGTGCAATAAGGCGGCACATCTTTGCCTAAAGCGCTCTTACCGGCTATCATGCACCCTTTAGCGATACGCACAAACTGATGGATCGCTGTAAGACCGCCAATATTGACATAATCGCCTATTTCAATATGCCCTGCTAAAGTTACGCCATTAGCAAAAATGCAATGACTGCCAATCACGCAATCATGGGCGACATGCACATAAGCCATGAGCAGGTTTTTATCCCCAATAATGGTTTTTTTAATCCCCCCTTCAGTGCCGGGATTTATCATGCAAAATTCCCGAATAAGGTTGTCTTCTCCAATAATCAGTTCGCTGTATTCGCCCTTATATTTTAAATCTTGAGGCTGTGTGCCTAGCACGGCAAAAGGAAAAATTTCGGTGTTTTTCCCAATGAAAGTATGCCCTTGTAAGGTTACATTGTTATGGAGTTTCACGCCATCATTGAGCTTGATATGATCCCCAATAACGCAAAATTCCCCAATCTCTACACCCTTGCCAATCTCTGCTTTAGGAGAAATAATAGCTGTTTTTGCAATTTTACTCATTTTTTAATCTCTCTCTGCGATCATGGCTTTCAATTCGGCTTCAGCGACCACTTTGCCATCCACTTGAGCCGTGCCGCCCACTTGCCAGATCATGCCCTTATGCTTTAAGACTTCTAAATGGTATTCTAATCTGTCGCCTGGGGTTACAGGAATGCGGAATTTAACCTTGTCAATCGTCATGAAATACACGATTTTTGTTTTGGCTATTTCAGGGTCAAACCCCCACATGCTAGTGAAAGCCAAAAACCCTCCCGTTTGTGCCATGCCCTCTACGATCAAAACGCCCGGGAAAATGGGTTTGTCAGGGAAATGCCCGTTAAACACGTCTTCATTAAAAGTGATATTCTTATAAGCGACAATTTTTTGATTGGCTTGTAATTCTATGATTCTATCCACTAAGAGCATGGGATAACGGTGAGGTAAAATCTGTAAGATATGCTCTATAAAAAATTGAGATTGTAAGTTTTGATGGTTTTGTTCCATAAAATAAACTCCTTGTTTTGGATTCAATTAAAGCGCCATTTTTAGCGTTGGTTATCCTATAAAAATAACCGCTATTATACCATAAGAAAACCGCTCGCTTGTATTTGCAAAAAACGCCAACGCATTGCGCCATAAGCTTAAAGAAACGCTTTACACAGACACCGCTCATGCGTCATTCATGCGTGTGGCTTAGAATATTCTCTCTTAAATGGTAGTGCGGGTATTTGTTAGAATCCAAAACCACTTGCCCCATGAGCTGTTTGTCCAAATTGAAAATTAAAGGGGCTAAATAATTCACCGTAGAAAGCTCAATGGGGGTTTGAACGACCATGATATTAGCGACTAGAACGCTCTTGGCTCCCTCTAATTCTAAAAGGATTTTTAAGGGGGTAGGCACTTCAAATTCGTATTTTCTTAAAGCAAAGGGATTGACCAGCGTGAAAGACACCACGGAATTGTCTTCTGCGCTATTCAAACGCAAAAAGATTTCATCAACCTTTTGCAAGTGCATTTTATGAATGGTTTCAAACCCTAATATAGGCGCTTTCACATCAAAAATCATAGGCGATTGCATTCCCTTTAAAAAAGCACAAAATCTTCTCCTTAAAGAATAAAAGACCGCCTTAAAACCAGCGCTCAATGATTTCTAAACTAAAAATCTGTATTATATCAAACAATTTTGGTAAAATCAATTTTTGCTAGTTTTGGGTATAATTCAATGACTGAATAACGATGGAAGTTTAACTGAATAATTATAAAATATAACTAAGGAGTGAGAGATGAGCAAAATAAAACCACAAATCAAGAAAAATAATCTCAGCAAATCTCATTTTAGCGATGGGTGGCACCTTTTTGGTGCGGCTGGGCTTGATTTGGAGAAATGGTGCTGACATTATTCGGTGGGAATAAGAAAGATAAGAAAAAATAACCATGAGTTATTCAAAAATTTAATTTTATAAGACAGGTGGCATGCGTTTAAAACATTTTAAAACTTTCCTTTTTATCGCAATGGCAATCATTGTGATAGGCACCGGTTGCGCGAACAAAAAGAAGAAAAAAGATGAATACAACAAACCGGCGATTTTTTGGTATCAAGGGATTTTAAGAGAAATCCTTTTTGCTAATTTAGAAACAGCGGACAATTACTATTCTTCCTTACAAAGCGAACACATCAATTCCCCCCTTGTCCCAGAAGCCATGCTAGCTTTAGGGCAAGCGCACATGAAAAAGAAAGAGTATGTTTTAGCGTCTTTTTACTTTGATGAATACATCAAGCGCTTTGGGACGAAAGACAATGTGGATTATTTGACTTTTTTAAAATTGCAATCGCATTATTACGCTTTCAAAAACCATTCTAAAGACCAGGAATTTATCTCTAATTCTATTGTGAGTTTAGGCGAATTTATAGAAAAATACCCTAACAGCCGTTACCGCCCCTATGTAGAATACATGCAAATCAAATTCATTTTAGGGCAAAACGAGCTCAATCGCGCGATTGCGAATGTCTATAAAAAACGCCACAAGCCTGAGGGCGTGAAACGCTATTTAGAAAGGATAGATGAGACTTTAGAAAAAGAGACTAAACCCAAACCATCGCACATGCCTTGGTATGTGTTAATTTTTGATTGGTAGGATATTTCAAAACCATACAAATTTATAACAGAGAGATGAAAAATGACTGAAGATTTTCCTAAAATTCTGCCTTTATTGGTAGAAGAAGACACCTTTTTATACCCCTTTATGATAGCCCCTATTTTCTTACAAAATAACGCGAGCATCAAGGCAGCAGCTTACGCTAAAAACAATAAATCGTTAGTCTTTATTGCATGCCAAAAAGACAAATTGAACGACAATGAAGCCCCTTATTATGATGTGGGGGTGATAGGCTCTGTCATGCGTGAAGCCAACATGCCTAATGGGCGCGTGAAATTGCTCTTTAATGGCATCGCTAAGGGGCGTATTTTAGAGCCTGCTAAAGAAAACGAGCAAGGCTTTTTGGAAGCTCAAATAAGCCCTATTGAATATTTAGAATACGATAAAGAAAACATTCAGGCTATCGTGGAAGTGTTAAAAGAAAAGGTGATCACTCTAGCGAATGTCAGCTCGCTCTTCCCCCCAGATTTGATCAAGGCTTTAGAAGACAATGACGATCCTAACCGCATCGCTGATTTAATCGCAGCGGCCTTGCATTTGAAAAAAGATCAAGCGTATTTTCTTTTTGCCAACAACAACACCGAGCAGCGCTTGTTGGATTTGATTGATATTGTGATAGAAGAGACTAAAACCCAAAAACTCCAAAAAGAAATCAAATCCAAAGTCCATCAAAAAATGGAGCAAACCAATAAGGAATATTTCTTAAAAGAGCAGCTCAAGCAAATCCAAAAAGAGCTTGGCACAGACAAACAGCGAGATGAAGATTTAAACCAATACTACCAAAAACTAGAAAGCATCAAGCCTTTCTTAAAAGAAGAAGCGTTTAAGGAAATCAAAAAGCAAATTGACCGACTGAGCCGAACCCATGCGGACAGCTCAGATAGCGCGACTTTGCAAAATTATGTTGAAACCATGCTGGATGTGCCTTTTGGGCAATATGAAAAAAAAGCGCTAGACATTAAGCATGTCAAAGAGCAATTGGATAACGATCATTATTCCTTAAAAAGGCCTAAAGAGCGCATTGTGGAATACTTTGCCACCATGCAGCTTTTAGAAATGCGCCACAAGAAAAAACCGGAAAAAAAAGACAAAACTAAAGGCACGATTTTATGCTTTTATGGGCCTCCTGGCGTGGGTAAAACGAGTTTGGCTAATTCCATTGCTAAAGCGATAGAGCGCCCTTTAGTTCGGATCGCTTTGGGGGGATTAGAAGATGTGAATGAATTAAGAGGGCACAGACGCACTTATATAGGCTCAATGCCCGGGCGCATTGTCCAAGGGCTTATTGAAGCCAAAAAGATGAATCCGGTCATGGTTTTAGATGAAATTGATAAGGTGGATAGGAGCGTTAGGGGTGATCCAGCGAGCGCTTTATTAGAGATCTTAGACCCTGAGCAAAATATCGCTTTTAGGGATCATTATGCGAATTTTAGCATTGATTTGTCGCAAGTGATTTTTATCGCTACCGCTAATAATATTGACAGGATTCCAGCCCCTTTAAGGGATAGAATGGAATTTATCAGCGTGTCTAGCTATACGCCTAATGAAAAAGAAGAAATTGCTAAAAACTATCTCATCCCCCAAGAATTAGAAAAGCATGCCTTAAAGCCTAGCGAAGTTGAAATTAGCCATGAGTGTTTGAAACTCATTATTGAAAAATACACCAGAGAAGCGGGCGTTAGGGATTTACGAAGACAGATCGCAACGATTATGCGTAAAGTGGCTTTAAAATACCTAGAAGATAGCCCGCACAAAAAAGGGCGAACCAAAAGAGGCGAAGACAAAGAAGATAAAAATAAAAAAAGCGAAAACAAAGATTTCTGCGTTTCTGTCACGCCCAGCAACCTTAAAGAGTATTTAGAACGCATGGTGTTTGAAATTGACCCCATAGATGAAGAAAATAGAATCGGTATCGTCAATGGTTTGGCATGGACTCCAGTAGGCGGTGATGTGCTTAAAATTGAAGCGCTTAAGATTAGAGGCAAGGGGGAATTGAAACTCACCGGAAGCTTAGGCGATGTGATGAAAGAATCCGCCATTATCGCTTTTTCTGTTGTCAAAGCCTTATTGGATAACGAAACCTTAAAAGCGCCTAAAATCCCTAGCGAAACCCCTAAAGACGCAGAGGGTAAGAAAAAGAAAAAAGCGCTGAAAGTTTATAACGCTTATGATTTGCATTTGCATGTCCCTGAGGGGGCTACGCCTAAAGACGGCCCGAGCGCTGGGATCGCTATGGCGAGCGTGATGGCGAGCATTTTGTGCGATAGGGCTACAAGAAGCGAAGTGGCAATGACGGGCGAATTGACTTTGAGCGGGGAAGTTTTACCCATAGGGGGGTTGAAGGAAAAATTGATCGCTGCTTTTAAAGCCGGCATTAAAACCGCTCTCATTCCTGTCAAAAATTACGAAAGGGATTTAGATGAAATCCCTGCTGAAGTGCGAGAGAATTTAAACATCGTTGCGGTGAAAAACATCGCTGAAGTGTTAGAAAAAACTTTGCTTTAAAATTTGGCATGAAAGCAGGCATTATTGGTTTAGGGCTTATGGGGGGGAGTTTAGGGTTGGCTTTGCAAGAATGGGGGCGTTTTAAAAGCGTTATAGGCTATGATCATAACGCTTTGCATGCTAAATTAGCCTTGACTTTAGGACTTGTAGATGAATGCGTGGAATTTGAAAAGATTTTAGAATGCGATGTGATTTTTTTGGCCATTCCGGTTGAGGGCATCATTGCATGTTTGAAAAAAATGACTCCCGTTAAAAAAAGCGCAGCGATTATTGATTTAGGGGGCGCTAAAGTGCAAATCATTCACAATATCCCTAAAAGCATTCGTAAGAATTTCATCGCCGCGCACCCCATGTGCGGGACAGAGTTTTATGGCCCTAAAGCGAGCGTTAAGGGGCTGTATGAAAACGCTCTTGTGATATTGTGCGATTTAGAAGATTCAGGGACTGAGCAGGTAGAGATCGCTAAAGAAATCTTTTTAGGCATTAAAGCGCGCTTGATTAAAATGAAATCCAATGAGCATGACACCCATGTGGCTTATATCAGCCATTTACCCCATGTTTTGAGCTACGCTCTAGCTAATAGCGTTTTAAAGCAAAATGACCCAGAGATGATTTTATCCTTAGCGGGTGGGGGGTTTAGGGATATGAGCCGTTTGTCTAAAAGCTCGCCTTTAATGTGGAAAGATATTTTCAAACAAAACCGAGACAATGTCTTAGAAGCGATTGAAAAATGCGAAAAAGAAATCGCAAAAGCTAAGGCTTGGATAGAAAATAACGATTATGAAAGCCTTGCAGAATGGATGGCGCAAGCGAACAAACTCCAGGAGTTCATGTAAAATAATTTAAAATTTTGCATATTGTTGTTTTTAGGGGTGCGAGAAGCGAAATGGGGTATTTGGATTGTTTTTATGGATTAATAATTTAAAATTTTGCATATTGTTGTTTTTAGGGGTGCGAGAAGCGAAATGGGGTATTTGGATTGTTTTTATGGATTATAGGCTGTTTCAATTATAGGCTGTTTCATATGGATAGCATGGATTTACCCAGCAACCAGCAAACAACCATAAGAGATTATCTTAAACCCGGATCTATTGTTGTGTTTGCCATAATTGTAATAATAATTTCATCTCATTCCTCCAACGCCCATAAAACTTTTATCGCTTCTAATAAAAAACCAGTTTTAAGCCGTTTAGAAATTTGTTTTCTTAAACCTTTTATCCACAATACCGGTGTTTTACGGGCATTTTAAGAGCGGTTTTAATACTTCTTAGCGTTGTTAAAATACTTAGGCAATTCATTCAACTCAGCGTTTTTATTGTTCTTAAAAACCACTTGCTTTTCAACTTGCTCATATTCTTTACATTCTCTTCTCATTTTTTGTAAGGGATATTTTTGGTTGTCATTAGGGATGTAAAAACATTCGCTTTTAGCGTTTTCATAGCTATCGGTTAGGCTTATATCATAGTGGTACCAAAATCCGCTAGGGATAGCGATATTTTTAGAGCTAAAAGTCCTATAACCCTGTTTGATGATGGTGAGTTCTTCTACTAAAACTTGATGGTATTTCCTGGCCAAATTACGGCCCTCTTTTTCTATTAATAAAACAGAATGCCTGTTGGTGTTTTTGGCTTCAGGGGTGATATTAGTCATTCTGTAAGTTTCTCTTAAAGGGTTAGACGCAAAATCAAAAGAAGCGTCATTCGCCACAAAATGCCCCCTATCAAAACCGCTTCTTGTGTAATCTTGTGTCGTGGCTTGTTGGTATTTGGCTAATCGTGTGTCCGTTTTAAACTCATAGCGTTTTTCAATATTATTTTTATCCACTAAATCCCCAAACAACACGCTCACGCCATAAATAGGGTTTTTTAACTCGCTAGAATAACACACCGAATAAAAGTTATTTTTTAAGACTTTACAATCAATGTTAGTGAGAATGCCATTAATATAGGTCTTAGTGGGGTTAGCGCTATTTACTTGATCCTTGATTTCATTAAGCTTTTTAGTGGTGTAGCTGTTAATAGCCTTAGTGAAATTATCCAGCATGTCCGCTTGGAGCCAACCCATAGCAATCAGGCTAAAACAGAGCAGGTTTTTAAAGATTTTCATGTTTTGCTCCTTTTTGATTGGCTTGAATGCTACAACAATATTTTTAATCGTTTGTTTTTACCCACTAAATAGCCTAGCGCCTAGCGTTTTGATGCGTTAAACGGCGCGCATTGAATGATCAAACTTAAGAATAAAAAATTTCATTGTATTTTTTAGTGATCTTATCTATCCCCCATGCGTCTTCGTCAATATCGCCCAAGTTTAAATAGTCTTCGTTAGAGTCTAAAAGTGTGCAATAAATCCTTTTTTGCTCGTTTAAATCTAAATTTTGGAACTCTTCGCTATGGATTTCATCAATCTTACAATCGGCGCGTTTTAAAAAGCGCTCATTAAGATCGTTAAAGATTTTTAGGCATTCGCTCTTGCTTTTAGCGTTAAGGATTTGTTTTTTAACTTCTAAATTCACTTCTTTCAATTCAGCATAGACAAAACTCCCGCCCCCTTTAAAATCGCATTTTTTAGAAATGCCCCCTTGCTCGCCCTCTATGACTTTTTTTAACCTTTCTTTAGTGATCGTTTCTATATAGTCCATTTGCTCGATGCCAATGTAGCGGTGTTTCATTTTGTGCGCCACCGCGCAAGTCGTCCCGCTCCCGGCAAAAAAGTCTAACACGAGATCGTTTTCGTTGGTAGAAACCTCTAAAATCCTTTGGATTAAATCTTCAGGTTTTTGTCCTACAAAATCTACTGCTTCATTTGATTGTGAGTTTATAACAAAAATATCTATCCATAATGCATCTATAGGCTGTCCTTCATATTCATCTAAGAATTTCTTTTCTTGTATTCTTTGACTTTTATCTTTTGGAAAATAAAGCCTTTCATCATTATCAAGTTCGGCTAATTTCTCTTTAACCATTCTCCATCCTTTCGGTGGTGCTGTGTATCCTTTGTATTCATATATTAAATTAGCGGTTGGCAATCCGGGGTTTGCTAATGGATAAGGCATCCATAACTTTCCCTTATGTTTGCCTATCTCATCTATTCTGGTAAATCTCTTTTTAATATATTCTTGAGTATGTTTTGATTGTTTTTCTTTAATAATTTTTATTTTATAATTCTCTGTATTAGCATAAAGCAAAATACTATCATACGCCGTCCCTAACCTTTTTGTTTCATTTGCATTTCCAAATTTTCGTTTCCATACTATACAATTCACAAAATTCTCTCTCCCAAAAATCTCATCCATTAAAACCTTTAAATAAGCCTGTTCGTTATCGTCGCATTGCACAAAAATCACGCCATCATCGCTTAAAAGTTCCCTAGCCGCTTCAAGCCTGTTTTTCATAAACACTAGCCAAGAGCTGTGGTTAAAATTATCGTTGTAATTAAAGCTGTCATTACCCGTATTATAAGGAGGGTCAATGTAGATGCATTTCACTTTTTTAGCGAATTTCTTTTTTAAAGAATGGAGAGCGATCAAGTTATTGCCTTTGATAAGGTAGTTCGTGTTTCCATCTTTTAAAGCGTTTTTTAGATCGCCTTGTCCATGCATTTCAAAATTACACAACGCTTTTGGGTGTAAAAGCGTGTCAATTTCGTTTTTATGCAATATTTCATGGTAAAAAAGCTCGTCAGATTTGGTGCTGTTATCTTTAGCGTTACCGAGTAAAACATTGTCTTTAAAAGGGAAATGCAAAACGACTAGCTCGCTGGATTTGATAAAACCCCCTTGTGAAAATAAGCCTATTTTATTTTTAAATCGCGTGAAAGAGCGGTCTAATTCTTTTATTTCTAAACATTCCAATAACGCTTTTTCATTGAATACAAGCGAGTTAGCGATCGTTTTAAAAAAAGCGTTTTTATAGTCGTTAGCGTTTTCATGCTCAAGCATGAAAGTTAAAAGCTTTTCATCATGCTCTATAATTAAAGTTTCTAAGCGCTCTTTAGTGAAATGATTGATTAAAATATCTAGTAGGGTTTTGAGTGGGGTTTTTAACATTCTTTGTCCTTAAAAGTTTGATGGAAAGCGGTTTTAAAATCGCCATTGACTACGCTATTATGGAGCGTGAAAAACGGCAGGCCTTTTAAATGGAGTTTTTTGTTATGGCTTTTAAGCGTGGCGTTTTCTAGCATTTCTAAAAATTCTTTTTTCCAAGCGTTAGAACGCTCTAAATGCTCGCCTTTAGCTTCCATATAGCAAGTGAAGCCTAAAAATTCATCTTCATGCGTTTGGGCAAAAAGGATAAAATCCGGCTCAAAACCTTGCGCGTAAAAGGGGCTGTTTTCTATATCGCAAAAAACTTTTAATTCAGCAAAATGATCATTTCTTAAAACGCACCATTCTTTGAATTTCTTGTCTAAAACCTCTTTATGGTCGTTGATAAAACCTAAAAACTCCCTTTCTAAATCGCTGTCTAGTTTTCTCATGTCCTTAAAAAGCAGCCATTCGTAAAAGGGAATGTCTTTTTCCCATTCGCTAGCGCTAAGGCTTTTATTGTGCGTTTCAAATTCTTTTAGTTCTAACGCGCTCACCTCGTATTTATCTTGCTCTTTTAAAAGCGTGTCTTTTAAGTTTTCAATGATATAAACAGCGAGTTTTAAAAGGATTTCGTTGTTATCAAACTTTTGGTTTTTATGGAAGTTTGTTTTTAATGAAGAAACATACCGCTCTATAAATTCCACTTTATTGTTAAAGGCATGTTTTTTAAAAGCTTTTTTAAGCGTTTTGAAATCCAGGTTTTTTAAATTAAGGGCTTTTAAAAAATAGTTTAGGGGGATTTTATCCAAGGTGTGGGGTATATAATAAGTTCTATCGCCTTTATTTTCTTCTTTAAAATCCACTTTCTTTTCACGCACAATAAAGCCAAATAAAGGGACATGCAAGCTTTTGAGTGTGGCTTCAACAGGGTCTGAATAGTCCATATTAAATAAGTTTTTCTTTTTGTCTTTTGTGTTGCTCGCATAATAGCATTTGAAACGCTTGGTGGGCGTTAAAGGGATAGTCTGTTTTTCATTTACAAATCCTAATCCTAAATCTTGTAACTCGTTGTTTAATTTAGCGATAAACTCGCTGTCATAAACGGCATGGTAGTCTAACCTTTCTAGCGCGCTTAAGGGGTTGGAAAAATCAAACTTGCGTTGGTAAAATTCTATGCGGCTTGGCTTGAAATCGTTATAGCTAAAGGGGTAATATCTCGCTCCTCGCCCTATGAGCTGGGCGTCTTTAATGGTATCTTTTTGGCTCGCTTTATTTTTAAGCCTGACAATGTCAAACAAATTTAACACATCCCAGCCTTCATTGAGCTTATCCACGCTAAAAATCACTCTTTTAGGGTTGTCTCTGTCTTCTAGGGAGTTCAATAAAAGCATGCCTTTTTCTAATTCTTTTTCGTTGTTGGTGTTAATCTGGGTGCTTTTTTTGAATTTCGTTTGCAAGAATGCCACAAGGTTGGGGGTGTAATTTTTCTCATCAAAAAAGTTTTTAGCGTCTTTAAAAAAAGCGTTGCAGCTGTAATGGAAAAAATTTTCCAAATCTAAAGGGCTTAAATTTTCTAAAAAGGTATTGAAGCGCTCTTGATTTTTTTTACTCTCTTCAATCCTTTCGCTTTTAAACAAAATGCATGGTTTAAAGTTTTCAATATTATGGTGTTGGGCTAATAATTCTTTATACAAACTGGAAACGCATGCCCCTAAAAAGCGCGTTTCTAATTCTTTATTTTCATAAGAAAGGGAGTAGATGTTTTTGCAAAATTTATCTTCGCTAAATTCTTTTAAGGTGTAAGTTACCACTTTTAAGTTTTTATATTTTTCTTCAACGCTTTTTTCTTTAGGGATAGTGGCGCTAAATTCCAACAATAAATTGTCTTTATTTTGTTTTAGGGCCAATTTCACCACGCTTTCCCAGTTGCGTTTTTCACTAGCCTCACTATCATTTAATTTCTTTTTAGTCTCTGTGTTTAAATGGTGCGCTTCATCCGCTAAAAAAACTAATTTCTGATCTTTTAAATCCTCTAGGGTGATAGCGTTTTCTTTAGCTCTAGTGAATAGTGAAAACAAGCCTTGAATGGTGCTAAAATAAATGTTGATAGCGTTGTTATGGCTCTCGTTTAAATTATTGATGCTTTTAATTTCTGTGTTTTCGTCATTGATATTGATATTTTCACTAAAAAGGTATTTTGATGAAGCGCTGTCTGTAAAATTCAATTTCGTTTTTTCTAAAATGCTAGCGCTATTCACAAAAAAGATGAAGTTTTGATAGCCTTGCTTGTAGCATTCTAAAATCAAACCCGCCATCACTAAGGTTTTGCCGCTACCGGTCGCCATTTCAAACATGAAATGCTTTTGATCTGGGTTAGATTGGCGTTTTTCTAAATAACTATATATCGCTTGTTTTTGGTAATCTCTAAGCTCTTTTTTTAAATTACTGGTGATGTGGGTGGGTAGATCTATTTCTTCATTATTTGGCGTGCTATTAGGCGTGCGATCTTTTATCGCTGATTGGGGGGGGGGGTAACAGATGCGAATGAATCTTGCATGAAATCCCTTAAGTGAAAAGTTAGGGGAATTATAGCGTAAAGTTTTGAGATTGGTTTTTTAGGGTCAATAACTTGAATTTAAAATTAAATAAAGTTTTAGTTTTAATATTTAATGGAATAAAGCCCTTAAAATCAAAAGCGCTTCTTTTTCTTTGCTATAATCAACCTAAAAAAACCAATATTTTTAACCAAACAAAGGATTACGATGCAAGAGATTTTTTTATGCTCTATTTCTAATGTGCGCAGTGGGGATTGCAAGGAAGATTGCGCTTATTGCACGCAAAGCTCGCACCACCAAGGAGCGATCAAGCGCTATAAATTTAAAGATGAAAAAGTGGTTTTACAAGAGGCTAGGGCTTTAAGGGAGTTGGGGGCTTTAGGGTTTTGTCTGGTTACTTCAGGGCGCGAATTAAACGATGAAAAATGCGAATACATCGCTAAATTAGCTAAAGCCATCAACAAAGAAGAATTGGGCTTGCATCTAATCGCATGCTGCGGGCGCGCGGATTTGGAGCAACTAGAGTTTTTAAGAGATGCGGGCATTCACAGCTATAACCATAATTTAGAGACTTCGCAAAATTTCTTCCCTAAGATTTGTTCCACGCACACATGGGAAGAAAGGTTTATCACATGCGAAAACGCTTTAAGGGCGGGGTTAGGCTTGTGCAGTGGGGGGATTTTTGGGCTTAATGAGAGCTGGGAAGATCGGATTGAAATGCTTAGGGCGCTAGCTTC
Organism: Helicobacter pylori; assembly: GCF_014496965.1. Lineage (GTDB taxonomy): Bacteria > Campylobacterota > Campylobacteria > Campylobacterales > Helicobacteraceae > Helicobacter > Helicobacter pylori_CZ. The sequence continues at coordinate 1,460 of NZ_JACTCR010000005.1, read as the reverse complement.
GCTCTCCCCACACACCACGCCGATTAATTTTTTCATTAAAAACCCGGTATTGCCCATTGATGCAGAGACTTTAAGCGCGGATGAAGCCCTAGAATGCGTGCTTTTGGCTAAAGAGTTTTTGCCTAACGCTAGGCTTATGGTGGCTGGGGGGCGTGAAGTGGTGTTTAAAGATAACGATAAAAAGGAAGCCAAGCTTTTTGAATACGGCATCAATGCGGTGGTGTTAGGGGATTATTTAACCACCAAAGGCAAAGCCCCTAAAAAAGATATAGAAAAACTGCTCTCTTATGGTTTGACAATGGCGACAAGCTGTCATTAATGAGAGAACTTTTTAAAAGCGTTAGAGGGTTTTTACGCCTTCTTAGAATGATTTTCCCCGAGCGTCTGAAAAACGCCTTTTTGGGCTTGAGCGAATTGTTTTACTACGCTTCTAGCTTGAGTTTTTATACGATTTTGTCTTTATCGCCTATTTTGTTGTTTGTGTTTAGTCTTTTTGTGTCTCATTATTTGCAAGCGCACAGCGGTGAAATGGAAGCCTTGATCTTCCCTAACGCCCCTAAACTCATTGGCGCGATTAAGGATTTTTTAGAAAATTTTAAAAAAACAGACATGACTTTAGGCACGCTTGAAGAGGTGTCTATTGTGGTGGCGTTGGTGCTTTTTTGTGAAAACTACCGCTCCATCGCGTCAAAAATTTTTCAAGCAAAGCCCAGAGATTATGCGCATTTTAAGGGTAAAGAAATCTTTTTATTTTGGGGTTTTGGCACGACTTTAGTGTTTTTATTCGCTCTGCCTTTGGTGGTGTTTTTTGATATTAAGATCCAAGTGTTTTTTGAAGATAAAGATTCAAATTTGTTGCATGTTTTAAGATGGATAGGCACTTACGCGTTTTTTTTGATCCTTTTTACCATTCCCACGAATAAGGTGTTTAAACATTATTTTTGGGTGTTTTTATGGGTGTTTTTTACGAGCGTTTCTTGGCATGTGTTAAAATGGGCTTTCACTTATTATGTGTTGTATAATCGCACTTACCATGAGCTTTATGGGAGCGTTTCTATTTTGTGGTTTTTGATGAGCTGGGTGTATGTGAGCTGGCTTGTGATTTTAATTGGCATGTATGGGTGTAAAATGTGCGACACGTTCGATCCTAAAGGAGTGTTTAAGAAATTTTTAGGCTTTTTTAAAAAAGAAACTTGATGAAAAAAGTTTTCTTTTAGATCGGTTCTAAAAATCTAAAACACAAAAACCATAAAACCCCCCAAACAACCCAACCCAAAAAAGTTAAAAACAAAAGAAATAAAAAAAACAACACCAGCGGAATAAAAGAATAAAAGAATAAAAGAATAAAAGAATAAAAGAATAAAAGAATAAAAGAATAAAGAATAAAAGAATAAAAGAATAAACCCCTTAAACAAACAAAAACAAGCGATCAATTAATGAAATCAGATAAAAACAAGATT
>NZ_JACTCR010000041.1:0-505 GCF_014496965.1 Helicobacter pylori | reverse complement strand
GTATCAAAGCTTGTGGAGCTTCCTCTAACGGGGTTAGTTCTCAATATGGCAACATATTAGATCTAGCTAGTTATGGAGCTATGAAGCAAGAAAAAGCCCAATCGCTTTAGCGGTTGGGTAATTCACTCGCTACATCCTTTTACTATAACCATAACCCGCTTTTTCTACTTTTTTCTCGGTATTAGCAGCTGCTTCTATTTCTTTACTAACATCAGCAAATATTTTTTGAACGAACAAAAGGCTTTGAGAGGTTGAAAGGTGGGCTTGTGGGTCTGGTTTTAAACTCCTCATTTCAAGCATTTTAGCTTGAGCTTTAGAGCGTATTTTTAGATTTTCTTTTTGCCATTCTTCTGTAGCTTTAAAATCTCTAGGATCTAGTTCTAAATAAGCGATAGAACTTGGTTTATAAAAATCCACTTGTTTAGCGATAGCTTTTTGTGAATAGGGCAGAGATTCTAGCTCTTTTTGCAAATAAGCTATAAGCTCTTGCGCTTTTGATCCTCTT
>NZ_JACTCR010000040.1:0-619 GCF_014496965.1 Helicobacter pylori | reverse complement strand
ACTATCAAGGCGTATATAGAAAATCAAGGTTAGTTTCACTTAAGGTTTTTATATAGTTCCTAGCGGAACTAAAGCATTCATCCCAAACACTAAAGATATTTGGGATTTCTGCTTGGGTGGTTTTAAAAGATAAAGAAAATTCCAATTTTCATTCTTAATAGGATTTACCCACAAAATCCTATTTTATAGTAGAATGTAAAAAAATAAAGACACTTTAAGGAGTAATAATGGAACACCATAAAGCACACACAACCATTCAGGCTTTACAAGCCAAACGCAAAAGATTGCTAACCGAATTAGCCGAGTTAGAAGCAGAAATAAAAGTGGGTAGCGAACGAAAGAGCAGTTTTAACGTTTCGCTCTCACCGAGTTTGTTGGCCGAAATAGAAGAGATAGAATACGAAGAAAAAACAAGTAAAGAGCGAAGGATTAATCACAGCGTTTTGCTTTCGCCCAGTTTCATGGCTAAAGTGGATGAATACATGAAAGAGAAAGGTTTTCCTAATCGATCGCTTCTCTTTGAAAAAGCGTTGGAGTTTTATATGCTAAAACACCCATAAACCAATAGCGGGCAAAAAACGAGAGGATATTTAGGGTTTTGATAATGAAAAATCAAAAA
>NZ_JACTCR010000004.1:0-102471 GCF_014496965.1 Helicobacter pylori | reverse complement strand
TTTAAAGGAAACCCCTAAGCTTTTAAACTCAGGGGAACGCTCTTAGAAAAATCAGCGTTTCACAGAAACGATCACTTTAAGCCCCAAAAAAGCAAACTCAAAGTATAATGATCTCCAAGAGCGTTTGTTATGTGGCTTTGGCATAACATGCTCCTTTATGTGGTTTGCCCCATAAAGCGAACTTATGGGGCGTGATGAGATTCTACAACAAACCCCCTTAAAATCTCATCTAATCAAACACAAGGCGTTCTTAAAACATTAAAGAATGAGCGTTATTAAGCGGTATTGTTTAAAACTAATGTTTCAAACAATCTTCAAACAAATATTGATGCTCGCCAGGTAAAGCGTCAAATAAGGCTTTGGCTAAATCTTGCATTTCTTTTAAGGCTTTATTACTGCTTCTTAAAGTCAATAAATTTTGCAAGCTCCTAGCGTTAATGCTATAAGCTAAATGCGTTTTATAGCTTTCAGGCATGGCGTATTTGGCCAAATCGTTTTTAATGTTATGCTCGCTCAATAAAACCCTGAGGTTTTCTAAAGCTAAAACGCTCATTTCATTCACTTTTTCATCATCTACAAAAACTAAAAACTCTTTAGCTCTTTCTAAATTCGTTTCATTAAGGGGTAAAAAGCTCTCCACTTCTTTCAATTCCCTTAAAGTGTAACGGCTTGATTTCACGCTCAAGCTCGCTATTCGATGCCGGCTCAATTCTTGCAACGCCCCCCTGCTCAAACCCTTGATTTCAAAATTGTAATAAAGATGCTCTAAAGTGGAAGAATGCCTAAAAATATTCCCCACCCTGTGGATCAAATCCCTATCCTTACAACCTCCATTATCGCTGTATTCAAAGCTCTGCCAACAAGTGCGGATCGCTTGGCTCGCAATGTCTAAAGGGGTGTAATGCTTGCAAATCACTTCCATTATTTGACTCCTAATATCGCTTTTTATTCCACGGTAACGCTTTTAGCCAAGTTTCTTGGGTGATCCACATCGTGGTTCAAACGCATAGCGATTTCTAAAGCTAAAAGCTGCATCGCTAAATTCATGCGGAAAAATTCCTCCATGTAGCTTTCGCTCTCTTCTAATTGGATAAAATCATCAGCGATCTCTAAAATTTCAGAGCTTAACACGCAAATCGTAGAATCCCTAGCACTCAATTCTTCAATATTGCTTTTGGTTTTATCAAATAACAAGTGCTTAGACAATAGAGCAATGGTAAAAAGGTTAGAATCCACTAACGCAATAGGCCCATGCTTCATTTCCGCACTCGCATACCCCTCAGCGTGCAAGTAGCTGATTTCTTTAAGTTTTAGCGCCCCTTCTAAAGCGAGCGGGTAAAACACATCGCGCCCGATATAAAAAAAGCCATGCCCATGCAAGTAGCGTTTGGATAAGCGCTTGATCTTTTCATGCAATTTAGGCTCTACTTTCATCGCATTCACGCTATTGAGCATGTTTTTGGCTTGGATTCTTTCTTCTTCTTTAGAGATGGTCCCTAGCTGTTTGCCTAGATACACGCTCAAAAGCCATAAAAGCATCACTTGCGAAGAAAACGCCTTAGTGGATGCCACGCTCCGCTCCACCCCCGCTCTAATCAAAAGCGTGTGATCACTAATGCGGCTCATCATGCTAAAAGGGGCGTTACACAAGCTAATGGTTTTAAGCCCTTGGGCTTTGGCTAATTTTAAAGCTTCCAAAGTGTCGGCGGTTTCGCCGCTTTGAGAAATCGCTATAAAAAGCTCGTTAGGGTTGCTTTTAAAATGGGCGTAGCGGTACTCGCTCGCTAAAATGGCTCTCGCTCTTATTTTGGCCAATCTTTCAAACAAATACACGCTCGCCAAACTCGCATGGTAACTGCTTCCGCAAGAACACAGCGTGATCTCGCTCACGTTTTCTAAAAATTCAGGATCGATCTCGCAATACACACTCAAGGCTTCCAAGCGCCCCTCTAAACACTCTAGCAAACTGCTGTGCTGCTCATAAATCTCTTTTTCTAAATAATTCCTAAAATTGCCTTTAGAATAATCCTTGTTTTCAAAAGCGTAATCTTTCATGTTTTCAATATTTTTTAAATCTTTAAAATTTTCTAAAGAAATCCGCCCCACGCTGTTTTCTTCTAAAATGACAAATTGATCCACTTTAGGGGCTAACACGCTCAAACTGGACGCAAAAAACACCCCCTCTTTGCCCTTGCCCACGATCAAAGGCGAAGAAGATTTAGCGTAAAACAAGCTCTCTTTAGCCCTTTTATGGAGCATTAAAATCGCATAGCTCCCTTTTAAAAGGCTGATGCTTTTTTCAAAAGCTTTCAATAAATCGCTCTCGCTTTTAAGCGTTTCTTCTAATAAATGCGCAATCACTTCCGTGTCCGTTTGGCTTAAAAACGCATGCCCTTTATTTTCCAATTCCTTTTTCAAACTCGCGTAATTTTCAATGATGCCGTTATGCACTAAGGCTAAATTTTCTGTAAAATGCGGGTGGGCGTTCGCGCTGCTTGGCTTGCCATGCGTCGCCCATCTGGTGTGAGCGATACTCACGCCAAAATTTAAAAACTCTTTATTTTTAAGCTCTGATTTAAGGTTTTCTAATTTCCCTTGAGTTTTAAACACTTCCAAACGATCATTGCTCAATACGGCTAAACCCGCGCTGTCATAACCTCTGTATTCCAATTCCTTTAAACCCTCTAAAAGGATGGATTTTTTCTCGCTATCCCCTATATAACCTACAATCCCGCACATTTAAAACACCAATAACCCTTTTTTGATTTTATTCAAAGCGTTGATAAGCTCCTTTAGGCGCTCCACTTCTTCGCTTAATTGCGTAAAAAACGCTTCATTCACGCCCTTTGGCATGTCCATGCTCCCTCTTTTAATCTCAATAAAATCCCCCAAACTCAAATTCGCTAATTTTAAAAGCATTTCAATTTCATTTTGCGAATCTTCAATATCCGCTAAAATCTTGCGTATTTTTTCAAACATGTGATCGCCTTTAATTTAGAATGCTCCATGATAGCTAAACTATTAAATTATTAAACTATCAATGATGTTTTCTAAAATCTGTTTGACTTTGGCGTGGTTTTCTTTAAATTCCTTATGCGCGTTAAGTCCTACATGATTACTCACGCAAAAGATCCCTTTAGCCTTTAAAGAAAAAATTTTAGCCACGCTTAAGACGCTAAAAAACTCCATGTTTTCTAATAAAACGCCCTTTTGAACCATTTTTTTAGCAAACATTTCGCCGGTGTGGATGTAGTTACTGCTATTCACACGTACCCTTTCAAAAAGAGCCTGCTCTTTAGTTTCTATGTGAATGAAATTATCTAAAGGCGTGTAGCTGTTTAAATGGCTAAAACTCTCTTCAATTTGATAGCCTTGAACGCTTTCAAACACACTCAAAAGCTCCGTTTCTGGGCTATAACTCCCCGCACTCCCTATAAAAATAAGGCTTTCTGTATCAGGGTTTTTTAAACACATTCTCGTTAAATTGATCGTGCTTTCTATCAAGCCCACGCCAATAGGCACCGCTTTTTTTAAAGTCTCATTCCTTCCCGCACAAAGCAGCATGAAAATCCTTTTTTCGCATCCATTAGCTTATTATAAAACAAGCATTATAGACAAACCCTTAAAAGAAACACCTTAATTTTAGGGCTTCATTCACATTTCATTCACATGCCATTCCTTTTTCATTCACCACTTATTCACGCTATAATAACGCCATGGATACCAACAACAATATTGAAAAAGAAATCTTGGCGCTAGTCAAACAAAATCCTAAAGTTAGCCTCATAGAATATGAAAATTACTTTAGCCAACTCAAATACAACCCTAACGCGAGCAAGAGCGATATTGCCTTTTTTTATGCCCCCAACAAAGTCTTATGCACCACGATTACGGCTAAATACGGCGCGTTGCTTAAAGAAATTTTAAGCCAGAATAAAGTCGGCATGCATTTAGCCCACAGCGTGGATGTGCGTATTGAAGTAGCGCCTAAAATCCAGGTTAATGCCCAATCTAATATCAATTACAAAGCCACAAAAACGAGCGTCAAAGACTCTTACACTTTTGAAAATTTTGTCGTAGGCTCATGCAACAACACCGTTTATGAAATCGCTAAAAAAGTCGCCCAAAGCGATACCCCCCCTTATAACCCGGTGCTTTTTTATGGCGGCACAGGGTTAGGCAAAACGCACATTTTAAACGCTATCGGTAACCATGCCCTAGAAAAGCATAAAAAAGTCGTGTTAGTGACTTCAGAAGATTTTTTGACAGACTTTCTAAAGCATTTAGACAACAAAAACATGGATTCTTTTAAAAAAAAATACCGCCATTGCGACTTTTTCTTGTTAGATGACGCCCAATTTTTGCAAGGAAAACCCAAGCTAGAAGAAGAATTTTTCCACACCTTTAACGAATTGCACGCCAACAGCAAACAGATCGTATTGATTTCAGACCGATCGCCTAAAAACATCGCCGGCTTAGAAGATCGCTTAAAATCGCGCTTTGAATGGGGGATAACCGCCAAAGTCATGCCCCCTGATTTAGAAACCAAACTTTCCATTGTCAAACAAAAATGCCAGCTCAATAAAATCACTTTGCCCGAAGAGGTGATGGAATACATCGCCCAACACATCAGCGACAATATCCGCCAAATGGAAGGCGCGATCATTAAAATCAGCGTGAACGCGAACTTAATGAACGCCACCATTGATTTGAACCTCGCTAAAACCGTTTTAGAAGATTTGCAAAAAGATCATGCTGAAGGCTCAAGCCTGGAAAATATCTTGCTCGCTATCGCGCAAAGCTTGAATCTCAAATCCAGTGAGATCAAGGTCTCTTCGCGCCAAAAAAACGTCGCTTTAGCGAGAAAGTTAGTCGTGTATTTCGCTAGGCTCTACACCCCCAACCCCACGCTCTCGCTCGCTCAATTTTTGGATTTAAAGGATCATTCAAGCATTTCTAAAATGTATTCTAGCGTTAAAAAAATGCTTGAAGAAGAAAAAAGCCCTTTTATTTTAAGCCTTAGAGAAGAAATCAAAAACCGCCTAAACGAATTGAACGACAAAAAAACCGCTTTCAATTTGAGTGAATGAAAAAAGGCTTATGAAAAAGCGTTTCATTCACTCTTTTTCAAATCCTACAACCCCCTTAAAAACGCGCACCCCTAAAGCTTTTTAATTTTTCATTCCATCCATTCACGCCCCTACTACTGTTACTAATTATTATTAATTAAAGTGTTACCTATCTATAACCTATTTACAACTTTTATTAAACCTCTTTTTAAGATATAATCCAAAAATCAAAAATAAAAAGGAATAAGCATGAAAAAATCCCTTTGTTTGTCTTTCTTTCTGACTTTCTCTAACCCTCTTCAAGCCCTTGTCATTGAGCTTTTAGAAGAAATCAAAACTTCGCCGCATAAAGGCACTTTTAAGGCTAAAGTCCTTGATTCTAAAGAACCCAAACAGGTTTTAGGTATTTATAATATCTCCCCACACAAAAAACTCACGCTCACTATCACCCACATATCCACGGCAATCGTCTATCAACCCCTTGATGAAAAACTTTCTTTAGAAACGACCTTAAACCCTAACCGCCCTACTATCCCTAGAAACACTCAAATCGTTTTTTCTTCAAAAGAATTGAAAGAACCGCACTCAAACCCAATACCTTCTTTAAACGTGCCCATGCAAAAACCACAAAACAAACCCAGCTCATCGCAACAATCCCCTCAAAACTTTTCTTACCCAGAGTCCAAATTAAGCTCTAAAAACTCTAAAAACAGCCTTTTACAGCCTTTAGTAACTCCTAGCAAAGTAAGCCCTACTAATGAAGTTAAAACGCCGACAAACGACGCTAAACCCCCCTTAAAACATTCTTCAGAAGATCAAGAAAACAACCTCTTTATAGCACCCCCCACTGAAAAAACGCTCCCTAATAACAACACCTCTAACGCTGATGCGAGTGAAAACAATGAAAGCAACGAAAATAGGGACAATGTGGAAAAACAAGCGATTAGAGATCCTAATATTAAGGAATTTGCATGCGGGAAGTGGGTTTATGATGATGAAAATCTACAAGCCTATCGCCCAAGCATTTTAAAACGCATTGATAAAGACAAAGAGGTTACAACAGACATTACCCCTTGCGATTACAGCACCGCTGAAAATAAAAGCGGTAAGATCATTACCCCCTATACTAAAATCTCTGTTCATAAAACAGAGCCTTTAGAAGACCCTCAAACTTTTGAAGCTAAAAATAATTTCGCCATTCTCCAAGCCAGAAGCTCTACAGAAAAGTGTAAAAGGGCTAGAGCGAGAAAAGACGGCACGACTAGGCAATGCTATCTGATAGAAGAGCCTTTAAAACAAGCATGGGAGAGCGAGTATGAAATCACCACGCAATTAGTGAAAGCCATTTATGAGCGCCCCAAACAAGACGACCAAATAGAGCCGACTTTTTATGAAACCAGCGAATTGGCTTATTCTTCCACACGAAAAAGCGAAATAACGCGCGATGAATTGAATTTAAATGAAAAGTTCATGGAATTTGTGGAAGTGTATGAGGGGCATTATTTAAACGATATAGTCAAAGAAAGCAGTGAATACAAAGAATGGGTTAAAAACCATGTGCGCTTTAAAGAAGGGGTGTGCATGGTTTTAGAAATAGAAGAGCAGCCACGAGCCAAAAGCACGCCTTTGAGTATTGAAAACTCTCGTGTTGTTTGTGTCAAAAAGGGGAATTATTTATTCAACGAAGTTTAAGATGGTGGCTTGAGGCGGAATCGAACCACCGACACGAAGATTTTCAGTCTTCTGCTCTACCGACTGAGCTATCAAGCCAAGCAAAAGACAATTATTACATAAAAAAGGTAAAATAAAGCTTAATTTTTAAAAAATGACTAAAAAATATAATTTACTCAAAAGGGAACAAGGATTACAATGAAATTGATTTCATGGAATGTGAACGGGCTAAGAGCTTGCATGACTAAGGGCTTTATGGATTTTTTCAATAGCGTTGATGCGGATGTTTTTTGCATTCAAGAATCTAAAATGCAGCAAGAACAAAACACCTTTGAATTTAAAGGGTATTTTGATTTTTGGAATTGCGCGATTAAAAAGGGCTATTCTGGGGTGGTAACTTTCACTAAAAAAGAGCCTTTAAGCGTGAGCTATGGTATCAATATAGAAGAGCATGACAAAGAAGGGCGCGTGGTAACTTGCGAATTTGAGTCGTTTTATTTAGTGAATGTTTATGTCCCTAATTCCCAACAAGCCCTATCCAGGCTTAGTTATCGCATGAGTTGGGAGGTGGAATTTAGAAAATTTTTAAAAGCTTTAGAGTTAAAAAAACCTGTCATTGTGTGCGGGGATTTGAATGTGGCTCACAATGAAATTGATTTAGAAAACCCTAAAACAAACCGAAAAAATGCGGGCTTTAGCGATGAAGAGAGAGGGAAATTCAACGAGCTTTTGAACGCCGGTTTTATTGACACTTTCCGTTATTTTTACCCTAACAAAGAAAAGGCTTACACCTGGTGGAGTTACATGCAACAAGCAAGGGATAAAAACATTGGTTGGCGCATTGATTATTTTTTATGCTCTCATCCTTTAAAAACGCGCTTAAAAGACGCTTTAATCTATAAAGATATTTTAGGGAGCGATCATTGCCCGGTAGGGTTGGAATTAGTTTAAAGATAGAAAGTGTGCGAAATAAAGACAGAAAAAAGCCTCACAAAGGCTGAGTCGTATTCAAATTCAAAAGGCCATTTGATCCCCACTTCAATACTAGCGTCATGGTTGAATAGCACAGTTTGGAATTTAAACCCCACTAAACCCAACATCCTAAAATTGGAAGTTTTGAGCGAAAACCCTTGAATGCTGCGCCAATCGTCAATGATGAAATTCGCGCTGTGTTTGGAAATCGTCCATGTGTTTTCGGCAATTTGCATGCCATAAAAAAGGGAAAAAACATACAAGGGGTTCTTGTTGTATTCCACGATCAAATCCCCTCCAAAGCCATAAGTGAACATATTCGCTTGAGCGCCCGTTCTTTTATTGAGTATGACATTCCCATAATCCATAAAAAAGTAATAGCGAGAATAAAACCAGTAATGAGTGGGGTTAATCTCCCAGCCTAAAGAAAAGCTCGCCCCTTCAATCGTGCGTTTAAGATCGTTGTATTTTTTCATAATCATTTTGCCTACTTGATATTGAGAAGCCACATAAAAACGGCTTTTAGCTTGCATAATGGTAGGGTTTAAAAAATAAACGCTTAAAAATAAGGGGGTTACTTTTTTAAATAAATCCTTTGAAAAAAATTTCACACTTTAATACTTCCTGTTGAGTGGGGAGTTGAGATTGTCTTGGTGGTTAGTGGCTCGTTGCAAAACGTTGTTCGTTCTTTTTTGCGAAGGATCAGCGTTTTCTTCATTATTGATTTCATCAATTTTATTTTCGTTATTGATCAGATCATTCACCTCTTTAGTGACTTTTTCATCTTCTTCTTCATGCTCAATCTTTTTTATATCCTTATTCGCTTGATTGATTGGATTGTTTTGAGTGGTTTTAGTGTTGTTTTGGTGCGATTGGGACGATTTTTTAACTTCATCTTTACATGCAATAAACAGGCTTAAAACAAAAGAGATAGCGATAAAATGAGTGATTTTAGATTTCATCAATTAAATTTCCTTAAGTCAATGTATAATTTGACTATCTTATCATAAAAACGATTAAGGATTGGCTAGGGTAAGAACAAATTGCAAGAAACAGATGACTTATTAAAAATATTGAATGTGAAATCGCTTTTAGAAGCCTTGCTTGTTTATACGCCCAAAGGCTATAAAGATTTGAATTTATTAGAGCGTTTTGAAATGGGCTTGAGCGGCGTTTTAGAAGTGGGTATTTTAGATAAAAGAAACTACGCCAAAGTTTTAAAGATTTTCGCCTATTCCAAACGATTTTGCAAAAATTTAGAGCTTGTTTTTTTCAATCACAGCGCGTTTTATTACAGCCAGTTTAAAACCGGCGAGAGTTTATTCATTTATGGTAAATTAGAGCAAAGCTCTTTTAATCAAGCTTATATCATTAACACGCCTAAAATCCTTACCGAATTTGGAAAAATTTCTTTAATTTTTAAAAAAGTTAAAAATCATAAAAAAATACAAGAAAATTTACAAAAACTCATTTCATTAGAAAATTTAAAAAAGGAAGGCGTTAAAGAGAATATCGCGCGTTTATTGTTAGAAATCTTTTTCCCCACGCCGCATTTTGTCAAGGATTTTGAAACGAATAAAAATTTCCCTTCACAACATTTAAATGCATTAAAATACATTGAAATGCTTTTTTATATGAAAAATTTAGAGCGCAAAAAATTGCAATTTGGCGCTAAAATCGCATGCCCCAATAACAGCGAACGCTTGAAAGCGTTTATCGCTTCTTTACCCTTTAAACTCACGCGCGATCAACAAAACGCCATTAAAGAAATTCAAAACGATCTCACCAGCTCCATAGCGTGCAAGCGTTTGATTATAGGCGATGTGGGGTGCGGGAAAACGATGGTGATTTTAGCGAGCATGGTATTAGCTTACCCTAATAAAACCCTTTTAATGGCGCCCACTTCCATTCTCGCTAAACAGCTTTATAACGAAGCCTTAAAATTTTTACCCCCTTATTTTGAAGTGGAATTATTGCTTGGCGGGAGCCACAAGAAGCGATCCAATCATTTGTTTGAAACAATCACGCATGTTATTATAGGCACGCAAGCGTTGTTGTTTGATAAGCGCGATTTGAATGAATTCGCACTAGTAATCACTGATGAACAGCATAGATTTGGCACCAAGCAGCGCTATCAATTAGAAAAAATGGCGAGCAGTAAGGGTAATAAACCCCATTCCTTGCAATTTTCCGCTACCCCCATTCCTCGCACGCTCGCCCTAGCCAAAAGCGCGTTTGTGAAAACGACCATGATTAGAGAAATCCCTTACCCTAAAGAAATTGAAACTCTGGTCTTGCATAAAAGAGATTTTAAAATAGTGATGGAAAAAATCAGCGAAGAAATCGCTAAAAACCACCAAGTCATTGTCGTCTATCCGCTGGTGAATGAAAGCGAAAAAATCCCGTATTTATCGCTCAGTGAGGGGGCAAGTTTTTGGCAAAAACGCTTTAAAAAGGTTTATACCACTTCAGGGCAAGATAAAAATAAAGAAGAAGTGATTGAAGAATTTAGAGAGTTTGGGAGCATTCTTTTAGCGACTACGCTCATTGAGGTGGGCATTTCTTTACCACGATTGAGCGTGATAGTGATCTTAGCGCCTGAAAGGTTAGGCTTAGCGACTTTGCACCAGTTAAGGGGGCGTGTGTCTCGTAACGGCTTGAAAGGCTATTGTTTTTTATGCACGATCCAAGAAGAAAACGAACGATTAGAAAAATTTGCTGATGAATTAGACGGCTTTAAAATCGCTGAATTGGATTTAGAATACAGAAAAAGCGGGGATTTACTTCAGGGCGGAGAGCAGAGCGGGAATAGTTTTGAATACATTGACTTAGCCAAAGATGAAAACATTATCGCTGAAGTGAAACAGGATTTTTTAAAGGCCGCTAGCGTTTCACGGGGAACATTTGAAAATTAAGGCGGAATTGGGTAATTCACATCATTTAAAAAAAGGATAGCAATGCAAAATAAAGAAATGGGTGGAGAAAAAAGCGTTAATGAAAAAAATGTAGAGGTTTTTAATCGTTATTTTCCCGGTTGCTTGAGTATAGAAAATGATAATAAGCTCACGCTGGATACAGGAAAATTAAAAGCGTTACTAGGGGATTTTAGCGAGATAAAAGAAGAGGGCTATGGGTTGGATTTTGTGGGTAAGAAAATCGCCTTAAATCAAGCTTTTAAGAAAAATCATAAGATTTTAAAGCCCTTAAATAAATCCACGAGCAAGCACATTCTCATCAAGGGCGATAATTTAGACGCTCTCAAAATCTTAAGACAAAGCTATAGTGAAAAAATCAAAATGATTTACATTGACCCCCCTTACAACACGAAAAACGACAATTTTATCTATGGCGATGATTTCTCGCAATCCAATGAAGAGGTTTTAAAAACATTGGATTATTCTAAAGAAAAGCTGGATTATATCAAGAATCTTTTTGGGTCAAAAAGCCATAGCGGGTGGCTTAGTTTCATGTATCCTAGATTGCTACTCGCTAAAGATTTGCTCAAGCAAGACGGCGTGATTTTCATCAGCATTGACGATAACGAAGCCGCCCAACTCAAACTTTTATGCGATGAAATTTTTGGAGAGGGGAATTTTGTAGCTGATTTCATTAGAAAAACTAAAAGCACGACTAATGACGCTAAAACGGGCGTCAATTACCAACATGAATTTTTACTCTGTTATGCGAAAAATAAAGAATTTGTCAATCTCTTGGGGGGAGAAAAGAATTTAGAAAATTACAAAAACCCCGATAACGACCCTAATGGGGCATGGATTAGTGCTGACCCTAGCAAGGCTGGCTATGCTGAAATACAATATTATCCTATTACTAATCCTTATACAGGTAAAGTGGATTATCCGCCTAAAGGGCGTTCGTGGATACCCACACGAAATACATTACAAAAACACATTGATGAGGGGCGGATTTGCTTTAAAAAAGAACATAAGGATAATGAAAGGGGCTTTATTTACAAACGCTATTTGAAAGATTTAAAAACCACGCAAAAAACTTTTGATAGTTTAGTATTTAGCGATAATTGTTATATGAACCAAGCGGCGACTAAAGAATTATTAAGCCTTGAATTAGCGGAGTATTTTAGTTATCCAAAGGGTGTGGATTTTATGGCTAAGATTGTAGAACATGCTACCGAAAAAGGCGACATCATCTTAGACTTTTTCGCCGGGAGCGGGACGACCGCGCATGCCGTGTTAGAGAGTAATAAGAGCGATTATCAAAAATTAAGTGAGGGGGGGGGTTATTTAATGGCTTGAACGTCGCATTTAAAGAAAGGCGCTTCATTCTCGTCCAGTTAGATGAAAAAATTGATCCCAAAAACAACAAAAGCGCGCATGATTTTTGTTTGAACACCTTAAAATCTGAATCCCCAAGCATTTTTGACATCACCGAAGAAAGGATTAAAAGAGCGGGGGCTAAAATAAAAGAAGCTTGCCCCAATTTAGATGTGGGATTTCAAGCGTTTGAAATCGTTGATGATGGAACGCATGCGAATGATAAAAATCTCAGTCAAGCCCATCAAAAGGATTTGTTCGCTTATTCTAACCCTGACAAAATGGAAACCCAAACGATTTTAATCAAGCTTTTAGGTTGCGAGGGTTTGGAGCTCACTACCCCTATAACCTGCTTGATTGAAAACGCCTTGTATCTGGCTGAAAATACGGCTTTCATTGTGGGGGATATAGAAATGAGCGAGGTTTTAGAAAACTTGAAAGATAAAGGGGTGGAAAAAATTAGCATGTATATGCCCGCTATCAGTAATGATAGGCTGTGTTTGGAATTGGGCAGTAATTTGTTTGATTTGAAATTAGAGAGCGGCGATTTAAAGATTAGGGGGTAGAGGTGAAAATCAAATTCAAACGATTGGATTATCAAGAAAAATGCTTGAATCAGATTTTAGGGGTGTTTAAGGGGATTGATTTGAGGGAGCCAGAAAATGACGCTCAAAGGATTGCTAACCCTGTTTTTGAAACAGAGGTGCTCAAAGGTGTTTTATTAGAAAATATTGAGGATTTACGATCAGAGCAAAAAATAACCCAGGGAAGCGTGGGGATTGAGAAGTCGTTAAACTGCGATATTTTAATGGAAACAGGCACCGGGAAGACCTTTTGCTTTTTGGAATGCGTTTATGCCTTGCACAAAAACTACCATTTGTCAAAATTTATCGTTTTAGTGCCAAGCAACGCCATTAAATTAGGGGTTTTAAAGAGTATTGAAATCACAAGAGAATTTTTTAAAAGCGAGTATTCTAACACGCATTTAGAAAGCTATGAAAATGCAGAAAGATTCATTCTAGCGAGCAACCATAAATGCTGTGTGTTGGTGATGACTTTTTCTGCTTTTAATAAAGAGAAAAACACTATCAATCAATCATGCTTAGAAAACACGAATCTATTCAATGGCGCAAAAAGCTACATGCAAGCTTTAGCCAGTATCCGCCCTATCGTGATCTTAGACGAACCGCACCGATTTTTAGGCGATAAAACAAAAAAATATTTGGAACAATTAAACGCTTTAATCACGCTCAGGTTTGGGGCGACTTTTAAAGATGATTATAATAATTTGATTTACGCGCTAGACAGCAAAAAAGCGTTTGATTGCGCCCTAGTGAAAAGCATTAGCGTGGCGTCTGTGGGGGAGAGTGATGAGTATTTTTTAGAGCTTAAAGAGGCTAACAAAAAACAAAATGAAGCCACGATCAATTACACGAATTTGGAAAATAAAACTCAAAGCGTCAAAGTCAAAACGCATGATAATTTAGGGGCGCTAACTCATATCAGCGCTTTAGAAGATTACATTGTAGAAAACATCGCTAAAAATGAGGTTCGTTTTTTGAACGGCGTTAATTTGTTGCTGGATCAAAAAGAGCCTTTTTCTTATTTTGTAGAGGGCGAGCAAGAAGTGATGCTGAAAGAAGCGATAAAAAGCCATTTTGAAAGAGAAGAAGGGCTTTTTAAAAAGGGGATTAAAGCCTTGTGCATGGTGTTTATTAGCGGGGTGAATAGCTATTTAAGCGAAAATGAACAGCCGGCCAAATTAGCCCTTTTATTTGAAAAACTTTACCAACAAGAACTTGAAGAAGTCTTAAAAAAGCCTTTAGATGAAAATTATAGAGCGTATTTAGAGCGCACTAGAGAAGACATTAAAAGAGTGCATGGAGGGTATTTCGCTAAAAGCAAGAAAGTGGGCGATGAAGATAAAGCGATCGAACTCATTTTAAAAGAAAAGGAAAAATTGCTGAGTTTTGATTCCGATCTCAGGTTTATTTTTTCGCAATGGGCGTTGCAAGAGGGGTGGGATAACCCTAATGTGATGACGATTTGCAAATTAGCCCCCAGCCATTCCAACATCACTAAATTGCAACAAATCGGTAGGGGGCTAAGGCTCGCTGTGAATGATAAGGGCGAACGCATCACTAAAGAGCATGCTGATTTTGATTTTGTCAATGAATTGGTGGTGATCGTGCCGCAAGTGGAGGGGGATTTTGTGGGAGCGATCCAGCAAGAGATAAGCGAACACAGCTTGATCAAACAAGCGTTTAGTGGGGGAGAGTTAGAAAAAAGCGGCATGGTTAAAAAAGGGTATTACGGGGCTTTATTTGAAAAGTTAGAGGGTTTGGGCTTTGGAGAAAGAACAGATGATGAAAACTTTAAACTCACTCTCAATCAAAACGAATTTTTAAAAAAAGAACCGGAACTAGAAACATTAAAAAATGAAACATACTTGGATTTTGAAAAATTAAAAGATTTTTTAAAAGATCGTTTAGTTGGCCATTTTAGAGTTAGGAACAAAAACGAGCGAAAAACTGAAAAAATCAAAATCAATAAAGAAAATTTTAAAAAATTTGAAACCTTATGGGCGGGTTTGAATCATCAAGCTAGGATCGCTTATGCTATGGATAGCGAGAGCTTGATTGATGAGATTGTCAAAAATATTAATTCTTCTTTTAAAGTCAAGTCAAAAATCGTTTCGGTTACGACTCATAAAAAAGTAGAAACGATGGGGAATAACGCTAAAACAGAGACTTTTGAGCGAGAAAACGCATGCGTGTGGAGTCTGCATGAATTTATCAGCGCCTTGTCCAATAAGGTGAAATTGAGTTTTAAAAGCGTGGCTAAAGTGTTGGAAAACATTGATGAAAACAAGTTTAATGAAATTAAAAAAAACGAACAAGAGGGCTTAAAGCGCTTAGAAGAGCTGTTTTTGGAAATCATTTATCAAAATATTGAAGATAAAATTTCCTATCAAATGCGCGAAACGACGATTAAAAACAGAAAAAACGATGCGTTTTATGATGAAAAGGGAGAGATTAGAGAGTTTTTAGACGGGAGTTTGGGGGCGGATAAATATGAGATTAAAAATTCAAGCGCGCGAGAAAAATGCCTGTATGAAAATTTCATGCAAGTGGATAGCGAGATTGAAAAAGACACGATTGAAGAATCTAACGACACTAAAATCATTGTTTTTGGCAAGCTCCCTAGGGTTAAGATCCCGGTAGGGTTAAACCAAACTTATAGCCCTGATTTTGGGTATGTGGTTGAAAATAACGATAAAAAAGTGTTGTTAGTGGTAGAAACTAAAGGGGTTGATAAAAAAAGCGAATTGCGCCCTGAAGAAGAGCGGAAAATTTCAACCGCTAAGAAATTTTTTGAAGCTTTAAAAAAGCAAGGCGTGAATATTGAATACCAAACCAAGCTGAATGATGATCAATTGAGCGCGTTGATCAATGAAGTTTTAAATCGTAAAGATTAGAGTTAATAAGCTCAATTACTCTAATGTTTCACATGGAACAATTTCAATTTGGATCAATTTAAACTTAATCTTTAAAAAGGTCTTATTAAAATGAATACGATAAGGTTTGATTAAATTTACTAAGGAGTAGTCAATAGAGTTAAAAATTATCAATATAGAGAATTGTTATGGGATAGGAAAGATACAAAAAACATCTTTAGATTTTTCAAAAACAAATAGCTATCTTTTATATGCTCAAAATGGGGTTTTTAAAACTTCATTTGCAAAAAGCCTGACAGATTTGATAAATAACGAAATGCCAAAAGATAATTTTTATCCTAATCGTGAAAGTGAAATAAAGATTGAGTTTAATGGTAAGAAAATGTCAAAAGAAAATGTTGCTGTTTTTCATTCTTATGATGAAAAATTTAGCTCTGAAGATAGCGTTACAACTTTTATGGCAAAATCAGACCTCAAACAACGATATGATAATATTCTTTCAGAATTAGAAAAAGAAAAGAAGGCACTTTTAAAAAGTCTTAGAGATATTGCAAGCGGTTTTGATTGTGAAGAAGAAATAATTAAAAATGAAAAAAATAAAAATTTTTATGAAATTTTAGACACTTATTTGACTGAAATAGAAAACAGCGAAAAACACTATTCTTTTGAATATCGTGATATATTTGATAGATCAAAAAAAGTGAAAGATTTTGTCAATGAGCATCGTAATTTGATTGAGCAGTATTTTAATAAATATCAAGAATTATTGTCTCAATCTGAGATTTTTAAACATATGGATGGTGGGGATTTTGGAACAAACCATGCTGATGATCTTAAAAAAGCTTTAGAAAATAACAGGTTTTTTAAAGCTAACCATAGTTTGAAAATTGCTGGAGAGGAAATTACGAATTATCAAAAATTGTCAGATATTTTTGAAAATGAAAAAATAGAATTGTCAATGATGAGAAGCTTAAAGAGAGCTTTGATAAGATTGAAAAAGTCATAAATGCTAATAAGGAACTTAAAGCCTTTAAAGATTCTATCAATAAGGATAATACATTATTAACAGAACTTTTAGATTATGATTCTTTTAGAAAAAAGGTGTTGTTTAGCTATCTTAAACAAGTTATTCAAAATGTTAAAAGTTTGGTTAATCTTTATAGAGAGAAAAAGCCTAAAATAGAAGAAATTATAAAACAGGCTAACAAAGACCAGAAAGAATGGGAATCTGTCATTGAAATTTTTAATCAAAGATTTCTTGTTCCCTTTAAAGTGGAGCTTCAAAATCAAAAAGATATTTTATTGAATAAAGACACCGCGCAATTTAGATTTATATTTTCTGATGACAATCAGGATATGAATGTTCAAAAAGAAGATTTGCAAAAACATTTAAGCGGAGGAGAAAAGAGAGCGTTATATATCTTACAAATCTTGTTTGAAATTGAGGCTAGAAAAAGAAGCGACGAAATCCAACTCTTAGTTTTTGATGATATTTCAGACTCTTTTGATTATAGAAATAAATATGCAATTATTGAGTATCTTAAGGATTTGCAAGAATGCAGACAATTTAAATTGCTCGTGATGACGCATAATTTTGATTTTTATCGCACCCTAGCAAGCCGTTTGAATATTCCTAGAGAACAGATTAAAATGATCCGCAAAAATGATGCTAGAGAAATAATTTTTGAAAATGGTGGGTATTTGAAGAGTTTTATTAAATGTATTAGAGACTCAGAAAATGATAAAGACTTTTTCGCACTGATACCTTTTGTGAGGAATTTGATTGAATACACAAGTTCTCAAGCAGACAAAGACAGCAATTATATAAAACTTACAAATTGCTTGCACATGAAAAAAGATACAAAAACTATTCACATTCAGGATATTTCAAAGATTTTTGATAGCGTTTTTGGCATAGAGCGAAAAAATAAAAAGATTGAAAAAGATAACTCAAAATTATACTTTCAAGCAATTTATGATATTGCAGAAGAAATTTATAACGATAAAGATTGTAATCATATTGAATTACAAAATAAGATTATTCTTTCAATGGCGATCAGATTAAAAGCTGAAGAATGGATGTTAAATAAACTAAATCGAGAATTCAAATCGGAGAAAAATCAAACAAGGGAGTTATATGATGCCACCAAAAAAGAACTATCTGATGATGAAAAAAGGGTTATACAAAAGGTTTTAATGATTACTTCTGAAAATATCCACATTAACTCTTTCATGTTTGAACCTATTTTGGACATATCCCTTGATCATCTATATACAATGTTTGGAGAAAGTCAAAAATTTAAATTAAACAAGGATTATCAACAAACTGATTACCCTAATGTTTCACATGGAACAATTTTAAAGAAAAGCGTTTTATTTAAAATTCATGGTGCTTTTGTTATAATCGTTTTTATCCAATTTTAAAGGCGTTTTATGATGAGTTTCACTCGCATTTTACTCAAGGATTTCATTAAAAAATACAATCCCCCAACACCCACAAAAGAAACTATAGAAAATTTTGAAAAAGAAATAAACAGCTTATTAGAAAACGCGCCAAGACAAGATGATGAAGAATTTCAAAAAAATGAAATCAATAAGTTTTTAGGCAAAATCTCAAGTATTAAAGAGCATTACACTTATAAAAGCGTGGCATTAAAAAACGCTTTTATAAACAACGATAAACTTTTAAAGCATGCGTTTTTAAGCGGTATAAGGAATTAGAATGGATTATAAAAAATTAGATTTACCCAACACAAACCACCCAAATCAAGAGCAACTGAAAGCTTTTGAAACCGCTTTTAACGCCTTTTTAGAAACCAACCCACAAGAAAATGAAAATCACCAAAACGACGCTTTTAATGATTTATTGAAAGGTGTTTTTAAATACAAGGTTAAGCCCACCAAAAAAATAGACAGCGCTATTCTTAATGACAATGACAAAGTGGAGGTGATCATTGAATTTAAAGCCCTTAAAAACCCCAACGAATTTATTAAAAAGGGTGATTTGAATGTTAAAGCCTTGCATGAAAGCCTTTTCTATTACCTCACAGAAAGAAAAAATGGTAATAACAACCTTAAGCATCTTATCTTAGCCACTATTAAAGAGCTTTATATCATTGATGCAAACGAATTTGAGGTTTTTAATAAAGATAAAGAAATTGAAAACGCCTTTAAAAATTGCCACGATAGAAAGGGTAACGATACACGCACAGAAGCGTTTTATGATGTTTGCCAAAAGCGCCTTAATGAACTTGATCGTTCTTTGAAATACCACCATATCTCTCTCAAAAAAGAAAATTTAGCCCTAATCTATCAAGCCCTAAGCCCTAATTTTTTGCTCAAAATTCCAAAATATTCTGACGCTAACACGCTTAACAAAGATTTTTATGAAGAATTGCTTTACATTTTAGGGTTAGAAGAGCAAAATGACAAAGGGAAAATTTTAATCAAGCCCAGCCGCACCCAAAACTCCCTAAGTTATGCCCTAAAAGAGAAATACAAAAATTTAGACGATGAAGAAGTCATGGCGTTACTCATCGCTTGGAATAACCGCATCTTGTTTTTACGGCTTTTAGAAAGCCTTTTAATTTCTTTCAAGCATTTTGAAAATCCTTTCTTAACCACAGAAAATTTTGAGAATTTCAACGCCCTAAACACCCTCTTTTTTGAAGTCCTAGCCAAGAAAAACAGCGAGCGTTTATCAGAGATTAAAGAAGACAAGATTTTAGAAAAAATCCCTTATTTGAATTCCAGTTTGTTTGATAAAACGCCTTTGGAATTAAAGGGGCATGAAATCAAGCTTTTAGACAATAAAAAGCTAGAAATCTATAAAAATTCCGTTCTCAAAAAACATGAAGATTATCAAAAAGAAAAAGCTTTGCCCTTGCTGGAATACCTTTTTGAATTTTTGCGCGTTTATGATTTCACCACCACCCCTAAAGACATTAAAGATAATCAAAATAAGAGCGAAAGCCGTTTGATTAACCCTAGCGTTTTAGGGCTTGTTTTTGAAAAACTCAACGGCTATAAAGAGGGGAGCTTTTATACCCCAAGCTTCATCACAAGCTACATGTGCAAAGAGAGTATCACGCCCATCGTACGGGATAAATTCAACGCCATTTATCAGTGGGACTGTGAAAGGAAAAATAGACAGAAATTTTTCAAATGAAAAAGCTAAAGAATACCTAAACACGCTTTTAACTTTACGCATTTGCGATCCGGCGGTGGGGAGCGGGCATTTTTTAGTTTCAGCGCTCAATGAAATGGTGTTAATTGCTTACGAGCTAGGGCTTATTGCTTCCTTGTATCGCCACGATCTTAGATTAGAAAACGATGAAATCATCATTCACACGCCAGAGGATAAAGTCTTTAACTACACCATACCGCATAGCGAAAACGACCCCCACCACCAAATCCAAAAAGAACTTTTTGAGCTTAAAAAATCCATCATTGAAAACTGCCTTTTTGGCGTGGATATTAACCCCAATTCATGCGAAATCACCAAGCTCAGGCTATGGATAGAGCTTTTAAAATACAGCTATTATATTTTTGAAGAGGGTAAGAACACTAACGCACTTGAAACCCTCCCCAACATTGACATTAACATTAAGTGCGGTAATTCGCTCATTTCTAGGTTTGCCCTCAAAGATAAAGCCTTATTAAAAACCGAAAAAAATAAAAACCTAGAATACTACATCGCTGAATATAAAGAACTCGTTAAAATTTACAAAGACCCTAAAATCTTAGAAACCCTAACGCGCCCCATAAAAGACTCTAACGCCGTTAGAAAATACGCTAAAGAACGTCTTTATCAAGAATTAGCGCAAAACCCTAACAAAGATTTTAAAAAGGCTCTCAATGATAGGATAGAGAAAATTAAAGAAGCTTTTAAACTCACTTTAGAACCCCCTCAAAAAGAATTAAAATTTAAAAAATTTTTAAAAGAGCATTTAGAACTCTATGGCAAGAGTATCTTAGAGGAGGCAAACGATAACGGCTTAGAATTGGAAGCCCTAGCATTAGAAAAGAAAATGGCGCATGAAGGTCTTTTTCATGATTATACACCCTACCCCAAACTAGACAAAACGGATAAAGTAGTGGGGCTAGAACATTTTAACCGCTATGTCCTAACATCTTATAAAGATTTACAAGATGAAAACGAACGCTACGCTAACGCTCTTGAATGGCGCTTTGAATTCCCTGAAGTTTTAGACGATGAGGGGGATTTTTTAGGCTTTGATTGCATCATAGGCAACCCGCCTTATATCCGCCAAGAACAAATCAAAAACTTAAAGCCTTTATTAGAAAAGCAATACCAAGATTTCTATAACAGCACCGCTGACATTTACACCTACTTTTTTGCCCTATCTTACCACCTTTTAAAAGAAAAGGGGTTTAACGCTTTCATCACTTCCAACAAATACGCGCGAGCCAAATACGGCGCTAAATTGAGAGAATGGCTGCTTAAAAAAACCACCCTTGTCAGCTACATGGAATTAAACGCCTTAAAAGTCTTTGAGAGCGCTGCAGTGGATACCAGCATCATGAGTTTCATCAAACAAACGCCCCCTAAAGAGAGCGATTTTAAATATTACGAACCCACCCCAAACGATAAAGACGATTTGAAAAGCACCCCCTCCCTTTCCATGAGGCAAAACGCGCTTTCAACAGAAAGCTTTATTTTTGCCAACGCCACGCTTTTGGATTTGAGGGACAAAATAGAGAGTGTTGGCACCCCGCTTAAAGACTGGGACATTCAAATCAATTACGGGATAAAAACCGGCGCGAACGAAGCCTTCATCATTCCCACTGAAAAAAGAGACGCAATCTTAAACGCTTGCAAGACGCAAGAAGAAAGAAAGCGCACAGAAGCGCTCATCAAACCCATTTTAAGAGGGAAAGACATTAAAAGGTATTCTTATGAGTGGGCGGATTTGTGGGTGATTATCGCAAAATTTGGTAGCCATGAATTTTTAGAAGTTGAATATCCTACAATCTATAATCACCTATTACAATATAAAGATCAATTGGAGCAAAGGGGACAATGTCGTTATTCTAGAGGCCCACAGAACAGCAATAAGCCATATCCAGGTCAACATCATTGGTTGGAACTTGACAATAATCCAAAAGATAGTTATTTGCAAGATTTTGAAAAAGAGAAAATTGTGTATAGCGAGATCGTGCAAGAGCCACGATTTTATTTAGATAATGGAGAATGCGAATTAGGGTGTTTCTACGCAGAAGCCACGAGCTTCATTCTCACAGGAGAACATTTGCGCTATCTTTTAGGAATGTTGCATTCTAAATTGATCACTTTTGCTTTCAAAACTTTCTACGCAGGCGGTGGACTAGGTGAGAGTGGTTATCGCTATAAAAAGGCTTTTATAGAACGGCTCCCCATTCCTAAAATCACTCATAAAAACCAAGAATTAGCCGATAAAATCACCGATGGCGCGAAGCGGATCTTAAAAGTAAAAGAAAAAGACCCTAAAGCCAACACCCAAGAATTAGAAAAAGAAATTGACGCCTTAGTCTATCAGCTCTACCACCTCACCGATGAAGAAATCAAAACCATTGAAAACGGGCAGTGAATAAGCTGATTTCCCACTTAAGGATGACCCCCTAATCTAGGGGGCAACTCTTTTTAAGAATTAGCGTTTAATCACTAGATCAAACTTTAAACCAAAAAAACTGATTTTTAGGTATAATTCTCTCCAAGAGTGTTTACTACGATGATTTTTCATAGTAAGCTCCTAAAAGTGGATTTTACCCCCTAATCTCTAGCAAAAAAACTAGGGGGTGAGCGTTATTTTATCCTAATCTCGCAAAAACGATTTTTATAAAAGCTTTAAATCACTAATTTAAAATCATATTAAAAAACTTCACAAGTAATAAAAACGATTCACCTTAAAGGAAACCCCTTAAATAGGGGAAACCTTTGGTTTAATGGGTTTTTTTAACAACAATTTTAACCCTATACTTAAAAAAAGGTATTTTTAAGTATAATACAAGGGCTTTTTACCATGTTTTTTGGACATAGTAATCCTTTGAAGGTGATTTACCCCCTAATCTCTAGCAAAAAAACTAGGGGGTGAGCGTGATTTTATCCTAACCCTATAAAAACAAGCAAGAACAATCAAATGCGATTTAAAGATTAAAAAAGCTTTTTCTACCGCATGGCTTTGGACTAAAACCATAAATAGTAGGGATCGTAATGTTTAAAGCAAACGCCTTAAAAATTCGGTGTAAAAAATACCATAGAATTGCTTTTGAATCTGTATATTGGCAATGGGAAAACTTTCAAAAAGAGGGTAATGTTAGTGGAAGAATTAAATAAAAAACGGCTCTTGTGTTAGGGGGGTTGTTAAAAAATAAAAAAAGCGAGTAGGTTTTTAAGAAATTTGATTTATTTTGATTTTTGGGTTATAATGCATTTACATTATAAGGGCTGACCGAAGCCCAACTTTCTTTATAAACTGCTTAAACTTTCCAGGTTTTTGTTCCCAATGCTTTTGATCAAGTCATCTAGAAATAAGGTAATTTTATTAGGCTCAACACCAATCACTAAAATTTTGTCCATTGGAATGTTTTTTGTTTTTCCATTGAATGATGTGGCTATTCGTGGGCGCTTGTTTGGTTGGATTTTGAGTAAATTTTCCCAATGATACGCGCGATTTCTAATCGTCCATAGCAAGTTTAAAACAATATGGGCTTTAATATAATTGTAAAGAAGGCGTTTTTTGCCTTTAATAAGCAAGGTATCTTTATTTTCGTGATAATAAGCTCTCAAACGATACGCTCTCAAATCTAATATTACCCCCTCTAACTTATAACAAAAAATAAGCCTGATCACTGCCCCTAAAGACATTTTAGATAAGATTAAAGAATGCGTGATTTCTTTTTTCTTTTCTTTTAATTCTTTGATTAAAGGGGTTAAAGCACTTTCATTAAACACCCAATCGCTCCCCTTAATTTGGGTTAAGCAATAGTCTAAAGCATTGCGTAAATAAATCTCTAAATTAGAAATTTTAAGCGTGATGAAAGAAATGAGTTTTAAATTTTCTTTGTATTGCTCTAGGCTGTCATAAGCAGCTAATTTTTCTTTAGATAGAATGAGCGTAATATCATTTTTAAAATGTTTTAAATCTTGAATAGCATTTTCTAAAGCCCTTTTGATTAAGGACTCAATAAGTTTCACAGAAATCATTTCAATTCTTAAACAAAGACTCTAAAGCTTCTACCCCTACTTTTGGCGTTTCTTTTTCGCTTTCATTTTCTGCGTTTTCTTTGACGCTAGGAATGGTTTCAAACTCTATGTGATAGCCTGTAAGCATGGACGCTAAGCACACATTCACCCCGCCTTTACCGATAGCCTTAGATTTTTCAATGTCTAATAAACGCACCTTAGCCTTTTGCAAATGGTTATTGACAATGAAACGCTCTTGAACGGATTCTTTTTCTTCAGCATTCAATTCTTCTATGGGGATTTTTTTAACCTCAACGCTTAAAATTTTGGCTGGAGCGAGCGCTAAAGTGATATAAATTTCAGGCACATTAGAATACTCTATGCAATCAATGTTTTCTTTATTCAATTCGTTACTTATCGCATTAATGCGCACGCCCTTAACCCCCACAGCCGCGCCTATGGGATCAATCCTAGCGTTATGGGAAAAAAAGCTCACTTTCGCTCTGTTGCCTGGGATTCGCGCGCAATGGATGATTTCAATTTCTTTATCTTTAATTTCAGGGACTTCTAATTCCAACAAGGCTTCAAGCATTTTAGGGGTGGTGCGGCTCAGCTCTAATAGTAAGCCTTTTTTCGTGCGTTTGACTTGCGTTAAAACCGCCTTGATGCTATCGCCTATTTTAAAACTCTCGCCCTTGATGCGATGGCGCATGGAAAGAACGCCCTGAAATTGCTGCTCAATCTCAGTAAAGGTGTTTTGATTGTGATCCACTAAAATCACTTTCCCCATTAAAACGCTGTTAAGACGCTTTTGAAACGCTTCAAAGTGGCTGTCTTCTAACGCTTTTTCTAGTTGGTATTGCAAATCTTTAAAAAGGCGGTTGATCGCTCCTTGTTTCATGCTCTCCAAACTCAAGCTGTAAGACAATTCGTCTTTAATCTTAACGCTTGGATCCATTTCTTTGGCTTTAGACAGGCTGATGTATTTAGAAGGATCGTTAACCAACCTTTCATCATCGTCTTCTAAAACTTCCACCAACTGGATAAGCTGGAGCTGCTTGTTTTCTTCAATTACCGAGTAACGCGCTAGGGGGTCTAACTCATTTTGCGCCATTTTTAACAAACAGCCTTGAATCACTTTTGAAATCATCTCTTTAGGCAAATTTTTTTCATACGCAATGCACTCTATAAGATCGCTGATTTTTTCCATTCTTAAGTTCCTTTAAATTTTGTAGGGGAGATAGCGTTTAAAAGAAATTTTATTATAGCGAATTTTTAAGCCTTGTTAAGGATTTCTTTTAAAACCAGAGCGATTTTTTCCAAATCTTCTCCATTCAAACTAAAGACTTCAAAGCACACAAATGCGCATGAAATTCTTGTAATAACGCCTTTTTGGAAAAGCTTTAAATAAAGTTTCTCGCAATCTAAATTCTGGGTGTTTTTGGGCTGGACTTTCACGCAAAAGGATTCCAATTCCCTACCAAATAAATTCCCTATTTTAGAAAAGCTAGAGGCTATGCTCACGTTCAATTCTAAAGGCTTTAAAAGGGCGTAGAGTTTGAGGGCTTTTTGCAATAAGGCGTCTTTAGTTTGGTTTAGTAGTGCATGAATGGTGATTTCTTCTTGGTGATTGACCCATGCGTTTAGGCTGTGAAAAAGCAAGGTGAGCGTGATTTTACCCACTCTCAAAGCTCTATAAAGGGGGTGGTTTTTTAAGGTTTCAACCCATTCTTTTTGCCCCATAATAATGCCCGCTTGCGCGCCATTAAAACATTTATCCGCGCTAAAGCTTACAAGCGATGGTTTTAGAGCTAAAACTTCTTCTAAAGCCCTTTTATTTAACAAATCCACATCCCCTAAATTGTAATAATCTATCAAATCATGCTCTTTAGCCAGGGCTTGCAAATCTTTAAAGGGCGTGTCTTTTTGAAAAGTGGGGTTGTGGGTTTTGAATAGCATTTTGCTGTTTTCATTCAAGGCCAAGCGGTAATCCCTTAAATAAGCGCGATTAATATTCCCCACTAAATGCAGCCTAGCCCCACTACTCAATAAAATATCTTTAAGGTTAAAATCCCCCCCCACTAATTCGCCATAAGAAACAATGATTTCTTTTTCTTGCGCTAAAGCGTTAGCGATGAGAAATATCGCGCTGGTGTTGTTATTGACAATTAAAATTTCTTCAGCGTTAAAGCACGCCTTAAAAAGCTGTTTTAAAGGGGTTAAGCGGTTCTTTTTTTTAGCGGTGTTGAGATCGCATTCTAAATCAATGGGTTGGGTTAAAACTTCTTTTAAATAAGGTTCAATTTTTTCATAAAATTGCGGGCTAAAAAACGATCGCCCATGGTTTTCATCAAAAACGCTCGCGCTCGCATTGATGATTTTTTGATAAGGGCTTTTCAAAAGATCCGGGGTTGTTGGGGGCGTTTCTTTAGCCATAATAAGCGCGTTTGATTCCTTTTTTGAGAGTTAAAGTAAAGCGTTATTTTAATCTAAACCCGCTAAATTTTTGATAAAACTACTTTTTTAAAATCCTTAAGAGCGTTTTAATGAGTTTGTTGAGCGAGCGGAACTTTTTCCATAGAGCTTGGCGGTTTCTATAGGGTTTTTTCATGCTTGTTTCCATGTTCAAAATTCAAAAAGAAATCCTAAGGTTTCTTTCATTTTAGAACTGATAGGATACCTCAAAACGCGCATTAAACCCAGGAGCCGGGAGCGCCATGCGCTTATTTTTAGGGATCATATCGCTCGCTGGAGCGTCCGCGCTCGCTTGCCACACGGAAGCCTGGCTGACATATTGCTTGTTTAAGATATTGTTAAACACGGCTGAAATCCTTAACCCCTGCCATTTTTTAGAAGTGGGGGTCCAATTGATAAAGACATTATGCACACCATACCCAGGCTTATGGATTTTCATCAAGCCGTATTGAGGGTAGTAGATAGAATAGCCTTCATAGAACATGTTGGTTACAAAGCGTGAGAGCCAAGTTAAAGTAAGCCCCCATTTGTGGATATTGTAATCGGCTTTTAAGATAAACACATTCCCAGTCGTGGCGGCTAAAGCGTAAGTATCGGCTAATAAATGCCCCCTAGCTGTCGGCCAAGAGCGAGCTACTGAGAAAGTCCCTACGAAATTTTTATATTGCACATTCCCTGAAACTTCATAACCATAAATATTAATGGTTTCGGGTAAATTCCCTGACATGTTTTTTGCAGTCGCGTTACCCCCACCATTTTTAGAAGTGTCTTGCCCGTAGCTGTTGATGAAGTTATTGATCACTTGATAGAACGCTGCCCCGCGCACATTGAAATACTTGCTGTTGTAATCCACATTGAATTCCACATTTTGACCGATCGCAGGGCGTAAATTCCTTTGATAAATCACCGTGGGATCACGCATCAAAACGCCATCGCCAGGCAAAGCCCCCTTAGTTACATACGCATAGCTCACTTTCAAACCGATGCTTTCAATGGGGTTATAAAGCACGGTTGCAGAAGGTGAAAATCCAGAAGTTACATGCGTGCGGCCGTTTTTATCTAGCAAGGTGTAAATATCATAACGAGTTCCCGCACCCACGATGAGGTTTTTCAAGAGATTGTAGTTCGCTTGCATAAACCCACCGATGATATTCCCAATCGCATGCGAATTTTGGGGCATGTTACGATAGAGCGGGTTAGGCGCGTTCAGATTTTGAGGGTATTGAGAGCTTTGATCGGTGTAGTAATGGCGGTAAGGCAAGCCCGGCCCATTAGGGTCGTTAGGATCAATGTTGTTTTTATAATAGCCGTTTTTGCCTTTATCCAATCCAGAGAAAACGCTCAGGTTTTGATAAATCATGCCGTATTCAAACACATTCCCATAATCTTCGCTAATGGGGTGGGTTACTTTAAAATTAACGCCTGAGTTGATTAAGAAAATCCTTCTGGCTAAAGTCCCTTCAGCGTCCGCATTCCCTAAAGTCCAATCGTTTGCGCTAGGGTTTTGAGCGTTAGGGGGGGTCATGTCATAATCAGGATTTTTAGGGACAAGCCCATGGTAAATATTAGATCCTGTGGAAATTGCAGAAGCGCCTTGCCAATTGATCGATCCCGGCTGCCCATAGCCTATTTGATAGCCTCCATCAGAGGGTCTGATAGCTCCTTGCGTGCACTGGCTGATATTGTCCGGGTTATTACACCACTCTTTCACTTCAGGGATATAATCCGGATTAGCCGGCTCATTAGAATTGTAAGCGAAAGGATTCACCACAGGGTTATAATCGCCCCCCCTTACCCCTAAAAAGGCAGTGGATTCAACGCGCGGCTGACTAAAACTAGTGCCTCCATCATGCTTGTATTTCAGGCTCAAATTGTGGTTGAAGTTGATCGTATGGGCTAATTCTTTCCCAAAGTCAATCACAAAAGGCGCTGGCTGGCTTCCTGGGTCATTGGCTTTGGAGAGGGCTGAAGTGGTGTTAGGGCGTAAAAGCCTGGTGGAATTTTCCCTTGTCATGTTGTAGCTTAAGCTGATGGTATCCGTGTCGTTGATATAGCCATTGACTTTACCTAAAACGCTATTGACTTCACTCGGAGTCCCTACGCCAATGTCGCTATTGCTCGGATCTTGCAAGTCAAAAGTAGGGTGGAAGAGATCCCTAAAAGCGTTGTTCCCGTCTCTGTAATAAAAAATATTTTGATGGTTGTAATAAGCGAGTATGTCCCAATTTTTACCCCGGTAAGCCGCAGTGGCGTTCATGCGATACCCAAAGTTGGTATAAAAGCCCGCTTCCGCTTTAGCCCCATAAGTTTGATTCTTTCTTAAGAAGTCGTTAGCGTCAATCGTGGTGAAAGACAATTTACCCGCAACCGCACCAGGACCCGCTGAAGCGTTCGCTGCCCCCTTAATCACTTCCACTTCTTTAATCATATTAGGATCGATCACGGTGTTAGCGTCATGGTGGAAAATGTTACCATTTTGAGCGACGCCATCTATCGTTACCCTTAAGAGACGGCTCTCAATCCCCCTAACATAGATTTTTTGCGCCATCAAGCCCCCACTTGCCACATTCACATCCGCTCGAGTCCTAAAAATATCACGGATTTGGTTACTTTGGCGCTGTTGGAGCTCTTTCCTTTCAATATACATTTTGTTGTTGTATTCAAAAGTCCTTTCACCCTTAGTGGTTACCTTACCCAAAGTGTGGGTATTTTCTTGAGCTTGCAAACTGCTAGCGACAATACAAGAGACAAACACGATACGAAATTGATTTCTAAGCATTTCTTTTAGCCTTTTTATTTACTTTCTTCTAAAAATTTAGTCAAGTTTTAAACCTAAGGTTATTATTACATTATTCTATTTAATAATACCTTAAATTTGTTTTAGGATTAAGAAAATATGAAGAAAAATGTGATTAAAAAAGTTTTAGCATTTTATTGAGTGGCTGATTACTGAGCGACTGAATCGATCACTATGCGTGAAGAAACGCTGCTGATCCCTCTTAAAAAAGTTTGAGAAGACACATTGATTTCAGCGTTCTGGCGGAAAATATCGCTTGGCTGGTTGCTTTGGCGCTCTTCTAAATCATGGCGTTTGATGATAATGGTGTTCCCCCATTGAAAGGGTCTATAAGCACGCTTTTTTTTAATGACAAAATGAGGTTCTAAATCTAAAAATTGCGCGTAACTGGGGAAATATAACGGCTCTAATAAAGGGTTTATGGGGTGCGCTTTTAAAACCATAAGGAGGAAAAAGAGACTAAAGATCGTTTTCATAGCAAATTTTCACGCTCGCCCCCACTTGAGAATTGGGAGAAATTTCTAACTTACTGATTTTCAAATAAAGTTCAGTGATCTCCTTGTAGCGCGTTTTTAAAATTTGGCTTAAATCTTTCAGGGCGTCTTCAATGAGAAGGTATTGTTTTTCTCGCATGGTGTTTTGAATGATTTCTTGGATTTCCATGTAGTCCAAATAAGCCTTATTGGGTAATTCCGTGTAGAAAAGATCCACATTTACGCTTATTTTTTGGGGTTTTAAGCGTTCAAACTCTAAAATCCCTAAAATCGTTTCAAACACCAAGTTATGGATATGGACGCCTTGTTTAGTTTTCATAAGACTTTCTTTTCCTTACCGGCTAATAAATTAAAAATATTGCCCGCATGCTTGATAAGGGTGAAAATAAAAATAAGCACCATCGGCGTTTGCGTGCCGACTTCTTTAAGGATATTGACGCTATCTGGGATATGCATATAAGGCACAAAAAAGATAAGAACAGTCGCTGTGCCTACCCCTAGAATGCTAGCGAGTGAAGAGATTTTAAGCGCCTTACCCACAAAAAACCACACCGTCAAGCCGATCAGGCTTTCAATAGGGATGAGCAACACCACAGAGCCCATGATCGTAGAAACGCCCTTGCCTCCATTGAAATTCAAAAAAGGCGAATAACAATGCCCCAAAATGCTCGCAATAGCGACCATCCATTGCAAACTATAATCCAACCCAAACAATTTGCTTAAAAAAACCGCAAACATGCCTTTGAATAGATCCAAGATTAAAACTAATAAGGCCATTTGTTTAGCGTTACTCACGCCCTTACTTTGTAAGGCTCGCAAGACATTCGTCGCGCCAATACCGCCCGATCCGATTTTAGTAATATCCATGCCATAAAAGATTTTCATTAACGCATAGCCAAAAGGAATCCCCCCAATCAAATAGCCCAAAAGGGTGAAAATCACATTGATATTGGTTAGGAAATTTAAAACGCCTTCCATAAATACCCTTTCAAATAAAATAGCGATCATTATAACATGTTGCTTTTTAAGTGAAAGCGTTAAGTTGTTAGGGTATAGTGGCTTAAAAATTTTAGGATATTGAGAATGCTTGAATCTTCTAGCCATTTTTTAAAATCGTTTCGTTTGAAGCGTTATATAGGGTTTTTATTGATTTCTTTAGCGCTATTAATCACGCCATTTGTTCGCATTGATGGGGCGCATTTGTTTTTGATCTCTTTTGAGCATAAACAACTGCATTTTTTAGGCAAGATCTTTAGCGCTGAAGAATTGCAAATTTTGCCTTTCATGGTTATTTTGCTTTTTATAGGGATTTTTTTCATCACTACTAGCCTTGGGCGCGTGTGGTGCGGTTGGGCTTGCCCGCAAACCTTTTTAAGGGTGCTTTATAGAGATGTGATTGAAACCAAGATTTTCAAACTCCATAAAAAGATCAGCAACAAGCAAGAAAGCCCTAAAAACACCCCAAGCTATAAGATCCGTAAAGCATTAAGCGTTTTATTGTTCGCTCCTGTTGTGGCGGGGCTAATGATGTTGTTTTTCTTTTATTTCATCGCTCCAGAAGACTTTTTTATGTATCTTAAAAACCCTAGCGATCACCCTATCGCTATGGGTTTTTGGCTTTTTAGCGCCTTAGTGGTGCTGTTTGATATAGTGGTGGTTGCGGAGCGTTTTTGCATCTATTTATGCCCTTACGCTAGGGTGCAATCGGTGTTGTATGATAATGACACCTTAAACCCTATTTATGATGAAAAGCGCGGCGGGGTGCTTTATGACAATCAGGGTCGCCTTTTTCCCTTACCCCCCAAAAAACGCAGCGCTGAAAACGAATGCGTGAATTGCTTGCATTGCGTGCAGGTTTGCCCCACGCATATTGACATCAGGAAGGGCTTGCAATTAGAATGCATCAATTGCTTAGAATGCGTGGATGCATGCACGATTACCATGGCTAAATACAACCGCCCTTCACTCATCCAATGGTCTTCAACCAACGCCACCAACACGCGCCAAAAAGTGCGCCTAGTGCGTTTAAAAACGATCGCTTACATGGGAGTTATCGCTATTGTGGTAGCTCTTTTAGCCATCACTTCGTTTAAAAAAGAACGCATGCTTTTAGACATTAACCGCAACAGCGATCTGTATGAATTGCGCTCTAGTGGGTATGTGGATAACGATTACGTGTTTTTATTCCATAACACGGACAATAAAGACCATGAGTTTTATTTCAAAATTTTAGGGCAAAAAGACATTCACATCAAAAAGCCTTTAAACCCTATCGCCATTAAAGCCGGGCAAAAGATCAAAGCGGTGGTGATTTTAAGAAAACCCCTAAAAAGTAACGCCACAGAATACAAGAACGCTAAAGACGCTTTAATCCCTATTACGATACAAGCTTACAGTGCAGACGATAAGAATATTACGATAGAAAGGGAATCGGTGTTTATCGCGCCCAGTGAAGATTGAAGCCTAAAATTAGCGCTCAATCACTTCATAAGGCAAGCCTTGTTTGATCAATTCTTCCATGAAAGGATCGGTGTTTAATTCTTCTATGTTAAACACCCCGGCTTTAAAATGCTCCACGCTCCAAGTGTCATTACAAATCATTTTAGCCACGCACATCGCTGGCACGCCGGTGGTGTAGCTTATGGCTTGCGAACCCACTTCTTCATAGCATTTTTTATGATCGCACACGTTGTAAATGTAGAGCGTTTTGTCTTGGTTGTTTTTAATGCCGGTCATATAGCACCCAATGTTGGTTTTACCGGTGGTGTCTTTAGCTAAGGACGCTGGATCAGGGAGTAAGGTTTTTAAAAATTGTATCGGCACGATTTTCACGCCTTGATGCTCTATTTCCTTAATGCCTAGCATGCCGACATTTTCTAAGCATTTCATGTGGGTTAAATAGTTTTGAGAGAAAGTCATAAAAAACCTCGCCCTCCTCAAGCCTTTAATGTTTTTGACTAAGGATTCCAATTCTTCATGGTATAAAAGATACGAATCCATTTCGCCAATCTGCGGGTAAGCCCACACTTGCTTGATTTCTAAAGGCTTAGTTTCAATCCACTTGCCATTTTCATAATAACGCCCTTTAGAGCTGACTTCCCTCAAATTGATTTCAGGGTTAAAATTCGTGGCAAAAGGGCGTTTGTGATCTCCAGCGTTGCAGTCTAAAATGTCTAAAGTGTGGATAGTGTCAAAATGGTGTTTTTGAGCGTGAGCGACATAAGCGTTCGTAACGCCCGGATCAAACCCAGCCCCTAAAACCCCTAAAATCCCTGCTTCTTTATAAGCCTTATCAAACGCCCATTGCTCTTTGTATTCAAATTTCGCTAAATCCGGGTGCTCGTAATTGGCGGTATCAATGTAATGCGTTTTAGTCTCTAAACATGCTTGCATGATCGTTAAATCCTGATAGGGTAAAGCCACATTAACAACGACTTTGGGCTTGTATTTTTGGATTAAAGCGATTAAAGCTTGCGTATCATCTGCATCCACTTGTTCAACGCCAATTTCCCCCAAACCCTTTTTGAGCATGCTTTCTTTAATCGCATGGCATTTGTCTAAACTCCTGCTCGCCAAAATGATATTTTTAAACACGTCTCTGTTCATGCCCATTTTGTGTGCCACGACACTGCCTACGCCACCAGCTCCAATTTGTAATACTGTATGCAAGGAACACCTACTTTCTAACTAATCTCGTTCTTTTAGGGGGCTATTATATTATAATAAGATAAATTTGATAACAAGGATACAGGCTTGCAAGAAATTAAATTAGACATTTATGCCACTTTAGTGTGCATGGTTTTGGTGTTGCTTTTGGGGCGTTATGTGATTTCTAAAGTCAAGTTTTTAAGAGATTATGATATTCCAGAGCCTGTTGTGGGTGGGGTTTTAGTCGCTTTTTTTATCATGTTAGCGCGTCAGTTTTATCATTTTGGCTTGCAATTTGATTCTTCTTTAAAAGATCCTTTAATGCTGACTTTTTTTATCACCATTGGTTTGAGTGCGGATTTCAAATCTTTACAAAAAGGCGGGAAAATGCTTGCGGTTTTTTTGCTGGCTGTGGCGGGGTTTGTGGTGTGCCAAAATGCAGTGGGGATTTCTATCGCTAGCCTTTTAGGGGTCAATCCTTTAATGGGGCTTTTAGGGGGATCGATCGCTTTAGTGGGTGGGCATGGCACTAGCGCGGCATGGGCTAATTTTTTCACCCAACCACCTTATAATTTTAGCTCTAGCTTGGAAGTGGGCATGGCGTGCGCGACTTTTGGCTTGGTGAGCGGAGGGATTATTGGAGGGCCTGTCGCTAAGTATTTGATTTCTAAATACAAACTAGAACCTAAAGACACTAAAGAAAAAGACACTTTAGAGGGCGTGGTGTCTAAAGGTTTTGAAACCCCTAAAGAGCAGCGCCTAATCACCGCATCCAGTTTTGTGGAAACTTTAGCTTTAATTGCGATCGCCTTGTTAGTGGGGACTTTTTTATCGCATCTGATGCCTAAAAGTTTCACCTTACCGACTTTCGTGTGGTGTTTGTTTGTGGGGGTTATCTTAAGGAACGCCTTGTCGTTTTTTAAGATCCATAGCGTGTTTGACAGAGAGGTTTCAGTCATAGGGAACGTGAGTTTGAGTCTGTTTTTAGCCTACGCTTTAATGAGCGTGAATTTATTGGAATTGTTAAAACTCGCTGTGCCTTTAGCGGTTATTTTGAGCGTTCAAGTGGTGTTTATGATCCTTTACGTGGTGCTTGTAACCTTTAGGGTATGCGGGAAGGATTATGATGCGGCGGTGTTGTGCGCGGGGCATTGCGGTTTTGGGCTTGGAGCGACCCCAACGGCTATGGTGAATATGCAAACCATCACCAACCACTATGGGCCATCGCATGTGGCGTTTATCGTCGTGCCTTTAGTGGGAGCGTTTTTTGTTGATATTATTAACGCTTTAGCGATTAAAGGCTTTTTGCTTTTGCCTTTTTTCCCTAGTTAAACCATGAGACTTTATGAGAGTTTATTAGAAATTTGTTTGAATAAGGCGTGGGAATATCAAACCCTAGCCTTAGAAAATCCAAGCGTGGCTTGCATGGTGCTAGATAAAAACCATGAGATCTTGAGTTTAGAAACCCATAAAAAAGCCAAAACCCCGCATGCAGAAGTCTTGGCTGCTAAATCGGCGTTAAAGATTTTACGCCCCCATTTAAAAAGCGATTTAGAAAAATTAGAAGACCCTAAAATTTTAAGCGATTTTTTAAAAACGCGCCACGATAACGCCTTTAAAGACTGCGTTTTTTTAATCACCCTAGAGCCATGCAATTCTTATGGCAAAACCCCGGCGTGCAGCGGGTTGTTAGAAATCTTAAAACCTAAAAGAGTGATCATTGCCGCAGAAGAAAACGAAGCCAAAAAAGGGGGGTTAGCAAGGCTACAAAAGGCTCACATTGAAACAATGATTTGTCATAATTTAGAAAACAAGGCTAAGGATTTGCTCTTGCCTTTTAGGATAATGGAACAAAAGGGGCGTTTTAATTTGTTCAAACTCGCTTTAAGGATGAATGGGGATTATCATCATGGCAAGATCACCGGGCAAAAAAGCGTTATTTTTACGCACAACCAGCGAGCGGTATGCGACACGCTCATCATTTCTGGGAAAACCATAAGAACGGATAACCCCTTATTAGACACCCGCTTTTGCGATAATTTTTATCAAGGTAAAAACCCCAATATCGCTATTTTATCCAAGCGTTCAATTAGCCCTAGTTCAAAAGTTTTTTCTGCGCTTAATCGCTTAGTCAATACTTTCCATGACCCTAAAGATTTACCCCTAGATAAGGGGTTTAATTTCATTGAAGGGGGGTGGGGAT
The DNA here is from genome assembly GCF_014496965.1 of Helicobacter pylori. GTDB lineage: Bacteria > Campylobacterota > Campylobacteria > Campylobacterales > Helicobacteraceae > Helicobacter > Helicobacter pylori_CZ. The sequence continues at coordinate 67,211 of NZ_JACTCR010000004.1, read as the reverse complement.
TGTTTGAGAGTTTGAGGGATAAAATTGATGTGTTGCTTTTGCATTCGCATGCGTCTATGATTGGCAAAGCGTTTAATGTATTCGCTTTAAAAACCCCTTTTAAAGGGCGGTTGTTGCATGCGCAAATCTTAGAAAATGAAGCCCTTTTATGGATAGAAAACTCTTAAGGTTATACCAGCCTTTAAACGCTTATTCTTACAATAGCGATTCGCTTTTTTTATACGATTTTTCACGCCCTTTTATCAAAAATAGCGGTGCGATTTTAGACATAGGCTCAGGGTGTGGGGTTCTAGGCTTGCTCTGCGCTAGAGATAACCCGCTAGCGAGCGTTCATTTAGTGGAAAAGGATAGCAAAATGGCGTTTTGCTCCCAAAAAAACGCCCTTAAATTCCCTAACGCCCAAGCGTTTGAGAGCGATTTTTTAGATTTTAACTCTCCGATTTTGTATGATGCGATTGTGTGCAACCCTCCTTTTTATGCTTTAGGCTCTATTAAATCCAAGAACAAAGGGCATGCGAGGCACCAGAGCGAACTAGACTTCGCTTCTTTAGCGGCTAAAGTGAAAAAATGCCTGAAACCTAAAGGGTATTTTATTTTTTGCTATGAAGCCTTGTCGCTTTGCTTGGTCATAGAGAGCTTAAAAAGCGTTAAACTCACGCTAGAGGCTTTAAGGTTTGTCCAAAGTTTTAAAGACAAAAACGCCCATTTGATGCTTGGAGCGGCTAGGAATAATTCCAAAAGCGCTTTAAAGGTTCTGCCCCCCTTAATCACGCACAATTCCAAAAACCAAAGCGACAACACCAAAGAAGTTTTAAACATCTATCAAATTTGTAACACTTATTCTATCAAAGCGCCTTTAGATTGAGGATTAAAAATGAAATGTTCGCATTGCCAGTTGGAGTTTAAAGAAAGCGATCTTTTTAAAGAGACCATTAATCATAAAGAATTGCATTTTTGCTGTGCAGGGTGCGCTAGGGTGTATGCGTTATTATTGGATTTGAATTTAGAGAGCTTTTATGACAAATTAAACGATTCCACTTTAGCCCCCGTAACGCCCCAGGATTCAATGAGCGCTTTGGAATTAGAACAAGCCCTTGAAGAAAACAATAAGGGCGATTTTATCCTCAATCTTTTGCTAGAAAAAACGCATTGTAACGCTTGCTTGTGGCTCAATCAAAAGGTTTTAGAACGCTTAAAGGGGGTTAAAAAAGTGAGCGTGAATTTCACCACCCACCACTTGCAAATCGTGTTTGACAAATCCTTAAACCCTAAAGAGATTATTCAAAAGATTGAGAGTTTGGGCTATGGGGCTAAAATTTATAATGCGCAAAATTACACCCTAAAAGCCCAAAAAGAGCAACGCTCCTACTTGCTCACTTTAAGCGTGGGGTTTTTTGCTACCATGAATTTGATGTTTATTGCCATTGCCAAATACGCAAGCTACGGTAACGCGAGTTATGGCGCTGCGAGTTATAGTAGCGGCATGGATAAACTCATGCAAAGGAATTTGGATCTCGTATCGCTCTTTTTAAGCTTGTTGGTGCTAGTGGTGGTGGGGCGTTTTTTCATTAAGGGGGCGTTTTATGGGCTAAAAAATGGCGTTTTGGGCATGGATTTGAGCGTGTCTTTTGGGGCGTTGTCGGCGTTTGTTTATTCCCTTTATGCGATGTTGGTGTCTCAAGAGACCTATTTTGAAGCGAGCAGCACGATTTTAACGCTTGTTTTTGGCTCTAAGTTTTTGGAATTAAAGGCCAGGCTGTTTGCGAATGAAAAATGTTTGGCCCTAGAATCGCATGAGATCCATAGCGTGATTATTGTAGAAAATGGCAAGCAGATAGAAAAACACCCTAAAGATGTGGCGATAGGCTCGGTTGTTTGGGTGCCAAGCGGGGCTAAAATCGCTTTAGATGGCGTGCTTTTAAATAACGCGAGCGTGGATGCGTCTTTGATCAGTGGGGAGTTTAAGCCTTTGGAATTGGGGGTTAATGATCCAATTTTAGGGGGTTATGTGAATGTGGGCGTGCCTTTTAGCTATCAAGTGGGCGCGACTTTTCAAAACTCACGCCTTTCTAGTTTGTTAGAAACTTTAAAAAAGAGTTTTTTAGAAAAGCCCTTAATTGAGAGCAGCGCGAATCAAATCGCGGATATTTTTTCTAAAGCGGTGTTGTTTTTAGCCTTTGTGAGCTTTTTATTGTGGCAATTTGGTTTGGGGGGTAATTTTGAAAAAGCCTTAATGGTGTGTATTAGCGTGTTAGTCATAAGCTGCCCTTGCGCGTTCGCTTTAGCTACGCCCATTGCGTTAGTGATAGGGGTGTTTAAAAACCCTTTGATCGTGTTTAAAGAAGCGTTGTTTTTAGAAACCCTGGCTAAAGTGAAAAAAATCTTTATAGACAAAACCGGCACCCTCACGCAAAAAGAAGTCCTTTTAAAAGAAAAAATCATTCATGAAGAATTTGATGGAAGGCTTTTAAAGAGCCTTTTAAAAACCAGGGAGCATTTAGCCCATAGCGCGATCCTTAAAACTCTAAATGGCGATGAGGTTGATTTAGAAAAGATAGAGTTTTTCGCTCATGGCCTGAAAGCGAGCTATCAAAACGAAACCTTGCTAGTGGGGAGTTTGAAATTTTTAAAATCCATGGGGGTTGATTTAAAGGTTAAAGAGAGTGCTAATATCATGGTAGGCTTTGCGAAAAACAAGACTTTATGCGCGTTATTCATTTTAGAAGAGCGTTTGAAAGCTAACGCTAAAGAAGTCATTCAGGCTTTGCAAAATAAAGGCTTGGAATTAGAAATTTTAAGCGGGGATAATGAAAGCTCGGTTAAGGAGTGCGCGAAAAAATTAGGGATTTCTAAGTATCATGCCCATTTGACCCCTGAAGATAAGGCTCAAATCGTCAGTTCTTATCAGGGCGTTTGCGCGATGATAGGCGATGGCAATAATGATGCGCTGGCCTTGAAACAAGCGAGCGTTTCTTTAGGGTTTGAAAAAAGCGCTTTGAGTAAAAGCGCATGCGATATTTTGCTTTTAGAAGAGGATTTGAGTTTGCTAAAAAAAGCGTTTGATAACGCTCAAAAAGTCTATCAAGTGGTGTTGCAAAACATTGTTTTGAGCTTGATTTATAACGCTATTTTAATCCCAGTCGCTATGCTAGGATACATCAACCCTTTAATAGCGAGTTTGAGCATGAGTGCTAGCTCGCTCTTAGTGGTCTTAAATTCTTTGAGGTTGAAACGCTCTTAAACAAACCACATCGTTTTGGCCAAAATAGCGATTAAAAAGCCAAAAGCTAGAGCGATGTGATGGGTGTATTTACCAATAGGGTTTTTCTTGCCCAAAAATTTACAAGATAAAGAAAAAAGCACCAAAAGAAAAATGCTTAACGCTAAGATCACTTTAAGCATGAGTATTTTTTGAAAAGGGGTTTCACACCAGCCTTTATCGCCCCCCATGTATTGACTAAGCATCATGCCCCCTGTCAAAACAAGCCCTAAAACGCATAAGGGCATGATTTTGATCGCTCTTTGAGCGATTCCTGTATTCGCTTTATTGGCAAACTCTTCGCCAAACATTTTCTTCACATTAGGGAAAATTACCCCATCAAAAAACAAGTAGCCAATAAAAATAATGGCGCACAATAAATGAACAACCAACACATAAGGATAAATCGCATCCATTTAAAATCCTTTATTCATGGGAAAATTAAAGAGTTTTTAATCTACTATAAAAGGGTTTTATTGTCAAGTATCCCACTATTATGGGAATTTTAGGGGTGGTTTTTGTTTGACTTTTAAGATTGCAATTAGCTATAATAAAATAATTAAAAAAGTAACACTTAAACGGAGACCCTAGAGAGTGATGCTCAATTTTATGACAAAGAAGAAAAATAGAATGCAAGATTGCAAAATGGTTTGTAAAAATTTTAATCGTAAGGAATCTGTTTTGATAGCTCAATCTTTAGATATTTCTAAAAAAGGCTCGGTAATTTTAGGCGCTCTTTTGAGTTCGTTATGGCTGACAAACCCCTTAAATGCCCATGAAAAGAATGGCGCGTTTGTGGGGATTAGCTTGGAAGTGGGTAGGGCTGATCAAAAGACCAACGCTTATAAAAACGGCGAGTTGTTTCAAGTGCCTTTTGGCGATGTTTCGGCTAATGATGATGGCAAAGTCCCTGACGGGCAGACCGGTGGCTGTCAGCCAGCTTCAGGGACGCCAGGAACGCCAGGCTATACTAAAGCTAATTGCGTGGTTAATTGGACTTCTCGCACCATGCTTAGCACCAATAAGGACATTCCTGGCCGTAACCAGCCGATGTATGGGCTAGGCGTGATGACAGGGTATAAGCATTTTGTGGGTAAAAAAAGGTGGTTTGGGCTGCGCTATTATGGCTTTTTTGATTACGGGCATACCAATTTCTCTAACTCCAGAGCCGCTAACGCCATATCGCCCTTTTATTTGAGCGATCAAAAAGCGGACATGTATACTTATGGTTTTGGCACAGACATGCTTTTTAACATTATAGACAAGCCTAAGGCCACGGCCGGGTTTTTTCTAGGCGTGAATTTTGCGGGTAACACTTGGACTAACAATCGTGTGGGGTATTTTAAGGACGGGTATGTTTATGGCGTCAATACGGACGCTAACGCTTACATGACTAACGCTGATGGCACAATCACTTGCGGGGACACGACGCCGGCGAGTTGTAATGTGGGGATTAACCCTAACAGCGTCTATACCACAGGAAAATTAAACGCTAAAGTGAATCACACGATTTTCCAATTCTTAGTGAATGTGGGCATTAGAACCAATATTTTTGAACACCATGGCATTGAGTTTGGTATCAAAATCCCCACGCTCCCTAATTACTTTTTCAAAGGTTCTACCACTATCAAAGAGCAAAGCCAAGGCCCGCTAAAAGATGGCAAACCAACCACTATCACCGGAGCAGAAACCAATTTCAGCTTAACCCAAACCTTACGCCGTCAGTATTCTATGTATTTGCGTTATGTTTATACTTTTTAAGTTTAGTAGGGTTTTGGGGTAAGGCTTATAACTTATACTTATATATGAAAGCTTGATTTGTCAAGCTTTTGGGTTGTCATTGAGTTGCAATAACTCTGCGCTGTTTTCTACTTTTTTGATAAAATCATTGATAGCATAACAGCGTATATTAATATTGTCTTTGAAATGGGCAAATCCCGCATATTCTTTGGCGTCATCATGGATATTTGAAGCCACGAAAACGCTAAATTTCTCTCTAATATCAGCGCTATTTTTAATCAATTCTTTTAAATGTCTGGCAATAGGTATCATTTCCAAGGTGCTTTGACTTCTATCCCTAATCAAGCTCACTTCTATATAACTTTGGGCTTTTGTGTCCATAGCTATAATATCAGGTTTATTACCGCTTGCTGTGTATACGGGCAAGCCTTCATCATCGCTTTTATAATTGGGCATCACGCTTAAATTTTCAAAATGTTGTTTCAAGAAAATAGCGCTTAAAAATTCTAAGCGTAAAGGTTTATCAATGAGTCTTAAGAAATTATCTTTTGATTCTTGCTTGTTGCAAGTAATGAGTAATTCTTGCTTGATAAAATCTTTAGTATAAGTGGTTGCTAGTTCATTCAATTTACTTGATTTAACGCTCTCATCAGCGCTGGTTGGAGTAACGCTAACAAGAAAGCTATCCACGATCGCCATGTAGTTAAAAAAGGCGAGTCTGTTAGCTTGAGTGTCGTTTAAATAATCCCCTTTAAAAGCCTTATGGGTTTGTAAAATATAATCTATTTTATTATTTTCATTAGTATTAATATCAATAAACCTACCATTACCACGCAATGAAATAAGTCCTGTAATACGCATTTTTCTAATGTATTCATCAACGGCTTCGTTAGTGATTTGGCTCATTTTGAATCGTGTTTTATTAACACTTTCTAAAAGTTTTAGGCATTTTTCATAGATAAATTCATCTGAGTAACTGAATTCTGTTTTATTGATAGTAATAATTTCTTGTCTTAAATGAATGATATAGTCATAAAGCCCATTAGCGTTATCGTCTTTCCAACAAAGTAAGATAGGGATTTCTTTGACAGAGAGAGGAGTCAGATTGGCATTTTTGAGCCGTTTTAAAAGCGAGAGCAATAATTTGAAAGGGTTGTTATGGTTTAAGTTCTTTTTGTAAGGGTTTCCCACTTCATATTTAGACAGAGCGTTTAAAAATATAGCCCCAACTATTTTATTTTTTAAAAGTTCGTTGTTGGACTTGTTAAAAAATTATTTATTTAAGTCAATAACACTATTCCATGCAAGCTTGTGTTCTTCATTGATTTCCGTATTTTGTGAGATATTTTTAAGATAATTGTTTATAAAATTTTCCGTGTTTTTAATCAGTCTTAAATAGTATTTTAAAGTATCATAAACCCCATTAACAATTACTTGACAACCATGTTCATGTTCAATTTTATCTGTAATCTTTTGTAATTCTGCTTTATTTTGAATAGGTAGAGTGCTTAAAATGTAGTATCGTTTAATAGGTGTTTGAGCAATTTTCTTATAAGAATCTTGTAATATAATGCTGTCTATAGCGATATTAAATTTAATCTCTATAACTTCAAACAATTGTTTTTGTTCATCTAAAATTACAATATCTCCAGCATTACCACTGCTCTTATCACAACTATAATGAGAATCTAAAGGTTTTAAACTTTTGTTAGTAAAACGATCTAATTCCAAAACTAGACATTCATATAGACTGAACAAAGCTACTACAGGCAATATAGAAGCTCCCCTACTTTTATAAGTGAAGTTAAAATGTTTTTGCAGTGTATTGATAATAAAGTCTATAGTATAGCTAGATTCCTTTATGGTAGGTTTAACAAGAATAATGGCTTTTTTAGATTTTTCTCTAATACTCAAATAGAATAAGGCTTTTAAGTATGGTATAGATAAGTCCGGATTTTTTTCTATATCATCTAAGATTTCTAAAAACGCTTTTTTAATGGCAATATTTGAAATTTTTCCCGGATAGTCTAGTGTATATGGTAAATTTTGTTCTAAACTTCTCGTAAGCCATCCACTCTCTTTCATAGCCCCTAGAAATTGTTTTTGTTTTAAAAAAGGTGTGATAAATTTAGTATCAAAACTTCTGCCACTATACCCATTATCCATATTTGCTTGATGAAATCTAATATCTTGATTAGGGTAATTGCTCTTATAGACTAAACTTGTAATTAGAACCGTATAGACACCTTTAAATGTTTCTTCTTTTTCAACAATCATTTGAGTTTTTTGAAGTTGCATTTCGCTTAAACCCAAGCTATCTAAATTTTTTAAGCTCACGCATTCTTTATAAATTTTTTCTAAAAATTCCAAAGTTTTATTTTGCATGTTATTTTCCTTAAGGGGTTGTTTGTAAAATTGATTTAACACTTCTTTTATGATAGCCTTAACCATAGGAACACATATACTGTTACCAATGCGTTCGTAAAGCTGTGAATTTGTGCCGATTTTTTTGAAATCTTTAGGAAAACCCATAAAAGAAAAACATTCATTTATGGTTAATTTTCTCACTAAATTATCAGTGTAGATAAAGTAGCGACCGCTTTGTTCTTGACTGGCAAGTGTTGGGTGTATACCCTTTGCATGATAAATTCTATTAGGCTGTTTATGAACTCTGCTTAAGTGTTCCGTATTTTCTCTTGTACCTTTAGTGCGGATTTTCTTATTGCGATAGCCACAAAAAATGAGTCCTGAATTTTGTCTTTTGAGCAATTGACTATCTAATAATGTGTATTCACAAGGTTTTAAAATCTCAAAACAACCACTCTTGTCTAAAAAATTTTGCATGTTAATAATAGGATTTGTTTTGATAGGATCAAAATCAAATACTTGAGAACCTAAATATCCTACAATGATAATTCTCTCTCTGTTTTGTGGGACTGAAAAATCTTTAGCGTTTAAAATTTTATAACTAACACTATAGCCTAAATTACTAAGGGCTTGTAGCATTACAAATAGTGTGTTGCCTTTATTGTGTTTTAAGAGATTTTTTACATTTTCCAAGATAAAAATTTTTGGCTTTTTGTTTTCTAAAATTCTACAAATATCAAAAAACAGCGTTCCTCTTGTTGTGTCTTCAAAACCTTTTTGTTTGCCACATACCGAGAATGCTTGACAAGGAAACCCTGCACATAAAATATCAAAATCTGGCATAGTATTTGGATTTAAAATAGTAATATCACAAGTGGAGTCATCATTGAAATTCGCTTTATACATGGCTATAGCATGAGAGTTATTCTCTGCACTAAAAACACATTTTAAGCCTAAAGAATCTAAAGCAAGCCTAAAGCCACCGATACCTGCAAATAAATCTACATAAGTTAACAAAACAAGTATTCCTATAAAATTTTGATTTCTTGGCAAATACTATAGCAAAAATGCTATAAAAATCAACATGATCGCAATAAACGAGTCTTTTATTAAATTCCCAAATACCCACTCTATGAGCTTGGTTTTTGAGCCGATATACCGGCGGTTTTTTAGATTAAATCTTTCCACTAGCCACCTTTAAAATAAGAGGATAAAACCACTTAGTAATATGTAAGATTTAAAAATCATAATCTCTTATTAAGCTTTTTAAAATACCAAAGACTAAGAGCTAAGAATAAAAAAAAGGGCGATAGCACGCCTATTTCAGGAATGAGTATCCCTGAAATGCTGAACTTCCCTAAAGCAAAGAATAGCCCCCAAACAACGAGCGTGATAATGATAAACTTTAGCCCTAAAAGAGCCAGGTTTTCATAGCGGGCGAGACTGGGCGAAAAATAAGCGATTAAAACGCTTAAAAACGGCACAAAAAAGGGCAAAATCGCAAACACATACAAAAACGAGCGCACTTTTTTCGTGTCTGCGTTTTGGCGCATTAAAGCATGCAAGGATAAAAGAGCGTCTGTGATAGAAACCGCGGGCTTGTTTTGATAAATGGTGTCTAAAACTTTAGGGCGGAAATTTTTGAGCGTTTTAAAGGTTTTTAAACGCGTGGTGTTTAAAGCGTTTACACCCAGTTCAAAACTTAAGGGCATTTCATAGATAGTAGTGTCATGCAAGATCCAATATTTGTCTTCAAAAAAAGCCTCTTTAGCTTCAGCATAAGATTCTAAAGTCCTGTCTTTTAAGCGAAACACCTTGATATTTTGGGCTTTTTGCAATAAGGGATTAATCTTATCAAAATACACGTAATCGTCATTATATTTCACTAACAAATGCTCTGAAACGCTCAAAGAATTGTCTTTATAGATCAAATTTTGCGTTTTTTCTTCCATATACACAAAAGGAGTCGCGTTCAACCCCACATAAACAGCCGTGAAAAACAAGCTGATGAAAAAAATAGGGTTTAAAATCTGGCGTTTGGAAAAGCCAATGGAGAGCAAGGCGGTGTATTGGTTGGATTTAATGAAGGCGATATAAAATAAAACCATCGCTAAAAGCAAGGAAATGGGCAAGGTGTAATTGAGCGCGAATAAAATGTCATAGGTGAAAAATAAGATGATCATGTTCGCAGAATCGGGCATTTTATCGGCGTATTTCAGGCTATCAATGCCTACAAAAAACAATTCCAAAGCTAAAAGCACGATTAAAAAGTATTTGAAATAATACCACCCTACAAATCTAAACAAACGCACTTTAAACCCCTAACTTTCTATTTGTAAAGGTTTTTTAAGCGTGAAACGATTTTGCATGGCGTTAAAATCATGGCTTTCTATAAAAAATTTTAGGGCGTTTTTGGCATGTTCAAACGCAGCGTTTTTTAAAGGTTCTTCGTTGTTGTGGAATTTTGAAAGCACATGCTCAACTACATCAATCCCTTTAGAGATCCCCACCCTCAAGCGGTAATAAGAATTAGAACACAATAAATCAATGGATTTTAAGCCGTTATGCCCCCCGTTCCCCCCACCCTTTTTAAACTTCACAACGCCTAAAGGTAAATCCAAGTCATCATGGACAATTAAAAGCTCTTTGGGTTTGTAAAAATTTTTGACGCTTAAAACGCTCTCACCGCTTAAATTCATGTAAGTTTGGGGCTTGAGTAAGATAAAATCCTTATAAATGCACAAATAAGCGTTGTGTTTGGAAGAAAAAGTGAAAGAAAGATCCAACTCGCTAACAAGTGAATCTAAAATATCAAAACCAGCGTTGTGTCTGGTGTGAGCGTAACGCAAAGTAGGGTTGCCTAAACCCACTAAAAGCGTCATAACTTCAAATCACTTCGCTTTAATCACGCCGATCACAGCGATAGAATCATGATCTAAGATCTTCACATTCTCGTGTTTTTCTAAATCGCGCACCAAAATAGACTCATTCACATCTAAAGGGGCTACATCCACTAAATAGTGATCGGGCAGATGCTCTGGAGCGCATTCCACGCTGATACGCTTTTTAGAGAGCATCAAAATCCCTTTATTTTTCAAGCCCACTGGAGTGCCTTGGTGTTTGACGGGGACTTTAAACTTGGACTTCACGCCCTTAGTAACAGCGAGTAAATCCACATGGATAAGCTCATTAGTAACGGGGTTTTTTTGGTATTCTTGAACCACGACTTCAAAAGTCTTATCCCCTAATTTCACCGGGAAAATCAAATGCTTTTTTTCCTTAAGGTATTTAATGAAAGGGTTTAGTTTGAACGCGCAATTCACGTTTTCAACACCCTTCCCATAAACATTTGCGATTAGATAGCCATCTTTTTTTAAAGCTTTAGCGTTAGCTTTAGTAATACTCTCTCTAATAACGCCCTCTAACATGTCAATCCTTTAAAATAAAATAAGGGCTTATTCTATCCAAAAAACCCTTAAAAATCAAAAACTGCTTAAAAGCTTTTCAAAGGATTGTTTGAACGCTATCAAGCCTTCTTTAAGGAGTTTTTGAGCGGTGTTTTCTAAATCAATGTTTTGGTTTTTCAATTCTTTTTTGAACGCTTCAATTTCTGTGATTTTTAAAGGGGTTTGACACTCGGTGTTTGGGTCAAGCAAATAAGCATTTAAAGCCTCTAGGGGGGCTGTGTTGATAGAGTTTTTAAAACACAGCGCTTTAATGTAATAATCTTTAGCTAAAGAATTAGATTTAACGCCGGTGGATGCAAAAAGGGTGCTTATTAGCTTATTAGCATGCTGGTTGATTTGATGATAGCACTCTGTGGCGTTAATGATCCCGCTTTGAGCTTGCAAGTTTTTTGGTGCTAGTGGGTCTATTTCTTTGTCAAATCGTGAGACAAACACGCTAATGACCGCTCTTTTTCGCGCTTCTTTGGCTAAGATTTGAGCGATTTCACCGGCAATTTTAGGCGAAAAGACTAAAGTTACATTAATGGGGATAGAGGCTTGAGTTAAAGCGCTAATGACTTCAAAAGCGCTTTCACTCGCCGGGACTTTAATCATCACATTAGGGCGGTTTAATGCTTTGAATAACCGCTTGGCCTCATCAATGCTTTTAATGGCATCGTCTTCTAAAAAGGGATCAATTTCTAGGCTAATGTAGCCGTTATTAGGGTCTTTTTCATATAAAGGCATTAACGCGCTAGAAGCTTGTACAATATCCTTTAGCGCCAGAGTTTCATAAATTTCTTTAGCTTTTTGGCCCTTGAGTTTAGCGATTTCATCTTGATAAAACGCGCTTTTTGTGATCGCTTCACAAAACAAACTAGGGTTACTCGTCGCCCCACAAATAGCCCCCTTATTAATGAGTTTTAAAAAATCGTTTTCTAAAAAATCCCTTTCTATAAAATCGCACCACAAACTGAATTCTTGCATGTTTTATCCTTGTTTTAAATGTTGGTAATAACTTTTAACGACTTCCTGGTCGCTAAAAAAAATCGTTTTGTCTTTGAAAATCTGAGTGTTTTCATCGCCCTTGCCCAAAATCAATAACACCTCATCGTCTTTTAAATTTTCTAAAGCGTTTAAAATGGCTTTCTTTCGGTCTTTTTCTATAACCACTTTAGAAGAATCGCTGATGCCTTTTAAAATATCCTTAATAATGTCTTCTTCGTTTTCGCTTCTGGGGTTGTCTGAAGTTAAGATAATTTTATGAGCGTAATAGCTCGCTACTTCTCCCATTTTAGGGCGCTTAGTCTTATCCCTATCGCCTCCTGCTCCAAAAAGAGCGGTGATTTTTTGGTTTTTAAAGCTTTCAAAGACTTGTTGCATGCCGTCTATGGTGTGGGCAAAATCCACGATCACTAAAGGTTGAGGATGCACAATTTCCAAACGCCCCTTAACCCCATAAAAGTTTTCTAATAACGGCGCAATCGCTTCTAGCGCTAATTGGGTGAGTAATTTGACCCCTAAAACGCCCGCTAAGATATTATAAAGGTTGTAACGCCCTAAAAGGGGGGAATGTATCAGGGCGGTTTCTTTAACATTAGGATCTCTTAAATCGTGTTGGTAGCATAAAGACGCGCTAATGGAGGGGGTGAGCGAAAAGGCTTGAATGTTTAAATGTGCTTTTTTATCCAGCGCGTAAGTGTGCGCGTTAATGGGGTTAAAAAGGGCGTTTGTTTCATCTCTGTTAATCACTTTCAAGCCCTCATCTTTAAAAAAGCTGTTTTTAGCGTCTTTGTAATTTTCTATGCTTTCGTGGAAATCTAAATGATCGCTTGTGATGTTGGTAAGGATTTTAAGGGCAAAATCAAGCCCGGCAATGCGCTTTTGGACAATCGCATGGGAGCTCACTTCCATAATAAAGTATTCGCATTTTAAACGCATCGCTTCTTCTAAATCGCTATAAAGCTCTAAAAGAGTGGGCGTAGTCAAGCCCTTTTCTTTGATTCGTTTGTCGTTGATAAAAAACCCTCTTGTGCCTAAAAGAGCGGTCTTTTTATTCAAATCTAAGAGCAAGGAATACATCAAACTCGCTGTGGTCGTTTTACCATTAGTGCCTGTAATCCCTACAATCTTAATCTTAAAATCAAAGTAATTTTTAAGCTCGTTAGAATCCAAAATAGCCAGGTTTTTTTCTGCGATTAAAGGGGCGTATTTTTCGTTTAAAGGCGTTTTGACAAAAAGGATTTCTTCAGGGTTTTCTAAAACTTCATTCGTGTTATCGCTTAAAAAAGAATAGGCGCGGTTTTGATAAGTTAGGGTTTTTTTGAGTTTCATTCTTTAAGCCTTATTGGATTTGAGAGCGTCTTCTAAAAGAGAACGCAAAAATTCATCATAAATAAAAGAATCTTCATGCATGTTTTCAATGTAATTTATTGCTAATTCGTAATAGCCATAGTGGTTCAATTCTTTCAAAAATTCATAAAAATCCTCTTTATTGTCAAAAATCACCCTAGAGCTGAACATCAAATCCTCAAACGCTTCCTTAAAGCCGCGCTCCAAGCTCAAGCGTTTGAAATCCGCATACAAAATGCCATTCAATTCCTCGCCTTTTTGAGAAATTTGCGCATCAATCTTTTCAGCCATTTGGTTCAATCCCTCATCAAAAGAAGCGATCAAAGCGGTGATCTGCTCTTCAGCCTGGTTTTTTAAACTCCGTTTTTGCATAGCGATCAAGCTTTGATACAATTCATAAAAGCTATGGGCTTCTTTAGGGAAATCTTTAGCGATGTCGCTTAATAACGCCCCCACTTTGGCTTTTTGGTTGTCTTTATCCAAAAACAAAACTTCAGAAAAAAGGCGCAACGCTTCAGCGTAATGGGCTTGCTTGAACGCTAAAAAGCCATCTTTAATCAACGTGCGCTTTTTAAATTCATAATCAAACTTCTGCATGCCTATAATCCTTAAAGCTTATCAAACTCCTTAGCGTTTTCTAAGCACACCACTTCTAAATTGGGGTGAATGTCCATTTTAAGCTGCCTTTCAATGACATTTTTTAAAGTGATTTTACTGCTAGAGCAAGTCTTGCACGCTCCCTCTAAAGCCACATAAATTTTCATGCTTTTCACCCCTAGCACTTCAATATTACCGCCATCTTTGAGCAAGTGAGGGCGGATTTTTTCTATTACAATACGCACCGGTTTTTGTAAATCTTCATCGCTAAATTCTATCATTTTTAAAAACCTTATTTTTAAAATTTTACTTTAAGATACCATATAATGAGCCATTTTTATCAAACAACGCTTTTTAAGAGTGGCTCAAGGGCTAATTGGATAGAATGGACTCACTATTAGGATAAGGTTTTTATGACGATATGGAAATTAAAAACATCAAAGAGTTTGAAAAAGCTTCCAAAAAACTCCAAAAAGACACTTTAAAGATCGCTCTCGCTCTTTTGTTCCTCATTGGCGCTGCTTTGCTCGCTCTCATTTTTGGGCAGGCTAATTCTAAGGGATTGTTGCTCATCTTTGCGGCTGTGATTGGGGGGTATATGGCGATGAATATTGGCGCGAACGATGTGTCTAATAATGTCGGCCCTGCCGTAGGCTCTAAAGCCATTAGCATGGGTGGGGCGATTTTGATCGCTGCGGTTTGTGAAATGCTTGGAGCGATCATTGCTGGGGGGGAAGTGGTTTCTACGATTAAGGGCCGTATCGTTTCGCCTGAATTTATTAACGATGCGCATGTTTTCATTAATGTCATGTTGGCTAGCTTGCTCAGTGGGGCGTTATGGTTGCATGTGGCGACTTTAATAGGCGCTCCCGTTTCCACTTCACACTCCGTAGTGGGGGGGATTATGGGGGCTGGAATGGCAGCAGCTGGAATGTCTGCTATCAATTGGCATTTTTTATCCGGCATTGTGGCGAGTTGGGTAATCTCGCCTTTAATGGGGGCTTTGATAGCCATGTTTTTTTTAATGCTCATTAAAAAGACTATCGCTTATAAAGAAGATAAAAAGAGCGCGGCTTTAAAGGTCGTGCCTTATTTGGTGGCGTTGATGAGCTTAGCCTTTAGCTGGTATTTGATCGTGAAGGTTTTAAAACGCCTCTATGCGGTGGGTTTTGAAATCCAGCTCGCTTGCGGTTGTGTCCTTGCGCTTTTGATTTTTATCCTTTTTAAAAGATTTGTGTTAAAAAAAGCCCCGCAATTAGAAAATAGCCACGAAAGCGTCAATGAGCTTTTTAATGTCCCTTTGATTTTTGCCGCCGCGCTTTTAAGCTTTGCGCATGGGGCTAATGATGTGGCTAACGCTATTGGCCCACTAGCCGCTATCAGTCAAACTTTAGAAGATGCGAGTAGCCCTATGGGGAATACTTTAAACTCTGTGCCGTTGTGGATCATGGTAGTAGGGGCAGCTGGGATCGCTTTAGGCTTGAGTTTGTATGGGCCAAAACTCATTAAAACGGTGGGGTCTGAAATCACAGAATTAGACAAAATGCAAGCCTTTTGCATTGCGCTTTCTGCAGTCATCACCGTGCTTTTAGCCTCTCAATTAGGCTTGCCGGTAAGCTCTACGCATATTGTGGTGGGCGCGGTGTTTGGGGTGGGCTTTTTAAGGGAGCGTTTGAGGGAGCAATCCAGAAGGCGTTTTGCTAGAATCAGAGACAACATTGTAGCGGCGCACTTTGGGGAAGATTTAGAAGAAATTGAAGGCTTTTTAGAGCGCTTTGATAAAGCCAATTTGAAAGAAAAATCGCTCATGCTAGAGAGCTTGAAAAAAAGCAAGAACACCGCTATCGCTTTGGAATTGAAAAAGAAAGAAAAAAAGTCGCTTAAAAAAGTGTATAAAGAAGAAGTGATCAAACGCTCCATTTTAAAAAAGATTGTTACCGCTTGGTTGGTAACCGTGCCGGTTTCTGCGCTTTTAGGGGCGCTTCTTTTTGTGGCTCTTGGTTTTATAGAAAAGTATTTCTAGGGTTTTTAAAGGCTTGATTTTTAAAGTTAGGCTTAATCTTTTATGTTAAAATTCTAAGATTTTATATATTTTATATTTATCGTTAGGTTTTAGGTTTAAATCATGGGGAGGAATCAAGGAG
Source organism: Helicobacter pylori (assembly GCF_014496965.1). Lineage (GTDB taxonomy): Bacteria > Campylobacterota > Campylobacteria > Campylobacterales > Helicobacteraceae > Helicobacter > Helicobacter pylori_CZ. Next base: position 51,306 of record NZ_JACTCR010000004.1, on the reverse strand, counting down.
CTTATTTGGATCCGTCTGAGTCGATTTTGATGTTGATGGTTGCTTTTTTATTGGTGCTGTTGAACGCTTTTTTTGTGCTTTCGGAGTTTGCCCTTGTGAAAGTGCGTAAAACCCGCTTAGAAGAGCTGGTTAAAATCGGTAATTCCAACGCTAAACTCGCTTTAAAGATGAGTCAAAGACTAGACACTTATTTGAGCGCGACGCAGTTAGGCATCACCCTTTCTTCATTAGCTTTAGGTTGGGTGGGTGAGCCTGCTATCGCAAAATTGTTAGCCGCGCTGTTTGAGTCTATGGATTTGAGAGAAAATCCTATTTTTATCCATTCAATGAGCGTGGTTATAGCGTTTTTAAGCATCACTTTTTTGCATGTCGTGTTGGGCGAGATTGTGCCTAAATCTTTAGCGATCGCTAAATCTGAAAAAGCCGCTCTTTTTGCCGCACGCCCTTTGCATGTGTTTTGGGTGGTGTTTTATCCGGTGGTGCGCCTGTTTGATGTGATCGCTCATTTCTTTTTAAAAAAAGTGGGCATCAATCCTAAAGAGCATGATGGCACGCATTCTGAAGAAGAGTTAAAAATCATTGTGGGCGAGAGTTTGAGAGAGGGCATTATTGATTCGGTGGAGGGCGAAATCATTAAAAACGCAGTGGATTTTTCTGACACGAGCGCTAAAGAAATCATGACTCCACGAAAAGACATGGTGTGTTTGGACGAAGAAAACAGCTATGAAGAAAATATAGACATTGTTTTAAAAAGCCACTTCACGCGCTACCCTTATTGTAAAGGCTCTAAAGACAACATTATCGGCATGGTGCATATCAGAGACTTGCTTTCTCGCTCTATTTTTACCCCCAAAATGCATGATTTCAAGCAAATCGTTAGGAAAATGATCATCGTCCCTGAAAGCGCGTCTATTTCTCAAATCCTTATCAAAATGAAAAAAGAGCAAATCCATACCGCTTTGGTGATTGATGAATACGGCGGCACGGCCGGGTTGCTCACTATGGAAGATATTATTGAAGAAATCATGGGAGAGATTAGCGACGAATACGACTTGAAACAAGAGGGCGTGAACAAGCTTGAAGAAGGCGTGTTTGAATTAGAGGGCATGCTGGATTTAGAAAGCGTAGAAGAAGTGCTTCATATCCAATTTGACAAAGAATGCGAGCAGGTAACGCTTGGAGGGTATGTTTTCAGCTTGTTAGAGCGCATGCCTATGGAGGGGGATACAATCGTTTCGCATGGGTATGCTTTTGAAGTCTTAAGCGTGGATGGGGCTAGGATAAAACGCTTGAAAGCGGTTAAACAAGATCAGGGAGAAAATGAAGCATGAAAAAAACAACCCTCTTTGTATTGGGCTTATTATTCAATAGCTCTTTAAGCGCTGTTGATGGGATTTCTCAAACCGAGCCTTCTTCTTTGAATTTGGCTGAAGACAGCCTGCCTTTGAACCATTCTAACGCCCAAAAACTCTCTTTAAAAAACGCATGGAATAGGGTGTTGTCTAATCATGAAGGCTTGCATGCGCAAGAATACGCCATTAAGCGAGCGAGTAAAATGAAATTAGCGGCCAAGCTTTCTTTTTTGCCCCAAATTGATTTGAGCGCGTTTTACGTGTATCTTTCTAACCCTATTAAAATGGATTTTGCCAGCCAAAAACAAGCGGGCGTGCAAAAAGCCACCAACCAGATCCATCAAGGCTTGCAAAACATCCAGCAAAATATCCCCCCTCAAGTATTAACCCCTCAAATCCAAGCGGGCATGCAAGGGGTGATGCAAGGTTTTGGGGCTTTGAGCAGCACTTTAGAAGCCCCCTTATTGTTTTCTAAGCAAAATGTGGTGATTGGGGCTTTGAGCATTATTTATCCCCTTTATATGGGTGGGGCAAGATTCACGATGGTACGCATTGCGGATTTGATGCAAAAAGACGCCAATGAAGTGTATCGTTTGAAAAAGCTTTCCACTTTTCAAGAGCTTGTGAGCGTGTATTATGGCATGGTGTTAAACGCAGAAGTGGCTGAAACTTTAGAAGAAGTGGAAAAAGGCCATTATAAGCATTTCCAAAACGCTTTGAAAATGCAAAAAGTAGGGCAAATCGCTAGGGTAGAAACCTTAGGCGCTCAAGTGGCTTATGATAAGGCCCATATCGCTAGCGTTAAGGCTAAAGACGTGTTAGAAGTTTCGCAACTCTCGTTCAATTCTATTTTGTCTAGCAAAGACGATCTAGCGCCTTCAAGCAAATTAGAGATCCACACCGAGAAAAATCTGCCCGATTTGAGCTTTTTTGTTTCTTCCACGCTCAATTCCTACCCGGCTTTAAAGACTTTAGAAAATCAGGTTCAAATTTCTAAAGAAAACACGAAACTACAGATCGCTAAATTCTTGCCCCAAGTGCATTTTTTTGGCTCTTATCTCATGAAACAAAACAATTCGGTGTTTGAAGACATGATCCCTAGTTGGTTTGTGGGCGTAGCCGGGCGCATGCCTATTCTTTCTCCCACAGGGCGTATCCAAAAATACCAAGCGAGCAAATTAGCGGAGTTGCAAGTGAGTAGCGAGCAAATCCAAGCTAAAAAAAACATGGAATTATTAGTGAATAAGACTTATAAAGAGACGCTTTCTTATTTGAAAGAATACAAAAGCTTGCTTTCTAGCGTGGAATTAGCCAAAGAAAATTTAAAACTCCAAGAGCAGGCTTTTTTACAAGGCTTAAGCACGAACGCTCAAGTCATTGATGCGAGGAACACGCTTTCTTCTATCATTGTGGAGCAAAAAAGCGTGGCTTATAAATACATTGTTTCATTAGCGAATTTAATGGCGTTAAGCGATCATATTGATTTATTTTATGAATTTGTTTATTAAAGGAAAAAATCATGTCAAATAGCATGTTGGATAAAAATAAAGCGATTCTTACAGGGGGTGGGGCTTTATTGTTAGGGCTAATCGTGCTTTTTTATTTGGCTTATCGCCCTAAGGCTGAAGTGTTGCAAGGGTTTTTGGAAGCCAGAGAATACAGCGTGAGTTCCAAAGTCCCTGGCCGCATTGAAAAGGTGTTTGTTAAAAAAGGCGATCACATTAAAAAGGGCGATTTGGTTTTTAGCATTTCTAGCCCTGAATTAGAAGCCAAGCTCGCTCAAGCTGAAGCCGGGCATAAAGCCGCTAAAGCGCTTAGCGATGAAGTCAAAAGAGGCTCAAGAGATGAAACGATCAATTCTGCAAGAGACGTTTGGCAAGCAGCCAAATCCCAAGCGACTCTAGCCAAAGAGACTTATAAGCGCGTTCAAGATTTGTATGATAACGGCGTGGCGAGCTTGCAAAAGCGCGATGAAGCCTATGCGGCTTATGAAAGCACCAAATACAACGAGAGTGCGGCTTACCAAAAGTATAAAATGGCTTTAGGGGGGGCGAGCTCTGAAAGTAAGATTGCCGCTAAGGCTAAAGAGAGCGCGGCTTTAGGGCAAGTGAATGAAGTGGAATCCTACTTAAAAGATGTCAAAGCCCTAGCCCCTATTGATGGGGAAGTGAGTAACGTGCTTTTAAGCGGTGGCGAGCTTAGCCCTAAGGGCTTTCCTGTGGTGCTCATGATAGATTTAAAGGATAGTTGGTTAAAAATCAGCGTGCCTGAAAAGTATTTGAACGAGTTTAAAGTGGGCAAGGAATTTGAAGGGTATATCCCAGCGTTGAAAAGAAGCGCGAAATTCAGGGTCAAATATTTGAGCGTGATGGGGGATTTTGCGACCTGGAAAGCGACGAATAATTCCAACACTTATGACATGAAAAGCTATGAAGTGGAGGCCATACCCTTAGAAGAGTTGGAAAACTTTAGGGTGGGGATGAGCGTGTTGGTTACCATTAAACCTTAAAAGGGATTGTTTTGTTCAGATTGATAAGCGCATGGGTTTTACAAGACAAGTTCTTGTTTGTCGTGTGTTTTATATTGCCTTTTTGTTTAGGGGTTTTAGGCACGCAAATCTTTAAACAAGAGACCCCAAGACAGCTCCCTATCGTGGTGGTGGATTTGGATAAGACCACTACAAGCCATCAAGTGGCGTTTGAATTAGGCGCAACGAGCGCGGTTGAAATCAAACACCAGGTTACTAGCCTTTTAGAAGCCAAACGCTTTTTAAACTCCGCTGAAGTGTATGGGGCGTTAGTTTTGCCTAAGGATTTGGAGAGAAAAATCAAAATGGGGCGAAAAGTGGATTTGCCCTTTTATTATAACGCTGAATACGTTTTAGTGGGTAAAACGCTCAAAAACGCCTTTTTACAAACCGCTTTGACCTTAGACGCTAAAACCTTAGCCACCAAAGCTTTAGTGCGAGATTCCAATTTGATTTCCGCTAAAGCCCAAGCGATGCCTATTGTTTTGCAATTGCATGCCCTATACAATGAAGAAAACAATTACACGCAATACCTTTTAAGCGTGATGCTGCCTTGCATGTGGCTCATTTTTATTGCGATTGGCATGCTCAATTTCATTCAAAAAATCTCTAACATGCGAGAGCTTTTAATCAGTATTTTAGCGAATGCGTGCGTGTTTAGCTTTTGGGGGATGGGCATGGCGTTTTATTTTAATCTCATTGGCATGGAGGGGCATTATGCACACTTGTCATTGGTCTTTTTAGCGGTAGTCTTGATGACGCTCATTATGAGCGGGTTTGTGGTGTTGGTTTATGGCGTTTCAAAAAGCGCTATTGAAACCGCTGGTGCGATTGGGGTCTATACCGCTCCAAGCTTTGCGTTTGCTGGGGTGACTTACCCGCAAAACAACATGGAAATTTTTGGGAGTTTTTGGAGCCATTGCTTGCCCATTAGCCATTTTATGAGATTCTTTTTACAAGAGGCCTATTATAAGACGGATTTAACAGAATCTTTAAATTCTTTAATGCCCCTTTTGTTCTTTTTAATCTTTTTAGCCTTAGGGCTTTTGGTTTTTTATTTTTCTTTTAAAAAAGACAAGGCTAGTGCATGAATTTTTTTAAAATCCTTTTAATGGAGTTAAGAGCCATTGTTTCTCATAAGGGCGTTTTATTGATCCTTATAGGCGCTCCTTTAATCTATGGCTTGCTTTATCCCTTGCCTTATTTGAAAGACATCGTAACGCAGCAAAAAATCGCCCTTGTAGATGAAGACAATTCATTTCTTTCTAGGCAATTAGCCTTCATGGCGCAAAGCTCCAACGAGTTAGAAATCGCTTTTTTTAGCCCCTCTATGCTGGAAGCCAAAAAGCTTTTAAAAGAAGAAAAAATTTATGGGATTTTGCATATCCCTTCGCATTTTGAAGCCAATATCCATAAGCAGGTGCCGGTAACGATAGATTTTTATGCGAACGCCAATTACTTTTTGATTTATGGTGCCTTAGCGAATGCGGTAGTGGGGAGTATCAACGCTTTAAACGATGAAATAAGGTTCAAACGCAACGCTCAAATAGAAGAAGCTGAATTAGGGACAGACGGGATTAAGATTAAGCCTATCGCTTTGTATAACCCTAGTGAGGGGTATTTGAATTACGCGCTCTCTAGCGTGTTTATTTTCATCTTGCACCAGGTGATGCTCATTGCAAGCAGCATGTTTGTTAGCTCCAGGCGTTTGGAATTGGCCCTTTTAGACAAAAAAGAAATCGCTTTAAGGCTGTGCGCAAGACTCTTGGTGTTCATGGGGGCGTTTAGCGTTTTTATTTTATGGTATTTTGGGGCGCTGTTTTCTTTTTATGGGATCGAACGGCATGGGAGTGCTTTAATGGTGTTTTTGAATAGCTTGATTTTCATGCTTGCGGCTTTGAGTTTGGGGTCGTTTTTAGGCGCATGGATTAAAAATGAAGCCCACACCACTCAAATCGTTTTAATCTCTTCTTTGCCCTTGATTTTTATGATGGGTTTTGTGTGGCCTTTTGAATCCTTGCCCTCTTATTTACAGATCTTCGTTCAAATAGTGCCTGCTTATCATGGGATCAGTTTGCTCGGGCGATTGAATCAAATGCATGCGGAATTTGTGGATGTGTCCATCCATTTTTACGCGCTTATTGCGATTTTTATCGTGAGTTTTATAGGGTGCGTGTTCAAACTCAGCTCTTTAAAGAAAGCTTGTGAAAACGCTTAAAAACCTCATCGCTTCCAAGCACCAGATTAAAGCGTCTCGCTTTTTAGGGTATCTTATGCCTTTTGATGATTTTGAAAAAACCCTTTTACAATTGAAAAAAGAGCATTTTAAAGCCGCGCATTTTGTAACGGCGTTCCGCTATTCTTTAGAGGGCAAAATCACGGAGGGTTTTAGCGACGATGGCGAGCCTAAAGGGAGTTCAGGCATGCCTGTGCTTAGCGTTTTAAGGCGAGAAGATTTGATCAATATAGGATTAGTGAGCGTGCGTTATTTTGGAGGCACGCTTTTAGGGGTGGGGGGCTTGATGAAAGCTTATGCTAAAAGCGCGTTATTGTGCGTAGAAAACGCTCAAAAAGAGGACGCTTTGAAGGATTTTGTGGAGTTGGAAACTTTAAGCGCTCATTATTCTTACAAAGAATTAGACGCTCTTCAGCGTGAAATTAAGAAATTTAGCTTACAATTAAGCAAAAAGAATTTTTCAAACCAAAGCGTGGAAGTGGAAATCAGCGGCGAAAGAGAAAATTTGCAAGCGTTTTTACAACAAAATAAGATAAATTAGGGAGAATGAATGGAATTTTTGAGCGGGTATTTTTTATGGATCAAGGCTTTCCATGTGATAGCGGTCATTTCGTGGATGGCGGCGTTATTTTATTTGCCGCGCCTTTTTGTCTATCATGCAGAAAACGCCCATAAAAAAGAGTTTGTAGGAGTGGTTCAAATCCAAGAAAAAAAGCTCTATTCCTTTATCGCTTCACCGGCGATGGGTTTTACCATTATTACAGGGATTTTAATGTTGTTGATAGAGCCAACACTCTTTAAAAGTGGGGGTTGGTTGCATGCTAAGTTGGCTTTAGTGGCATTGTTTTTAGCCTATCATTTTTATTGCAAAAAATGCATGCGCGATTTAGAAAAAGACCCTACAGGGAAAAACGCAAGGTTTTATCGTGTGTTTAATGAAATACCCACGATTTTAATGATCCTCATTGTGATCTTAGTGGTTGTCAAACCTTTTTAAAGACAAATCATGAAAAAAGAAAATCGCCTCAAGCAAGAAAAAATCATCAACATGTTTGATGATATAGCCAGCTCTTACGATCAAGCCAACCGCTTGATGAGTTTTGGTTTAGACGTTAAATGGCGCCAAAGGGCTTGCGAGCATGCGTTTTTGTTTTTGGAAAACAAGAAAGCGTTAAGGCTTGTGGATGTGGCATGCGGGACGGGGGATATGCTTGTGGCTTGGCAAAAAAGCGCTCTGAATTGCGGTATAGAGTTTAAGGAATGTTTGGGGATTGACCCCTCTAATAACATGCTTGAATTGGCCATTAAAAAATGTGAAGAGCTTGAAAACAAAGCTTCTTTCATCCAAGCTCAAGCCAAAGATTTAAAGGGCGTTGAAAATAACAGCGTGGATATCCTTTCCATTGCGTATGGCTTGCGTAATATCGTGGAAAGACAAGAGGCTTTAAAAGAGTTTTTTAGGGTGTTAAAGCCTAGGGGCGTTTTAGTGATTTTAGAATTTTTAAAAAAAGACAACCCCACATGGTTGGATAAAATCTCAGGGTTTTACACGAATAAGGTTTTGCCTTTGGTGGGAGGGGCTATCAGTAAGAATTATGGTGCTTATTCTTATTTGCCGCAGTCCATTGAGGGGTTTTTGAGTTTGGAGGGTTTGAAATTTGAATTAAAAAACGCAGGGTTTGAGATTATAAAAACTGAAGATTCTATCGCTCAAATTTCAACGACCATGCTTGTTAAAAAAAGCTAAAGGAATGTCATGCAAGATGAATTATTTGAAACCGAAAAAGCCCCTCAAAAAAACGCTAAAAACGCTAAAAACGCTAAAAACGCCCCTAAAAAAAACTTTGAAGAGCATGTTTATGCCCTAGAGCGAGCCATAGATCGCTTGAATGATCCTAATTTATCCTTAAAAGACGGGATGGATTTGTATAAAACGGCTATGCAAGAGTTGTTTTTGGCTCAAAAGCTTCTAGAAAACGCTTATTTAGAGCATGAAAAACTCCAAACGACAGACAAAAAGGCTTAAAGCATGCGAGTGTTTGCCTTACAGCTAGAGTCTTTTGAAGAAAACCTCATGCAATCCCTATTCAACTCCATACCCAAGAAAAGCGTGGTGGTGTTGCCTGAATACGTGATCAACCCCTTTTTCCACCATAACATGGGATTGGATTTGAATGAGATTAACGCGCAGTCTGCGCGAGCGATTGGGTTTTTGTCGCAAAAATGCGAAGAATCAGACTTGATCATTTCAGCCCCGGTGCTTTTAGAAGAAGATTCTAAAATCTATAAAAAAATCGCCCTCATTTCTAAAGAAAGCGTGAAGTATTACACGCAACAACGCCTAATCCCCTATCCTCACTGGGATGAAGAGAGCTTTTTTGACAATGAAAAAAGCGCTTTTAAAGAATTGCTCGTGTTTGAAAGAGACGGCTTAAGAATCGCCCCTTTGTTTGGCTTTGAAGCGCATTTTGATGAAATATGGGTTCAGGCTAAAAATCAGGGCGTGGATGTGGTGCTTTTAAGCAGCGTGGCCACCTTTGAATCCAATGAAAGGTGGCGGCTTTTGTGCCAGATGCGCGCTTTTTGTGCTTCTTGCGTGGTGGTTAGGGCTAATAGGATCGGAGCGTATCGCCAAATCCTTGTAGAAGGAGATCAAAAAAACGAATTCTTGTGGAAATTTTATGGGGATAGTTTTGTGGCTTTGCCTAATGGCGCTATTGAAGATTCTTTAGAGGGTAAAATGGGGGCTTTGAGCGCTCAAATAGATAAAAACGATATAGACGAATGGGCTAAATTGTGGCATTTTAGAACGATTAAAGAGGGTTGAATGATTGATAGAAAACTTTTATTGCAAGATTTTGACAAGGTGGCTCTTTCTTTAAAAAAGCGTAACCATGCGATGGGTGATGAGTTGGAGCGTTTGCGCGAAGCCATCACGCATTATAAAAAGCAACTCATTGAATTAGAAGGCTTGCAGGCCTTTCAAAACAAGGTTTCTAAAGAATTTGGTATTAAAATGGCTCAAAAAATGGATACAAGCGATCTTAAAAAAGAGCTAGAAAACAATAAAATCAAACTGAATGAGCTTTCCAAAAGCGTGGGCGAAGCAGAACAAGAAATGGATTTAAAGCTTTCCATAATCCCTAATTTAGTGGATGAAAAAACCCCTTTAGGCGCGAATGAAGAAGACAATATAGAGATTAAAAAAATCTTAACCCCAAGGGTTTTTACTTTCAAACCCAAAGAGCATTTTGAACTCGCCCAACAAAACGGCTGGATTGATTTTGAAAGCGGCGTGAAACTCGCCAAAAGCCGTTTTTCGGTCATTAGGGGTTTTGGGGCGAAAATTTATCGCGCGCTCATCCATTTAATGTTGGATTTTAATGAAAAAAATGGCTTTGAAATCATCTACACGCCGGCGTTAGTGAATGAAAAAATGCTTTTTGGGACCGGGCAATTACCCAAATTCAAAGAAGATGTTTTCAAAATAGAAAATGAAAATTTGTATTTGATCCCCACCGCTGAAGTAACGCTCACCAATTTATACAACGACACCATTATCAGCGTTGAAAACCTCCCCATTAAAATGACCGCGCACACGCCTTGTTTCAGGAGCGAAGCAGGGAGCGCGGGCAAGGATACAAGGGGGATGATAAGACAACACCAGTTTGATAAAGTAGAGCTTGTGGCTATCACGCACCCTAAAGAAAGCGATGCGATGCAAGAATATATGCTAGAGAGCGCGAGCGAGATTTTAAGGGCTTTAGAATTGCCGCACCGGTTTGTGCAATTGTGCAGCGCGGATTTAGGCTTTAGCGCGAGCAACACGATAGATATTGAAGTGTGGCTGCCTGGGCAAAATTGTTACAGAGAAATCAGCTCCGTGTCTAACACGAGGGACTTTCAGGCTAGGCGCGCCAAAATCCGCTTCAAAGAAAATCAAAAAAACCAATTAGTACACACCTTAAACGGCTCTTCTTTAGCGGTAGGCAGGACGATGGTCGCTTTGATGGAAAACCACCAGCAAGCGGATGGGAGCATCCACATTCCTAAGGCGTTAGAAAAATACCTTTAAGGCTAGTTCGTGCTGAATGAAGAGCAAAATTCATTAGAAGAAAAAGGGGGCGAAAACAAAAACGAAAAAGAAACCCCCTTAAAGGGCATTCATTCTAAAATCCCCTCTTTGAAGCAGGCTTTAGAGCAGACGATCAGTAAAATCAAAAGCTCTAAAGAGTTTTTCAAACAGCTTTCACGCAATAAAAAAAAGCTTTATATCGCGCTTGGGATATTGCTTTCACTCATCGCACTCATTGTAATTTTGGGCTTGTTACTAGGGCATAAAAAAGAAAACCAACAAACTTCTTTACAAACTAATACCGCCACCGCCAATAACGAAACGCCTAACGACACCAATAACGCCAATAACGCAGAAGCCGAGGGGCAAATAGAAAATTTAGACTTGCCTGATTTAATTGGCAAAGACTCTTTGAAAAGAAACGATGAAAGCCAAGTGGATGCGATGATGCAAAAAGCGAGCCTTTTGTATGAGCAAGGGCAAAAAGATGAAGCCTTACACTTGTTTGATAAGATCGCCTCTTTCTCGCAAGGGATTGCGAGCCATAATCTAGGGGTGATTAAATTCAAAGAAAAGGACTTTAACGGGGCGTTGGATTTGTTTGATTCCAGTATCGCCTCTAAAGAAAACGCGAGCGTGAGCGCGATTGATGCGTTAGTTACGGCTTATCATTTGCAAGATGCGGATTTATATTATCATTATCTAAAAATTGTGAGAGACACTCTGTATAAAGATTACAAAAAGTCTTTTTATTCCTACGCTTACGCGCTCAAATCCTATTACGCTGGAGAGTATTTTGAAGCCCTTTCGCCTTTAATGCACCCTAATTCCAACGCCTTTTTAAAGCCTAGCGCGCGCTTAGCGTCTAAATTGTTTTTGATGTTTAAAGATGAAACGAACGCCTATAAGCAATTACAAAAAAGCGCGGACATTCAAGATGCGCTTGCTTTAGGGCTTTTGCAGGCTCGTTTGGGTCATTACAAGCAGGCTTTGGAGCATTTGCAGCATTATTTGCACAACTACCCTAAAGATTTAAACGCTTTAATGGCTTTGGAATTGGTGAGTTTGAAAATGGGTGATACCCTTAAAGCGAGCGAAGCCTTAAAATTAGCCAGCCACACACAAGAAGACACGCTATTAGCCAACTCTTTTTACCCCATCAAGCCCACTATAAACCCTATGTTTTTAGACAAAGAAAGGGCCAAAGAGCGTTTTTGGAACACGCAATATTTTGAAGGCAAAAGGGATTTTATCTACCGCTTGCTGTTTTATTACGCCCCTTTTAAGGTTTTAGACTCTAAAGAAACCTTAGGCGTGATTGAAGAGGGGCTGTTTCTTTTGGATTCTGACACGCAAAAGGATTTAGAGGGGGCAAGCCTTGCTTTTAAAAGGGGGCGTTTGATGGCGATAGCGGATAAAAACGCGCTCAAAGGGTTGAAAGAATTAGAAAAGAAGCGCCTAAAAAAAGCCCTTTCTTTTTTTGATTTGTCTTTAAAAAATAGCCCCAATAACGCGCTTTTGCATTATAATGTGGGTTTGATTTATGCGCAATTGGAAAATTACCACAAAGCTTATTTCCATTTTTTAAGGGCTTTCCATTTGAACTCTGCGGATTATTTGAGCGCGATTTTTGCGGTTTTAGCCTCGCATTTCACCCATGAAGACACCACGGAGTTTTTAAGAGAAATCACCGAGAATTTTTATAGTCATGATTTTTCTAGCCCCACGCAAAAAGCCTTACTCTCTTCGCTCATCGCTTATTTGAATTACCGCACGAATTGGGATATGGACTGGCTTAAAAACGCCCCTAAAAAACTCCCTTTTTATTACGCGCTAGAAGCGGTGTTCGCTAAAGAGAGCAAGGATAAAAAATTGATGGTGCAAGCTTTTGGGAATTTAAAAAAAATGCTCCCTAAAGATCTCATCTCTAATATCTTTTATGAAATCGTCTCGTATTATGATGCGAGCATCCGCCACACTTTAAGCATTTACACCCTTTTAGATTCGCATAAAATCAGTTGGGATCAAACCATGCAAGGGCCAATTTTAGGGCGTCATTTCTACACTTACATGGGATTTATGGTCAATGATTTAGATCATCAAGAAAAATTATTAGAGCAAAAAATCGCCAGTTTAGAAGAGGGCCAAGCCCCTAACGATTGGTTAGAAAATTTAGCGCTAGTGAGCTTGTTTCAAGGCCAGTATGAAAAAGCGAGCGCGTTGTATCAAAACTTAATTGATGGGCTTAAGGACAATGAGGCGCGTTTAAAAATCCTAGCGGGTTTAACCTATATCGCGCAAAATAATTACAATAACGCCGCTTTATGGCTAGAGCTTGGGAAACTAGACGATCCTAATAATGAAAATATCCGTTACGCTTTAGGGTTGTTGTATCAAAGAAAAGGGGACTTGAAATCAGCGCTAAACCATTTTTTAGCCATTAAAACCTCTGATTTTTCTTCGCCTTATTTTGATTTTGAAATTGACACCAACCTTTTAAAAGAGCGTTTGAACCAAGAAAAAAAGGGTGAGTTTTTAGAATAATGGATTTTGAAAAAAGCATTTTAGACAATTTGAACGAAGCGCAAAAAATCGCCGCAAGCCATATTCAAGGGCCTTTGCTGATTTTAGCGGGAGCTGGGAGCGGTAAGACTAAAACTTTAACGAGCCGTTTAGCGTATTTGATTGGCGCTTGTGGTGTGCCTAGCGAGAACACTTTAACGCTCACTTTCACCAATAAAGCGAGCAAAGAAATGCAAGAAAGGGCTTTGAAATTGTTGAAAAACCAAACCCTTATCCCCCCCTTGCTTTGCACTTTCCATCGTTTTGGTTTGCTGTTTTTAAGGCAACGCATGAATCTTTTAAAAAGAGCGTGCGATTTTTCGGTGTTAGATAGCGATGAAGTAAAAACGCTGTGCAAACAGCTCAAAATTTCAAGCTTTAGAGCCAGTATTTCTCAGATCAAAAACGGCATGGTGGATTTGAGCATGCAAGATAGCGAATGTTATAAAGCGTATGAACTTTATCAAAACGCGCTCAAAAAAGACAATTTAGTGGATTTTGACGATCTGCTTTGTTTGAGCCTTAAGATTTTACAAGATAATGAAAAACTCGCCAAAGAGATTAGCGAGCGCTATTATTACATTATGGTAGATGAGTATCAAGACACGAACGCCTTGCAACTGGAATTTTTAAAACAATTGAGTTGCGCGCACCATAATTTGTGCGTGGTGGGCGATGACGATCAGAGCATTTATGGTTTTAGAGGGGCTGATATTTCTAACATTTTAAATTTTTCCAAGCATTTTAAAGGGGCTAAAATAGTGAAATTAGAGACCAACTACCGCTCTAGCGCTGAAATCTTAGCGTGCGCTAACTCTCTCATCAGCCATAACCAACACCGCCACATTAAAACGCTTCAAAGTTTCAAAGGCTCGCACAAAAGCGTGATTTGTAAAGAATACCCCACGCAAAAAGAAGAGAGCTTGGATGTGGCTTATCAGATCAAAGCCCTTTTAAAGAAAGGCGAGAATTTAGAAAATATCGCTATCTTGTACCGCTTAAACGGGCTTAGCCGTAGCATTGAAGAGAGCTTGAACGCTTTGAATATCCCTTATAGGCTCATTGGTGCAGTGAGTTTTTATGAAAGAGCTGAGGTTAAAGACGCTTTGGCGTTCATGCATGTAGTGGCGAAAAAAGACGATCGCTTTTTTATTAAGCGCGTTTTAAACAAGCCCCCAAGAGGCCTTGGCAAGATCACTCAAGAATGGATTTTTTCTCTTTTAGATGAAGAGGGTTTGGATTTAGAAGAAGCGCTAAAAATTGGGGCGTTTAAAGACAAACTCAACCCTAAAAACGAATACGCTTTAAAGAAATTCATGGCCATGATAGGGCGTTTGAGGGAGGCTTTTGGAATTTCAGTAGAGAAGTTTTGCGAGCGGTTTTTAGAAGAAACTAACCTTTTAAAAAGCTATGAAAAAGAAGACAATTACGAAGAAAGAGAGGGTTTTGTTAAAGAGCTTTTAAGTTTAGTGAAAGAGCATTTTAAAACTAACCCCACGCATTCTTTACTGGATTTTTTGAATGAAAGCGTTCTAGATACCCATAATACAGAAAACGTGCAAAAAGTGAGTTGCATGAGCGTGCATATGAGTAAGGGGTTAGAGTTTAAGCATGTGTTTGTGATCGGGTTAGAAGAAGGGTTTTTTCCGCATAGGGGGTTCAATCAAGAAAGCGATTTAGAAGAAGAAAGGCGCTTGGCTTACGTAGCGATCACTAGGGCTAAAGAAGGATTGCAGCTCTCTTATGTTCAAGAGCGTTCGTATTTTGGGAGGAAAATCTCTTGCTCGCCCTCTGTGTTTTTAGAAGAAGCCAAGTTACTCAAGCAAGACAACCTCCCTAAACAGGATCACAAAAAAGACGCACCCATTAAAGTGGGGGATTTGATCAGGCATAAGATTTTTGGCACCGGTAGGGTTTTAGGCGTAGAAAAAGGTTTGAGCGGTTTGTGCTTGAAAATCAATTGCGGAGGGAATGTCTATGATAAAATCTCAGAAAAATTTGTAGAAAAAGTGGATAACGAGTTTTGAAAATTTTAACCCTTTTTTTCATGGTTTTACGCACGCTACTAGCTATGGATACCAACATGCTTAAAGCAGAAATTAAAGCAATTTACCTCAAAGAATACCAAGACTTAAAATTGGAAATTGAAACCATTAAATTAGAAATCCCAGAGCGTTTTTCTCACGCTTCCATTTTAAGCTATGAATTGAATGCTTCTAACAAGCTTAAAAAAGATGGGGTCGTGTTTTTAAGATTGGAAAATGAGCCTAATTTACGCCTACCGGTGCGTTATAGCGTGATAGGCAGCATGCAGGCTTTTAAAAGCGCTAGCGCGATTAAAAAAGACGAAAACATCACCGCTAACAACACCCAAAAAGAACGCATTCCTTTTGGCGCGCTTTCTAATCCTTTATTAGAGGGCGCGATCGATAAAGTGAGCGCGAAACATTTTATCCCCCCTGACACGCTTTTAAGCGCAGATAAAACCCAAACCTTAATCATCGTGCGTAAAAACGACATCATCACCGGGGTGTATGAAGAGGGGCAAATCAGCATAGAAATAAGCCTAAAAGCCCTAGAAAATGGCGCGCTTAATCAAATCATTCAAGCCAAAAATTTAGAAAGCAATAAAATCTTAAAAGCAAAAGTGTTGAGCAGTTCTAAAGCGCAAATCTTATAAAGGATATTCATGAAATTAGTTTTAGGCATCAGCGGGGCGAGCGGGATACCCCTAGCCTTGCGGTTTTTAGAGAAATTACCCAAAGAAATTGAAGTTTTTGTCGTGGCGTCTAAAAACGCGCATGTCGTGGCGTTAGAAGAATCTAATATCAACCTTAAAAACGCCATGAAAGATTTACGGCCTGGCGCTACTTTTTTCAACGAGCAAGACATTCATGCGAGCATCGCTTCAGGGAGTTATGGTATCCATAAAATGGCGATCATTCCAGCGAGCATGGACATGGTGGCTAAAATCGCGCATGGCTTTGGGGGGGATTTGATCTCTAGGAGCGCCTCTGTCATGCTGAAAGAAAAGCGCCCCTTACTCATTGCCCCTAGAGAAATGCCTTTAAGCGCTATCATGTTAGAAAATTTGCTCAAACTCGCCCATTCTAATGCAATCATTGCACCGCCGATGATGACTTATTACACCCAGAGCAAGACTTTAGAAGCGATGCAAGATTTTTTAGTGGGGAAGTGGTTTGACAGCTTAGGGATAGAAAATGACTTATACCCACGATGGGGAATGAACTGATGCAAAAAATCGGCATTTACCCGGGCACTTTTGATCCGGTCACTAATGGGCATATAGACATTATCCACCGCTCTAGCGAATTGTTTGAAAAGCTCATTGTGGCTGTGGCGCACTCAAGCGCTAAAAACCCCATGTTTAGTTTAGATGAGCGCTTAAAAATGATGCAACTCGCCACTAAAAGTTTTAAAAATGTAGAATGCGTGGCGTTTGAAGGGCTATTAGCCAACCTGGCTAAAGAATACCATTGTAAGGTGCTAGTGAGAGGTTTAAGGGTGGTGAGCGATTTTGAATACGAATTGCAAATGGGCTATGCGAACAAATCCTTAAACCACGAATTAGAAACCTTGTATTTCATGCCCACTTTACAAAATGCGTTTATTAGCTCTTCTATCGTGCGATCCATTATCGCGCATAAGGGCGATGCGAGCCATTTAGTGCCTAAAGAAATTTATCCTTTGATTTCAAAGGCTTAAAATGTATGTGGTGTTAGAAGGCGTTGATGGCGTGGGCAAAAGCACTCAAGTAGGATTATTAAAAGACCGGTTTAAAAACGCCCTTTTTACCAAAGAGCCAGGGGGGACGAGAATGGGCGAGAGTTTAAGGCGTATCGCTTTAAATGAAAACATCAGCGAATTAGCCCGAGCGTTTTTATTCTTAAGCGATAGGGCTGAGCATACAGAAAGCGTGATAAAACCGGCTTTAAAAGAAAAAAGACTCATCATTAGCGATAGGAGTTTGATTTCTGGCATGGCTTATAGCGAATTTTCAAGCTTAGAATTAAACCTACTCGCCACTCAAAGCATCTTGCCTGCAAAAATCGTTCTTTTACTCATAGATGAAGAGGGCTTAAAACAGCGCTTAAGCCTTAAAAGTTTAGACAAAATAGAAAACCAAGGCATAAAAAAATTGCTCACCATCCAGCAAAAGATCAAAACCCACGCTTACGCGCTAAAAGAAAAATTCGGGTGCGAAGTTTTGGAATTAAACGCTAAAGAAAGCGTTAAAAACTTGCACGAACAAATCACCGCTTTTATTGAATGCGTTGTTTAACTTGTTTGAAGCTTTCTTTCAAGCCTCTTTGCCCAAATTGTTTGAACGATTTGCCCTTAAGCTTAAGAATAAGGGTTTTAGAGGGCGTGAGCGTGTATAGTTTTTACGCTTATAGCGAAATAGAAGAACTCATTAAAAGCAAATACGCGCTGATTGGCTCTCGCATTTTGCCCTTGCTTTCTCAAAAAGCCGGCAAAGAATTTGTGAAAATCTTACAAGAACAAGGTTTGAATATCCCCCTTTATGGCATCGCCATTGATGATAAGATCAAATCCTCTTACTCGCATTCAGCCGCGCTTTTAAAAGGCTTTTGTCAAGGGAATTTAAAGCCCACTTACGGGACTTTAAGGGCCACTAATACTATCAAATATGCCGGGAAAAGCCTGGAATTTCGCGCTAACCACCCACGGGATTTCACCTTCAAAGGCGATAAAAATTTAGATTATTTTTTATTAGATGACATTATCACCACCGGTACCACCCTAAAAGAAGCCCTAAAATACCTTAAAGCTTTAAACATTAAAGCGCACTTTGCGATCGCGCTTTGCAGCGCGGATGAATGAGTTATAATTTTGTTTTTTTAAAAAGGATAAAACCATGAATAAAGTTCCATCCATTGAGCCTTTAATCGCTGATAAGTTCAATAACGAGTTAAGAAGTTATAACCTAGACTATAAACTAGAGCAAGAAAGCCTGAATACAGAAATTGATGAAGCTTTAAAAAATTACGCTTCTAAAAGTGGGGGTTTAGGGGGTAACCGCCCTGATGTGAAACTTTTATTAAACACACAAGACCCTAACAGAAGAGTCCCCATTTTAATAGAATACAAAGGGCTAAAAGACAAGCTCATTAAATTAGACAAAAACAAACTGGTAGAAAATTTTAAAAACCATGAGCCTCATTATAAAAACATCAAAGAATACGCCCTAAATGGGGCTTTACATTACGCTAATGCGATTTATGCAGGTTTTACTGAATGTCTAAATTCTCAAAACCATCATAACTTCTAAATGCTAGTTTATAAAGAGCAAAGAGCATGTTAGGGTGCAAGGTTTGCAATTCTTCTAAAACGCTATCTTTTGGAGCAATATTCTCAGAATGTAATAGAGCTTTTAAGGTAATGGGTAATTGTAGGCATAATTTTTTAAAAGCTAAGTTATCATCTGTAACTAAATGATAAAATTTATCTATTGAGATACGGCGTAATCTAGGATTTTCTCTTTGCTTTTCGCCATCTAATGTAATGACCCATTCCTTATTGCTAGAAGTTTTAGCGATAACTTCTACAAGTACACATATACAATTTGGTTCATTCAATAATGCGTTTTGCATACGCATATAAGTTTTGCTACTCGCTGAGCTATTCATGGTGTTGTGCTTGTTTTTCATTTCTACATAATAATTGATATTATTTTTATGCACGATAATATCCCAACCATTTTTAGGCACTTCACAATTTTTGATATACTTAAAAATATTTTGATGAAAATACCCTATGCTGTTATTATTGCTTTTATCTCTTTGGCGTTCTATCTCTTTTTGAATAATTTTTTCATAGGGTAGATTAAAAATATTTTTGTCAAAACACAGCTTAATAGGGTCAATGATATTAGCATTAAACTTAGTTAAGTCAATACTTTTAAGCGTGTCTTTGTATTCTTTAATCGTGTTAAAGACATGTTCTTCAAAATCTTTTTGTTTAATAAAGGTCAAAGAGAAATCTTGTTGCATGGGTATCCTTATTGAGAGTTTTTACTATTTCTTTTCCCACAGCTTCAGCTAATAGTGGTGGCACAGCATTGCCAATTTGTTTATATTGTTGTGCAACACTTCCAACAAACTCCCATTCATCGGGAAAAGATTGAATGCGTGCACTTTCTCTAATATTAAAGGGACGCACTTCTAAAGGGTGGCATCTATCGGTTTGTTTCATCTGTGGGGTGGTTAAAATGGTTAAGCTTGGCTCATCTAAACTCAAACGCCTTAAAATCCCTGTCCGTCCACCTTTATTATTCCCCCATGAACTTTTCATGTATTCTTTAGCGATTTGTGGATCAATATCACGCCAATAGCCTCCAGCTGGCACGAGATTAAAAATCTCTTTTTTCTTAGGCGAATATTCAGCCCCCAAGCTTTTTGGCACATCTAAAAGAATGTCTTTTAAAACTTTTTTATTTTTTAGGGGTTTAGGAAAATTAAAAAAATAGTTTAAATCTTTTCTTATACCGATAATGAATAAGCGTTCTCGCTTTTGTGCTACGCCATAATTTAAAGCGTTTAAAACTTTATAATGCAAAGAATACCCGCAATTTTCAAGCGTTTCACAAATAATTTTAAAAGTTTTGCCTTTATTATGCGAGATAAGTCCTCTGACATTTTCAAATAAAAACATCTTTGGTTTTAGTGTTTTTAAAAATTTAGCATAGTAATAAAACATCGTGCCTCGTGTATCTTCTAATCCTAGTTTTTTGCCTGCATAACTAAAACTTTGACACGGACACCCTCCACTTAACAAATCCAAATCTCCATACTCAACATTAAAAGCTGTTTTTAAATCTTGTTCTGTTAGTGTTGTAATATCTTTTTCTAAAACATTCCATAAGGGGCGATTTTTCTTTAAGGTTGAACAAGCAAATTTATCTATTTCAACTAAGCCTATATGATTAAATCCCGCAAACTCTAAGCCAAGAGCTAACCCTCCAGCTCCTGCAAAAAGTTCAATACTAGTCATTCTGTTCATGAAAACGATTATACTAAAACATCATAAGATTTATTGTAGGTTTGACATTCAAAAACGCCACATCAATCATAAGGGCGAATTTGTCATCACTGCAGGGCTTAGCAATAATGGCGTTTTAGGGCAAAGCGATATAAAAACAAAAGTTTTTGAAAGCCATACTATCACTATTGACATGTTTGGTTGCGCGTTTTATCGCAGTTTTCATTATAAAATGGTAACACACGCTAGGGTATTTTCTCTCAAACCCAAATTTGAAATCAACCATAAAATCGGCTTGTTTTTATCCACGCTATTTTTTGATTACCCTAAAAAATTCGGCTATGAAAACATGTGTTCATGGGCAAAAATTAAAAACGATAAGGTCATTCTACCCCTAAAACCCACCGCTAACGCTCAAACCCTTGAGGATATTGATTTTGATTTCATGGAAAAATTCATAGCCGAACTTGAGCAGTGTCGGCTCGCCGAACTTGAGGCTTATTTAAAAGCTACAGGGCTAGAAAACACCACCCTTTCTAGCGAAGAAGAAAACGCCCTTAACGTTTTCAATGGCAACAATTCTGGGGGGGGGGGGTAATACCCCATGCGGCTTAACATGGCAAAGCTTCAAATTAGGGGATTTGTTTGAAATATACACAGGGCGAGATATAATTATAGGGCAAACACAACAAGGTGATATTCCTTTAGTTAGTCATCAGCATGAAAACAATGGGATAACAAAAACAATAAAAGAAATACACAATAGAACCATATTTAACTATAAACAAACCATTGCTCTGGCAGATAGGGGCGTATTTTTAGCGACAACACAGAATAAAGATTTCCACATAGGAACACGAGTAAAAGCATTAGTATTTAAAAATGGCGAGCAAGATAAAAAAACTAGATTATTTTTTACAACTTGTATTAATAAAAATCAGATTATGTTTTTAGATTATTCTTCAAACGCAACAAATAAACTTCCAAATTTAACGATTTCACTCCCCACCACCCAAGATGGCGGTATTGATTTTAACTTCATGCGCACCCTTATCAACGCCCTGATGAAACAAACCATTCAAGGCGTGGCTCAATACTGCGACGCTAAAATACAGGCTACAAAAGAGGTTATCAGCCAAGAAACGCCCGTTCAAAAAGACTCGTTATTTTAAAAGGGGTTTTAAGCGCGCTAGCTTGTGTTACAATAAATTTAAAATTCGCTTGATTAAAAAGGGTTGAACCATGGAGCAGCCAGTCATTAAAGAAGGGACTTTAGCTTTAATTGATACTTTTGCGTATTTGTTTAGAAGCTATTACATGAGTGCTAAAAATAAGCCTTTAACCAACGATAAGGGCTTTCCTACAGGGCTTTTAACGGGGCTTGTGGGCATGGTTAAAAAATTTTATAAAGACAGAAAAAACATGCCTTTTATCGTGTTCGCTCTAGAAAGCCAGACTAAAACGAAAAGAGCCGAAAAATTAGGCGAATACAAACAAAACCGTAAAGACGCCCCTAAAGAAATGCTTTTACAAATCCCTATCGCTTTAGAATGGTTGCAAAAAATGGGTTTTACTTGCGTGGAAATAAGCGGGTTTGAAGCCGATGACGTGATCGCCACTCTGGCCACGCTAAGCCCTTATAAAACGCGTATTTATTCTAAAGATAAGGATTTTAACCAGCTTTTGAGCGATAAAATCGTGCTTTTTGATGGCAAAACGGAGTTTTTGGTGAAGGATTGCGTGGAAAAATACGGGATTTTGCCGAGTCAATTCACGGATTATCAGGGCATTGTAGGGGATAGCAGCGATAATTACAAGGGGATTAAAGGCATTGGGAGCAAGAACGCTAAGGAATTGTTACAGCGATTGGGGAGCTTGGAAAAAATCTATGAAAATTTAGACTTGGCGAAAAATTTACTCAGCCCTAAAATGTATCAAGCCTTGATACAAGACAAAGGAAGCGCGTTTTTAAGCAAAGAATTAGCCACTTTAGAAAGAGGGTGTATTAAGGAATTTGATTTTTTAAGTTGCGCTTTTCCTAGCGAAAACCCCTTATTGAAAATCAAAGATGAATTGAAAGAATATGGTTTTATTTCTACCTTAAGGGATTTAGAAAATTCCCCTAAGCCTTTAATTTTAGACAACACGCCCCTATTAGACAACACGCCCCTATTAGACAATGCCCCTAAAAAATCGCGCATGATTATTTTAGAAAGTGCTGAGCCTTTGAGCATGTTTTTAGGAAAATTAAAAAATCCTAACGCAAGGATTTTTATGCGTTTGGTTTTGGATAAAGACAAAAAAATTCTGGCCCTAGCGTTTTTATTACAAGATCAAGGCTATTTTTTACCCTTAGAAGAGGCGTTATTTTCGCCCTTTTCTTTAGAGTTTTTAGAAAACGCTTTTTCTCAAATCTTACAGCATGCGTGTATCATTGGGCATGATTTAAAACCCTTATTGAGCTTTTTAAAAGCCAAATATCAGGTGCCTTTAGAAAATATCCGCATCCAGGACACTCAAATTTTAGCGTTTTTAAAAAATCCGGAAAGAGTGGGGTTTGATGAAGTTTTAAAGGAATATTTAAAAGAAGATTTAATCCCGCATGAAAAAATTAAAGATTTTAAGACTAAAGCGGAGAAATTAGAACTTTTAAGCGTGGAATTAAACGCTTTAAAGCGTTTGTGCGAGTATTTTGAAAAAGGGGGATTGGAAGAAAACTTGCTTGCTTTGGCCAGAGAAGTTGAAACGCCGTTTATGAAAGTTTTAATGGGCATGGAATTTCAAGGTTTTAAGATTGATGCGCCTTATTTCAAGCGCTTAGAGCAGGAGTTTAAGAATGAATTGCATGTTTTAGAGTGCCAAATCTTGGAACTAATTGGCGTGGATTTTAACCTCAATTCGCCCAAGCAACTTGGCGAAGTCTTGTATGAAAAATTAGGGCTTCCTAAAAATAAAAGCCATTCTACCGATGAAAAAAATTTGTTAAAAATCCTAGACAAGCACCCAAGCATCGCTTTGATTTTGGAATACAGAGAATTGAACAAGCTTTTTAACACTTATACCACCCCCTTATTGCGCCTAAAAGACAAAGACGATAAAATCCATACCACTTTCATCCAAACCGGCACAGCTACTGGGCGTTTAAGCTCGCATTCGCCTAATTTGCAAAATATCCCGGTGCGATCGCCTAAAGGCTTACTCATTCGTAAGGGCTTTATCGCTAGCTCTAAAGAATATTGTTTGCTAGGGGTGGATTATTCGCAGATTGAATTGCGCCTGTTAGCCCATTTCAGCCAGGATAAGGATTTAATGGAGGCGTTTTTAAAGGGGCGAGACATTCATTTAGAAACTTCTAAGGCGTTGTTTGGTGGAGATTTAGCCAAAGAAAAACGATCCATCGCTAAAAGCATTAATTTTGGGCTGGTGTATGGCATGGGGAGTAAGAAATTGAGCGAAACTTTAAACATCCCTTTAAGTGAGGCTAAAAGCTACATAGAAGCGTATTTCAAACGATTCCCTAGCATTAAAGATTATTTAAACCGCATGAAAGAAGAGATTTTAAAAACTTCTAAAGCCTTTACTTTGCTTGGGCGTTATCGGGTGTTTGATTTTAATGGAGTGAATGACTATGTTAAGGGCAATTATTTGCGAGAGGGCGTGAATGCGATTTTTCAAGGGAGTGCCAGCGATTTATTGAAATTGGGCATGCTCAAAGTGAGCGAGCGTTTCAAAAATAACCCTTCGGTGAGGCTGCTTTTGCAAGTGCATGACGAATTGATTTTTGAGATTGAAGAAAAAAACGCCCCAGAGTTGCAGCAAGAAATCCAACGCATTCTTAATGATGAAGTTTATCCTTTAAGGGTGCCTCTAGAGACGAGTGCGTTTGTGGCGAATCGTTGGAATGAACTAAAAGGTTAGTTTTTTAATTGAGTTTAAGAAAAAATATATTATTATTTCTTTATAAGTAATACTTAGCCATTTTAAGCTAATATAATATAGAGCGATTATCAAAAAATAAAGGGAAGAGACTGAATGTTGAAAAGAATTATATTGTTAGGGGCTTTGGGTGTTTTAGCGAGCGCTGAAGAGAGTGCGGCTTTTGTGGGAGTCAATTACCAGGTGAGCATGATACAAAATCAGACTAAAATGGTGAATGACAACGGCTTGCAAAAGCCTTTGATAAAGTTCCCGCCTTATGCAGGAGCGGGTTTTGAAGTGGGCTATAAGCAATTTTTTGGTAAGAAAAAATGGTTTGGTGCGCGTTATTATGGGTTTTTTGACTACGCACACAACCGCTTTGGCGTGATGAAAAAGGGTATCCCGGTGGGCGAGAGCGGGTTTATTTACAATAGTTTTAGTTTTGGGGGGACGACTTTAACGGAGAGGGATTCCTATCAGGGGCAATACTATGTCAATTTGTTCACTTATGGCGTGGGGTTGGATACGCTGTGGAATTTTGTGAATAAAGAAAACATGGTTTTTGGTTTTGTGGTGGGGATCCAATTGGCTGGGGATAGTTGGGCAACGAGCATCAGTAAAGAGATCGCTCATTATGCAAAACACCACAGCAATTCCAGTTATAGCCCGGCCAATTTCCAGTTTTTATGGAAGTTTGGGGTCCGCACCCATATTGCTAAACACAATAGTTTGGAATTAGGGATTAAAGTGCCTACGATCACGCACCGGCTTTTCTCCATCACCAACGAAAAGGGATACACCTTACAGGCTGATGTGCGTAGAGTTTATGCGTTTCAAATCAGTTATTTGAGGGATTTTTAACCCCTTTTTAGATACAATCACGCCTGAAACTATCCATTTAAAGGTGTGAAATGGCAAATTTAGAAAATTTAGACTGGAAAAATTTAGGCTTTAGCTACATTAAAACGGATTTTCGCTTCATCGCCACTTATAAAAACGGCTCTTGGTCGCAAGGCGAATTGGTTAGCGAAAATGTGTTGCAACTCAGCGAAGGCTCGCCGGTCCTACACTATGGGCAGGCTTGTTTTGAAGGCTTGAAAGCTTACCGCTCTCAAAAGGGGAAAGCGTTACTCTTTCGCCCTTTAGAAAACGCCAAACGCTTGCAAACTTCATGCGAAAGACTGCTCATGCCCAAAGTGAGCGAAGAGCTGTTTTTAAAAGCATGCGCTGAAGTAGTCAAAGCGAATCAAAAATGGCTCGCTCCTTACAAAAGCGGGGCGAGTTTGTATTTGCGCCCTTTTGTCATAGGCGTGGGGGATAATTTGGGGGTAAAGCCGGCTAATGAATACCTTTTTATCGTGTTTTGCGCACCGGTGGGGGCGTATTTTAAGGGGGGTATAGAAAAAGGGGGGGCTAGGTTTATCACTACGATTTTTGATAGGGCCGCGCCCAAAGGCACCGGGGGGGTGAAAGTGGGGGGGAATTACGCTGCAAGCCTGTTAGCCCACAAAATAGCCACAGAGCAAGGCTATGATGATTGCATTTATTTAGACCCTGCCACGCACACTAAAATTGAAGAAGTGGGGGCGGCGAATTTTTTTGGCATCACGCATGATAGTGCCTTTATCACCCCGCATTCGCCAAGCATTCTGCCAAGCATTACAAAAAAAAGCTTGATGGTTTTGGCTAAAGAATATTTGAACCTCAAAGTAGAAGAGAGGGAAATCCTAATGGATGAGTTGGGCGCGTTTAAGGAAGCTGGAGCATGCGGGACAGCTGCGATCATTACGCCCATTAAAGAAATCGCACACAGTGACAAGTCTTATTTTTTTGAAGCACCGGGCAACACCACTAAACAACTCTATGATTTGCTTTTATCCATCCAGCAAGGCGAACAAGAAGCCCCTAAAGATTGGATTTTTGAAGTTGGCTAAAAGGTTAAAATTTATAGCTGTATGCCGCATAAAATAAGGGCGAAGTCTCAAAGCGTTTGGAGCTAGAAAGCAATCTGGCGGTGGGTAAGATTTTAAACCCTAATTCAATGCGGTGTCTTAAAAAAAGCGTGAGCATAACCCCCCCATTAATCGCTAAACCCCCTGAAACCACAGAATGTTTAAAAAACTTGAAATTTTGCTTGTCTGTATAAGCGACTAAAGCCCCCCTAGCTCCCCCAAACGCCCCTAAATAATGCTTATAACTCCCTAAAGGAAATTCCATAATAACATCTAAACCCACCGCAAGCATGGTAAAAAAAGAGTTTGTAGGATCTTTATGGCTTTGGTAATTCACTGTTCCTGACCCAAGATCCCATGCAAAAACCCCCCTAATCCCGATATATTTTTTAAAAAAACTTTGCACGCCGGTTTTTAAATTGAGCGTTGCAATCCAATCTTTCATTTCTTTGCCTTGATAGTCCTTAATGGCCTCTACAGCACCAAACCCTCCCAAAAAATACCACCCGCTTTTTTTACGCGTGAGCTTTTGGCGGTTAATGATGCTTCTATAGAGCTTTTCATGGGCTTCTTGGTAATTTTTTTTAGGGGTTTTATCGTGCAAAATAGGCATTGCATCAAGGGGAAAGACAACAAAACCCCCCATTAAGAAAACACAAAAAAAAATGATTTTTTTAAACATTTTAAAAATAATTAATCCTTTATCAAATAGAATATCGTTTAACTTTTTGTTTTATCATTGTGTTAAAATAGTCGTTTTAACAAACAAAATTTTGTTAATAGATTTTACCTAATCTAAGAGAGAATATATTTTAATGAAGACAGAGAAACAAAAATTTTTAGAGATGCGTAAAGATGGGGCGAACTCTGTGCTGATTTTAAGAGGGGATTGGGATTTTAAAACGAGCGTGTTTCGTTTAGATGAGTTGAAAAAAAAATTATTAGATCATCAAGGGTCTTTAAAAGTGGATTTTTCAGGATGCCAAAAAGTAGATTTTGTTTTTGGCATGTTTTTATTTGATTTGGTTAGGGAGCGTTCTTTAAACATTGAATTGTGCAATGTGAGCGAGAATAACGCATGCGCTTTGAAAGTGGTTAAAGACTGGCTTGAAAAAGAAGAGGATTTAGAGTCTAAAAAAGCGGGCAAAAAATACGAACTCATGATCACTAAATTGGGTAAGAGCATCGTAGAAACTTACAACACCTTTTTAAACGCGTTCAATTTTTGCGGCATGATTTTATTTTACTTCATTAAAAGCGTTTTCAACCCCAAACGCTTTTGCATCACTCCTTTGCTCTATCATATCAATGAATCCGGGTTTAAGGTTTTGCCCGTGAGCATTTTAACGGTATTTATCGTGGGGTTTGCCGTTGCTTTGCAAGGGGCTTTGCAATTGCAAGACCTGGGCGCGCCTTTAATGTCGGTGGAAATGACGGCTAAACTCGCTTTAAGAGAGATTGGTCCTTTTATTTTAACCCTTGTAGTTGCTGGGAGGAGCGCGAGCAGTTTTACTGCGCAAATTGGGGTGATGAAGATCACTGAAGAATTAGACGCGATGAAAACCATGGGCTTTAACCCTTTTGAATTTTTAGTGTTGCCTAGGGTGTTAGCCTTAGTGATTGTTTTGCCTTTATTGGTGTTTATTGCCGATGCGTTCGCCATTCTTGGGGGCATGTTTGCGATTAAATACCAATTGGATTTGGGCTTTCCGAGTTATATAGACAGATTGCATGACACAGTGGGTTGGAATCATTTTTTGGTAGGGATTGTCAAAGCCCCTTTTTGGGGGTTTGCGATTGCGATGGTAGGGTGCATGCGCGGGTTTGAAGTCAAGGGGGATACTGAGAGCATTGGGCGCTTGACCACTATTAGCGTCGTGAATGCGTTGTTTTGGATCATTTTCTTAGACGCTGTTTTTTCTATCATCTTTTCTAAGTTGAATATATAATGGACGCTATTAGCAATCAAGTCTTAATTGAAGTGAAGGATCTCCATAGCGCTTTTGGAAGCACCATTATTCATAGGGGCGTGAGTTTTAGCGTGCATAAGGGCGAAGTGATGGCGATTTTAGGGGGTTCAGGGAGCGGTAAAAGCACGCTTTTAAGGTGCATGATCTTGCTCAATCGCCCTACAAAAGGGGAAGTGTTGCTTTTTGGGGAAGATATATGGAAACTCAAAGAAAGAGAGCAGCAAAAGATTTTTAACCGCTGTGGGATTTGCTTCCAGTTTGGCGCGCTCTATAGCTCTTTAACCGTTTTAGAAAATGTGGGCGTGATGCTAGAGCAATACGGCGCTTATTCTAAAAAAATTGTTGAAGAAATTTCTAAAATGTGGATTGAAAGAGTGGGTTTGCCCCCTAGGGCTTACCACCTTTACCCCTATGAATTGAGTGGGGGGATGAAAAAGCGCGTGGGTATAGCTAGGGCTATGGCGACTAACCCGGAAATCTTATTTTTAGATGAGCCAACAAGCGGACTAGATCCTTATAGCGCGGGCAAATTTGACGAACTCATCATGACGCTTAAAGAGAGCTTACAGCTTACGGTGGTGATGATCACGCATGATTTAGACTCCGTGCATGATTGCGTGGATCGATTCATCATGCTCAAAGACGGGCTATTAGAATTTAATGGGGATTTAAAGGATTTTATTAAAAAGGCTCAAACTCAAGGGCTAGATGAAGGCAATTTATTCAATTCAACACGAGGAGAGAAATTTTGGAAAGGCATGTGAATTACACTTTAATCGGCGGGCTCTTCTTTTTATGCTTGGTTTGCATGGTGGGTTTTATTTTATGGCTAGGCCATTTGGGATTAGATGATGGGAAGTATTATGAATATGTGGTCTATACGGACAAAGACTTGGGAGGCATTGCGACCAACTCGCCCATAAATTACAAGGGGATTCAAGTGGGTAATGTCATTAAGGTAGGTTTTGCAAAGGATAAAGTGGGGGTGGTCCGTTTGGATTTGATGATCAAATCCAGCGTTAAGATCCGTAAAGACTCCAAAGTGGCGGTTTCTTCTAGAGGGTTTATGGGGTTAAAATTTTTAGCCTTAGAGCAAAGCCACAATGAAGAATTTTATGGTAGCGGCGATAAAGGGGAGCGGATTTTAATCTTTAAAGAAGGGCTTATGGATCGCTTGAGCGGTGATGCTAATCAAGTGGTGCAAGAAGTGATGAAAGCGATTAGGAATGTGAATAGGATTTTAGACGATGAAAACGTGGAAAAATTCAAGCACATTCTCGCCTCAGTAGATGATCTCATCGCTAACTTGGATTCAAGAAAGACTCAATTTGATTCCTTGATTAACAACGCTAACAACCTTGTTTCTAATGTCAATAATGTGGCTTTAGATGTGGATAAACGCGTCAAACAGGGGCAATACGACTTTAAGGCGATGTTCACTCCCTTAATCATGCAAGCGCAGTTGAGCTTAAGAAACATTGATAATTTTGTGGAAAAAGGCTCTGCTTTGATAGACAAATTTGACGCTAACCCCTATAAAACGATTTTTGGAGAAAGGAAATAATCATGAGAGCTACGGCGATAAAAATCTTTTCACTCTCATCAGCATTAGCCCTATTGCTTCAGGGTTGCTTGAGCATCAATTTAAAACAAATGCTGCCAGAGATCAGAACTTATGATTTGAATGCGAGTTCTTTTGAAATCACGCAATGCCCTAAACCTTTGACTGAAGTGAGGCTCATTAGCATTTTGAGCGCGGATTTATTCAACACTAAAGAGATCGTTTTTAAAGCGCAAGACGGGCAGATCACGCATGGGAAGCACCAAAAATGGATAGACTTGCCTCGCAACATGTTAAAAACCATGTTCATGCAAGAAGCGCAAAAAGCATGCTTAGGCGTGGCTTTGCCCCCTTATGGCGCGGGCGCGCCCACTTATGCGGTTCGTTTTACGATTTTATCGTTTTCTCTTTTAGAAAAAGAAAATTCTACCTATAGGGCGGAATTCGCGCTAGGCTATGACATTAGTGTGAAAGGCGATTCGCATTCTGGAGTGATCATTAAGCATGAAAATATTTCTAGCTTGGAAAATAAAACGACCAAAACGAGTAAAAATGGCAATCAAGATTTTCAAGAAAGCGCGATACAATCCCTCCAACATGTCAGCACGCAAGCGATGCAAGAAGCGATTTCTTTGATTAAAAAAGCCATTGAAGCGCAAAGCGTAAGCCCATTAAAAAAATAAGGAGGAATTGTTTGAATTTACGATTGGCTGGAGCAAGCGTTTTAACGGCTTGTGTCTTTTCGGGGTGTTTTTTTTTAAAAATGTTTGATAAAAAACTTTCTAGTAACGATTGGCATATCCAAAAAGTGGAAATGAACCATCAAGTCTATGACATTGAAACCATGCTCGCTGATAGCGCTTTTAGAGAGCATGAAGAAGAGCAAGATTCCTCTCTAAATACCGCTTTGCCTGAAGATAAAACAGCGATTGAAGCCAAAGAGCAAGAGCAAAAAGAAAAAAGAAAACGCTGGTATGAGCTTTTTAAAAAGAAACCAAAGCCCAAAAGCTCTATGGGAGAGTTTGTGTTTGATCAAAAAGAAAATCGTATTTATGGCAAAGGCTATTGCAACCGGTATTTTGCCAGCTATGTATGGCAGGGCGATAGGCACATTGGGATTGAAGATAGCGGGATTTCAAGAAAAGTGTGTAAAGATGAGCATTTAATGGCGTTTGAATTGGAATTTATGGAGAATTTTAAGGGTAATTTTGCGGTAACTAAGGGCAAGGACACGCTCATTTTAGACAACCAAAAAATGAAAATTTATTTGAAAACGCCATGAGTTTATGTTTTGTGTTGTAATACGATCTAAAATCAAAAAACATTCTAAATGATAAAGGGATTAAAAAATTTTTAAAAATAGGAGTAAAACTCATTCTTTTAAGGGGATAGGGGGTATTTTGAAACAATCCTCCCCCTACAACCCTCCAACTAAATCCCTCTAAACCCCATAAAGATCGCTTTTTAAGAAATTATCGCTTGACTAAAGTCAAGCTCTCTCTTATTTATTGGTTGCAAAAGCGCTAAAAGTATTTTTTAAGTTTTCATAATCAAATCCCCCTAAAAGGACTTTTTGAAATCAAAAAGAGGGTTTAGGGGTTTTGTCTGTCATCACAGGGAGTTCTGGATAGATTATCTTAGGTTTTTTACCCTTTAAGGCTTCAAAGAAGGTTTCAATCTTTTTCGCTTCTGCATCGCTGATTTCAATGCCTAACTGGATAGAGCCCATTTCTTTAATCGCATCTTTGACATCCCAAAACTGCCCGTTATGGAAATAAGGCATCGTTTCGGTGATATTCCTTAAAGTAGGCACTTTCACAAGCCCGTTTTTATCGCCCTTGAAATCGCCCACATTAGCGAATTTATAAGGTTTGACCACCCCAAAAGGCTGCATCGTCCCCCCAAGATTGATGCCATTATGGCAAGCCACACAGCCTTTAGAAATGAATAAATCCAGCCCTTCTTTTTCGGCTTTGCTGAGCGCTTTAGGATTGCCCCTTAAAAAATCATCGTAACGGCTTGGGGTGATGAGCGTGGCTTCAAACATAGCGATACTATCAGCGATCAATTTAAAATCAATTTTGACTTTAGAGCCATAAGCTTTTCTAAAGAGCTTGACATAGCCTGGTATGGAATTGATTTTTTCTACCACGACTTTAGGATCAGCCCCCATTTCAAAAGAAGACTGGATCGGCCCTTGCGCTTGCTCGTTTAAATGCGTAACCCTACCATCCCAAAACTGCACATCGTTAAACACGGAATTATACACCGTTGGGGAGCTTAAAAGGTGGGGGTTTTTCTTCCATTGAGAGCCTATAGCACTTGGGATTAGATCCACCCCGCCTAAGCCCAGATTATGGCATGTGTTGCAAGACACAAGATAGGAAGTGGAAATCCTAGGGTCAAAATAGAGCATTTTGCCTAATTCCACTTGAGCGGAGGTCATGATTTCGCTGTTTTTAGCGCCAATGCCCACATCTCTGGTTTTTTTGATCTGGTATTCTTTGAGCGCTTTGCCCATAGGCATGGGTTCTAATTGGCTTTCCTTCGCTTTTTTAATCAAATCCATATCGCTTAAAGCATAAACGCAAGAAAAAGCCAAGCAAACGCCCAATAAAATGGATTTTTTCATGATGAACTCCTAAAATAGTATTAAAAATAAGACAAAACTTTCTTATTATAACCACCATTTTAAAATAATTCACCACTAAACGATCCGATAAAGAGTTTTTTAAAGAGCGATAGGTATAATGGCGTTAAATCCAAATAGGGGTTAGACAATGAAAGAGAATAAAGCCTTCACGCATTTGCACTTGCACACAGAATATTCGCTTTTAGACGGGGCGAACAAGATTAAAATCTTAGCCAAACGCATTAAAGAATTGGGCATGAAAAGCGTGAGCGTAACCGACCATGGGAACATGTTTGGAGCGATTGATTTTTACACGAGCATGAAAAAAGAAGGCATTAAGCCTATTATCGGCATGGAAGCGTATATCCATAACGATGACAACCTCTCTAGCAAAGAGACTAAGCAACGCTTCCATTTGTGCCTGTTCGCTAAAAACCAAGAGGGCTATGAAAACTTGATGTTTTTAAGCTCTATGGCGTATTTAGAAGGGTTTTATTATTTCCCGCGCATCAATAAAAAGCTTCTAAGGGAGCATTCTAATGGCATTATCGCTTCTAGCGCGTGTTTGCAAGGGGAAGTCAATTACCATTTGAATACCAATAATGAGAGAAACCGCAAGTATGGGGCTAAAGGCTATGATGAAGCTAAAAGAATCGCTTGCGAATACCAGGAGATTTTTGAAGACGATTTTTATTTAGAAATCATGCGTCATGGCATTTTAGATCAGCGATTCATTGATGAGCAAGTCATTAAAATGTCCTTAGAGACAGGGTTAAAAATCATTGCCACCAACGACACCCACTACACCATGCCTAATGACGCTAAGGCTCAAGAAGTGGCGATGTGCGTAGCGATGGGTAAAACCCTAAACGATAAGGGGCGCTTGAAACACTCCGTGCATGAGTTTTACATTAAGTCCCCTGAAGAAATGGCAAAGCTCTTTGCAGACATTCCAGAAGCTTTAGAAAACACCCAAGAAATCGCGGATAAATGCGTTTTAGAGATCGATTTAAAAGACGATAAAAAGAACCCCCCAACCCCCCCAAGTTTCAAATTCACTAAAGCTTACGCCAAAAATGAGGGGCTGGATTTTGAAGATGACGCTTCTTATTTTGCCCATAAGGCCAGAGAGGGCTTGAAAGAGCGCTTAATTTTAGTGCCAAAAGAAAAGCATGATCAATACCAAGAACGCTTAGAAAAAGAAATTGAAGTCATTACGAACATGAAATTCCCGGGGTATATGCTGATTGTGTGGGATTTTATCCGTTACGCTAAAGAAATGGGCATTCCTGTGGGGCCTGGTAGGGGGAGTGCAGCCGGGAGTTTGGTGGCTTTTGCTTTAAAAATCACGGATATTGACCCTTTGAAATACGATTTGCTCTTTGAAAGGTTTTTAAACCCTGAACGAGTCAGCATGCCTGATATTGATACGGATTTTTGCCAACGCCGGCGTAAGGAAATCATAGAATACATGATTGAAAAATACGGCAAATACAATGTGGCTCAAGTCATCACCTTTAATAAGATGTTGGCTAAGGGCGTGATCAGAGATGTCGCAAGGGTTTTGGACATGCCCTATAAAGAAGCCGATGATTTTGCCAAACTTATACCCAACCGCTTAGGCATCACGCTTAAAGGCTATGAAAAAAATGGCGAGTTCATCGAGGGGGCGTGGGAATTAGAGCCTAAAATCAAGGAATTAGTAGAGAGCAATGAATTAGCCAAACAAGTGTGGGAGTATTCGCTCAATTTAGAGAATTTGAATCGCAATGCAGGCGTGCATGCGGCAGCTTTAGTGGTGGATAGCCAAAAAGAGTTGTGGCACAAAACCCCTTTGTTTGCCTCTGAAAAAACCGGCGGTATCGTTACGCAATATTCCATGAAGTATTTAGAGCCGGTGGATTTGATTAAGTTTGACTTCTTGGGGCTTAAAACCTTGACCGTGATTGATGATGCGCTTAAAATCATTAAAACGCAACATAACATTGATGTGGATTTTTTATCGTTGGATATGGACGATCCGAAAGTGTATAAAACGATCCAAAGCGGGGATACGGTGGGGATCTTCCAGATTGAATCCGGAATGTTTCAGGGGCTTAACAAACGCTTAAGGCCTTCAAGCTTTGAAGACATTATCGCCATTATTGCGTTAGGCAGACCGGGGCCTATGGAATCAGGCATGGTAGATGATTTTGTCAATAGAAAGCATGGCGTTGAGCCTATCGCTTATGCGTTTAAAGAATTAGAGCCGATTTTAAAGCCCACTTACGGCACGATCGTCTATCAGGAGCAAGTGATGCAAATCGTGCAAACTATCGGCGGTTTTAGTTTGGGTGAAGCGGATTTGATCCGCCGTGCTATGGGGAAAAAAGACGCTCAAATCATGGCGGACAATAAGGCTAAGTTTGTAGAAGGCGCTAAAAATTTAGGGCATGACGGCCAAAAAGCGGCTAATTTGTGGGATTTGATCGTTAAATTTGCTGGTTATGGTTTCAACAAATCGCATTCGGCCGCTTATGCGATGATCACTTTCCAAACGGCGTATTTAAAGACTTATTACAAGCATGAGTTCATGGCGGCGATGCTCACTAGCGAATCCAATAAGATTGAATCCGTGGCGCGCTATATTGATGAGGTCAGGGCTTTAGAAATTGAAGTGATGCCTCCGCACATCAATTCTTCCATGCAAGATTTCAGCGTAGCGGAGTTTAAAAATCAAAAGGGCGAATTAGAAAAGAAAATCGTGTTTGGTTTGGGAGCGATCAAAGGGGTTGGGGGTGAGCCGATTAAAAACATCATTGAAGAAAGGGCTAAAGGGGATTATAAGAGTTTGGAAGATTTTATTTCACGGGTGGATTTTTCTAAACTCACTAAAAAATCTTTAGAGCCATTAGTGAAATCAGGGAGCTTGGATAATTTAGGCTACACTAGAAAAACCATGCTCGCTAACTTGGATCTGATCTGTGATGCTGGGCGCGCTAAAGACAAGGCTAATGAAATGATGCAAGGGGGTAACTCCCTTTTTGGAGCCATGGAAGGCGGAACCAAAGAGCAGGTTGTTTTGGACATGGTTGATTTGGGCGAACATGACGCTAAAACGCTTTTAGAATGCGAATACGAGACTTTAGGGATTCATGTTTCAGGCAATCCCTTAGATGAGTTTAAAGAAGAAATTAAGGGCTTTAAAAATTTAGTCAAAAGCATTGATATTGAAGAGTTAGAGATCGGCTCGCAAGCTTATTTGCTCGGTAAAATCATGGAAGTTAAAAAGAAAATTGGCAAACGAAGCGGTAAGCCTTACGGCACAGCGGACATTTTGGACAGATACGGCAAGTTTGAACTCATGCTGTTTGAAAAGCAATTGAGCGCTTTAGAAGAGTTGGATATCAATAAGCCTTTAGTGTTTAAATGCAAGATTGAAGAGCAAGAAGAAGTGGTGCGATTAAGGCTTTTTGAAATCTTGGATTTAGAGAGCGCTAGGGAGGTTAAAATCCCTAAAGCCCGTTATAAAGACCCTGAAAAGCAAAAAGAAGACGTGCGTGAAATCCCCCCCATGGAAATACTCGCTTCTAGTTCTTGCTCTTTAGCGATCGTGTTAGAAAATGACGTGAAAAAAGAGTTTTTAAGACAAATCAAAGAGAGCGCTCTAAAACACCAGGGCAAACGCCCCTTGTATCTGATCATCAAAGATAAGGATAAGCAATTCAAAATCCAAAGCGATCTAATGGTAAATGAAAAGATTAAGGACGATTTTAAAGAATTAGAGTGGAGGGATTTAGCTTGAGGATCAACCAGTTTTTAGCCCATTACGCCAAGCACTCTAGAAGAGAGGCTGAAAAATTGGTTTTAGAAGGGCGGGTGAAAATCAACCATGAGCATGCCAAACTCGCTAGCGTGGTTAAAGAAAACGACAAGGTGTTTTTAGACAAACGACTCATCAAGCCCTTAAAAAACAAAAAATTCAGCGTGCTGGTTTATCACAAGCCAAAGGGCGAATTGGTGAGTAAAGCCGATCCCTTAAAACGGCGCGTGATTTATGAAAGCTTGGAGAAAAAATACGCCCATTTCGCGCCGGTGGGGCGTTTGGATTTTGCGAGCGAGGGGGTGCTATTATTAAGCGATAGTAAAGCGGTGGTGAGCGCTTTAATGCATGCGAATTTAGAAAAAGAATATCTTGTCAAAATTCAAGGCTTTGTTACAAGAGAGATGGAAAACGCCATGCAAGAGGGTTTGAAATTAAAAAACGCCACTAAAGGAGCGCACCAAAAAACCCCCATTAAAAGCATGGAATTTGCCCCCTTTATTGGTTATGAAATCATCAAAAACCATGCCAAATACTCTAAACTGAGAGTTATTATCAATGAGGGGAAAAACAGAGAATTGAGGCGTTTTTTTGCGTTTTTTAACGCTGGAGTGTTGGATTTAAGGCGCGTTCGTTATGGTTTTGTGAATTTGAATGCTTTGCCGGTAGGGAAAAT
This sequence comes from Helicobacter pylori, assembly GCF_014496965.1. Classification (GTDB taxonomy): domain Bacteria; phylum Campylobacterota; class Campylobacteria; order Campylobacterales; family Helicobacteraceae; genus Helicobacter; species Helicobacter pylori_CZ. The sequence goes on along the minus strand of NZ_JACTCR010000004.1, from coordinate 15,020 downwards.
GCGTTTTTTAAACCGCCAAGAATACAATGAGTTGCATGCGTTTATGGCTAATAGGGTTAATGTTAAAGGGGATTAGCGCTTGAAATATGCTATACTTCGGCGGTTGGGGGAAATAAAAATTAAGGATTATCATGTTAGAAGTGATTAACGGAAAGAATTACGCAGAAAAAATTGCTCATCAAGCAGTAGTGGTTAATGTGGGGGCGAATTGGTGCCCGGATTGCAGGAAGATTGAGCCGATTATGGAAAATTTAGCCAAAACTTACAAAGGCAAGGTGGAATTTTTTAAGGTTTCTTTTGATGAGAGCCAGGATCTCAAAGAGAGCTTAGGCATCCGCAAGATCCCTACTTTGATTTTTTATAAAAACGCCAAAGAAGTGGGTGAAAGGCTTGTAGAACCTAGCTCTCAAAAACCGATTGAAGACGCTCTAAAAGCGTTATTGTAAGGGGTATCATAAAGGGCGTTATTAAAGAGCCTTATTGTAAAAATAAGAGTTCACAGAATCTTTTTAGCCCCCTTTTTGATAGGGGCTAACTTCAAATAGCTTTTATATTGTTTCTTTATCTCAAAAAATCGTTTTTATCGTTTTTAAATCAGTATGTTTGTTAAAAAAGTTTCTTTAATTAAGCTAAAAATGAGCGGATTTGTGGTATTAATGCTTACAGTGTGAAATTTGTAGGGCTAAAACTTGTAAAATGTGAAAAAAAAGACACATAAAATGCTAAAATCCGCAAAAACACTGTGTGTTTAGATTAGAAGTTTAAAATTAGGAACGGAAGTATCTGTTTTAAATTTTGAATAGGGAGTTTCTATCATTATGGTATTGAAAACAAAATTAAAAATTATAAGCTCGGTGATTTTGAGTACTTTATTGTGGGTGGGTTGCTCAAGCGAAATGGCAACTTATCAAAATGTGAATGATGCCACTAAAAATACGACTGCAAGTATCAATAGCACGGATTTATTGCTAACCGCTAACGCGATGTTAGATTCCATGTTTAGCGACCCTAATTTTGAGCAACTCAAGGGCAAGCATTTGATTGAAGTTTCAGATGTGATTAACGACACCACTCAGCCCAATTTGGACATGAATCTTCTCACGACTGAAATCGCACGGCAGTTGCGATTGCGATCTAATGGGAGGTTCAATATCACAAGGGCGAGTGGAGGGAGTGGTATTGAAGCAGACAGCAGAATGGTGAAACAGCGCGAAAAAGAACGAGAGAGCGAAGAGTATAATCAAGACACCACTGTAGAAAAAGGCACTTTAAAAGCCGCCGATTTATCTTTAAGTGGTAAAGTATCCAGTATCGCAGCCTCTATTAGTAGTTCTAGGCAGCGCTTAGACTACGACTTCACCCTAAGCCTTACCAATAGGAAAACGGGTGAAGAGGTATGGAGCGATGTTAAGCCTATTGTGAAAAATGCCAGCAATAAGCGTATGTTTTAAATTTATATTTGAAAGGATGAGCGATGAAAAATCAAGTTAAAAAAATTTTAGGGATGAGTGTGATAGCAGCGATGGTGATCGTAGGTTGTAGCCATGCCCCAAAATCAGGTATCAGTAAAAGCAATAAGGCTTACAAAGAAGCGACTAAAGGCGCTCCTGATTGGGTTGTAGGGGATTTGGAAAAAGTGGCGAAGTATGAAAAATATTCAGGGGTCTTTTTAGGAAGGGCTGAAGATTTGATTACCAATAACGATGTGGATTACTCTACGAATCAGGCTACAGCGAAAGCTAGGGCTAATTTAGCGGCGAATCTAAAATCCACTTTACAAAAAGATTTGGAAAATGAAAAAACTAGAACGGTAGATGCTTCTGGTAAAAGGTCCATAAGCGGCACTGATACTGAAAAAATTTCTCAATTAGTGGATAAGGAATTGATCGCTTCTAAAATGCTTGCCCGCTATGTCGGTAAAGATAGGGTTTTTGTTTTAGTGGGCTTGGATAAGCAAATTGTGGATAAAGTGCGCGAAGAGTTAGGCATGGTTAAAAAGTAGGGTTTTAATGAAACGCCTTGCTATTGTGCTTGTTTTGGTGTTGGGGTTTGTGTGGGGGAAATCCTTGCCTAAGTGGGCAAAAGATTGCTCAAAAGAGATGCAGATTGAAAAGACCCAAACCAAAGATGAAAAAATTTTAGTGTGTGGGATGAGCGATATATTGCTTTCAGATATGGATTATAGCTTGTCCTCAGCCAGACAAAACGCCTTAGAGAAAGTGATGGAAGCTTTCAAGGGGGATAAAATAGAGATTAAGGCTAGTGAGCTAAAGGCCACTTTTATTGATACGGATAAAGTTTATGTGCTTTTAAGGATTACTAAGAAGCATGTCGCTTTAATGAATGAGTGAGGATTGATAATGAAAAAGATTATTCTTGCATGCCTTGTGGCTTTTGTGGGTGCCAATTTAAGCGCAGAGCCTAAGTGGTATAGCAAGGCCTACAACAAAACAAACACCCAAAAAGGCTATCTTTATGGGAGTGGTTCAGCCACTTCTAAAGAGGCTTCTAAACAAAAAGCGTTAGCGGATTTAGTGGCGTCTATTAGCGTGGTGGTTAATTCACAAATCCACATTCAAAAAAGTCGTGTGGATAATAAGTTAAAATCCAGCGATTCGCAAACGATCAACTTGAAAACCGATGACTTGGAATTGAATAATGTAGAAATTGTCAATCAAGAAGCGCAAAAAGGGATCTACTACACCAGAGTAAGGATTAATCAAAACTTGTTTTTGCAGGGTTTAAGGGATAAGTATAACGCTCTTTATGGGCAGTTTTCCACCTTAATGCCTAAGGTTTGCAAAGGGGTTTTTTTACAGCAATCCAAGAGCATGGGGGATTTATTGGCTAAAGCGATGCCTATAGGAAGGATTTTAAAAGCGTATTCTGTCCCGGTGGGTTCGTTAGAAAATTATGAAAAAATCTATTACCAAAACGCTTTCAAACCTAAAGTGCAAATCACTTTTGATAACAACAGCGATGCAGAGATTAAAAACGCTCTCATAAGCGCTTATGCCAGAGTGCTAACCCCTAGCGATGAAGAAAAACTCTATCAAATCAAAAATGAAGTTTTCACAGACAGCGCTAATGGCATCACGCGCATTAGAGTGGTTGTTAGCGCGAGCGATTGTCAAGGCACGCCTGTATTGAATAGAAGCCTTGAAGTGGATGAAAAGAATAAGAATTTTGCTATCACGCGCTTGCAATCTTTGCTTTATAAAGAATTGAAAGATTATGCCAATAAAGAAGGGCAAGGCAATACGGGGCTATAAGCAGGGTATTAATCTTGCTTTGCGCTTATTCATTCAGTTTTGTAGCGTTATTGTTTTGTTTGGTGTGGCGTTTTTGCACCTATTAAAATAATCCCCTAAAAGTTCATGGCTTTTGTTCTCGCCAAATAAACTAAAACACATTATTCAATGCTCTTTATCCCACACACTCATCTAAAACTAAACCCACTAAAAACTAAAACCCGCAAAAACTAAAATCTTTTTTTAGGAGCTTACGCAAGCGAGCTTATTTGAAAAAACCGAATGATTTTGGGCGTTCAAATCCTCAAACCCCCTAGCTCACTTATTTGTCCCAAATCTAACGAACATTTTTAAAAGCTAACGCAATTTTAATTTTTGTAACTTCCTAAAAAAGGGCGTTTCAATACGAAAGGAAAAAGAAAACAGAAAACAAACAAACGAGATGCAAAAAAGCTTCAACGAGCTTAAAGAAATCACGCAAGCGATACAAGAACAAAAAGAGCGAACACTAACGCCCACGCTTAAAACAGCGCACAAAACAGAACTAAAACCGCCTAGCAATATAACAGACGCTAAAAAGAGCGTTTTAGAGTCAATAGGGAGCTAAAGCCAATTTTTAACTCCTAGAAAATCCACCCATAATTAAAAAACACTTTAAAATGGCTGCCCCCTTCATTGAGGGTGATAGAATTGGTGGTTGCACCATCGCTAGAAACGACCCTAGATTTCAACTGGACTAAAGGAACGCTAATGCCTACAGAATATTTAGAATGCTTGTAGCGGTAATTCAATCCGCCGGTTACATTTAAATTACCGCTCCCTTTGTATTGGTTCAACAAATAATAGCTGTTGTATAAGCCCCTTAACCCCCCAAACACCCCAAGAGATGAAGTGAAAACTTTCTTGGTTAAATTGTTTTTAGGGTTCTTTTCGTTAGTGTAATTGGTGATAAAATCAAATAACACATCCATTCCCACGCCATAGCTTAATTGCTGGATTTTTTCGTTGTTGGCTTGAGCGTAGTTGTATTTGATGATGCCATAAGAAGATAACCCTAGATAATCATTAAAGTATTTTTGATAGCCCATTTTAAGATTAACGCCTAATAGGGGGGCTCCAAAGGGCCGTGAGGTTTTTGAAGTGCGATAGGTTGTAACGCTAGATTTAGAAGATGAAAGGCTTTGGCTGATCGCGCTAAGCATGGTGGTCGCAAAGTCTTGCGTGTTCAAGCTGGCGTTCAAATAGTTGGTTTGGCTGCTCAAATTAGTAAAATCCACCGGTAGGGCGTTTTGATCAATGAGTTGTTGCCAAACAGCGCTGGTAACGCCTATAAGCCCGGCGGGGACTTGAGAGCAATCGGTATAAATGGAATTAGGATAGCTGCCCGCTGTATAGGGCTTATCTTTAAAACGAGAACACACGTCATAGGTAGAGCCATCGGTGTCTCGCACTTCATGCCCGTTGTCAAACACTTGCACTTCTTTCCCATCCACTTGCTCTATCCTCCCGCCCTGACAGCGCTCTTCTGGCCCATTGTTTTCTTCGCACATGCGCACTCTTTGATAAGTCATGTTCCCGTTATGCGTATAGCCTAAAGTATGCCCGTATTCATGGATGATGTCTCTTAATTGCATGATGGCGACTTTATTCAATTCTTTGCCAAATAGTATTTCAGGGTCTAAGAAAGGAGACAATATCCCTAAAGCGCCAAAATTGGTGCCATCATCGCCTGGGCCATTCGGGCCACCATATTGAGACCCTAACCCTAAATCCCCTCCTCTTGTGGGCAAGAGATTCACATAAATATTATTAGCGACTCTATAGCTATAGATAACATCTTGCGGCGTCAATATCACTGAGCCTGTTTGCCCGTTTTCTATATTGTATTCATCTCCTTTATTTTTAGCGATCAATTTAGGATCAACAAGCCCATCGTTGTAAGGGTTCACGCATGTAGAATAATCAGAATAACATGGCGCTGAAAGGTTGTTGTCGCTAAATTGGAAAGGAGCGTTTAAGACGGCGTCTTCCCAAGATTTAGAATCAAACACCGCCATCATGTTCAGCATTAAATTGGTCAAATTTTTAGCGTCTTGAGAGGTGAAAGGCGGCACTTTAGCCACGCAATTTTCTTGGTTTTCGTATGGGGGGCATGGGGGTTTAGAACCAGTGCCGTTACCGCTAGAAAATTGGTTGTAATTGATATAAGTCATTTGAAGATTGGTTGTAACCTTACTGAGCTTGTTAAACAGATTCTGCGTGCTGGCATCAGAAAATCGTGTGGTGGCGGTTTGGAGTTGTTGGAAGCCATCGGCGTTAAGTTGCGGGTCGTTAAACAAGCTTGCGGGCAGAATGATTTGAGATTGTTTAGGGATAGTCTCTATCACGCCCAAACTGACTACATTGCCTTGATCGTCCGTGTAACTCAGCTCAATGTTGTTCAAGTTATAAGGCAAGAAGTTTTGTATCATAATCAAGCTGTTATTACCATAGCCTGCTTCCTCAGCGCTTTCTTGGTTATAAGCGGTTACATACACAGGGTTTTGAGAGTAAAAGGTTAAGTTGGTGATATTATCCTCTGCAAACAACTCAGTCGCATTCTTTAAAATGGTGCTTTGGGAGATGTAGTATTTCCCATAGGTGCTTTGAGGGGTAATGGGTTTTGGTTTGGGTTTGGGTTTTTCTTGAGTGGTGGCGATGGTTTGTTCTTGAGTTTGTGTGCCTTGTAATAGCCCGGTTTCAAACCCGGCTTCTATAAAAAAGCCGTCTTTTTGGTGTTTTTGAAAGGCTTCTACAGCGGTGAATGAGCTGATTAGGGACAAACAAATCGTTTTACTGGCGAGTTTTAGCATGGAATCTCCTTAATGGTCTTTTTTAACATTTTTACTCAAAAGTAGTTGATAGCATGTATATATTTTAAACTAGCCTATTTTACCCCTTTTTGAAAAATGGCAGTATGGTTTTTGCAAATACGGATACTAAACGGTGCTAATGGGTAAAAAAGTCTTAAAAAGTAGCGCTAAAGGGGTTTTAATCCATGCTTTAAGCGATTTCATTTGCCTAAGCAAAATTCGCTGAACATGCTATCAAGCATCTGGCTGGTTTCATAAGGGCGGGTGAGCAAGTTCAAGTTTTCTATCGCGCTTAAAATATGATAAGAAAAAAGCTCCAAAGTGTCTAAATGGCTTTTAGCGTTTTGCAATTCAGTAATGGCGTTTTCTAGGGCGGTTGTTTGGGCTAGGGAAGTGAGCAAGAGCTTGTTTTGGGTGTCTAGTTTGGGGAAAAAGGCACTGATTTTTTGGCTCAAATCTTTCAAGCAAGCCTTAGAATTTAGGGTGTTGGTTTCTAGGATAGAATAAGGGATTTTAAGATAAGATTTTAAAATTTCAAGCTCTAGTTTGGGGGCTAAATCGTTTTTATTCAAAACGACAATGCAAGGCTTTTTGGCGCGATTAAGGGTGTCCATAAGGTTAAAATCTTCTTTTTCTAGGGGTTTAGAAAGATCAAACACGCCTAAAATAATGTCGCAATTTTCTAAACTTTTAAGGCTTTTTTCAATCCCTAAGCGCTCTATTTCATCCGCGCTCTCTCTAATGCCAGCGGTGTCAATCAGGCGCACCTTATGCCCTTTTAGTTCAATGACTTCTTCTATGGTGTCTCTTGTCGTGCCTTTAATATCGCTCACCAAAGCCCTTTCTTCTAAAAGCATGGCGTTTAATAGGGAGCTTTTGCCGGCATTGGGTTTGCCAACAATGCTTAAAGCATGCCCTTTATTCCTTTGTTTTTGCGCGTTAGAAAAGTCTAATAAATCCTTAAAAGAGGCGATTTGTTTTTCTAAATTAAAAGACACTTCCTTTAAAAAATCGCTAGGGATGTCTTCTTCGCTATAATCAATCAAAACTTCTGAGCTCGCCAAAAGCTTTAAAAGATTATTTCTCGCCTCTTCAATAAAGATTTTTAACTCGCCCTTAAGCTGCCTGGCTAGAGCGTTTAAAACGCTTTCATCTTCACAAAGGATGAGCTGAACGCTCGCTTCAATCTCGCTCAAATCCATTTTATGGTTTAAAAAGGCTTTTTTGCTAAATTCCCCCGCTTTAGCGAGCCTAGCCCCTAAATTCAAGCAAGCTTGAAGGATATTTTGCGCTAAAAGGGGGCTTCCATGACATTGGATTTCGCACACATCTTCACCGGTGAAACTATAGGGGGCTTTGAAATAAATGACTAACGCTTTGTCCAATAAAACGCCATTAGAAAAAATGTCGCACACGTAAGCGTATCTGGGGGTGAAGTCTTGTTTTTGGGTGAGTTGTTTGAGGATGTTTAGGGCGTTATGGCCGCTGATTTTAATGATGCTAATCGCTCCCTTGCCTAAAGGGGTAGCGATAGCGGCGATGGTGTCATTCATTGTTAAAGTCGTTGATGACGATGTATTTTTCATCGTTTAAATTGGTTTTGATAGAAACATACTTATTAGGGAACGCTTTTCGTAGTTTCTTTAAAGCGATATAGGTTAAAACGCCATCAGGGGCTTTCATCTGCCCCTTACCCACTTCATGCACGGTCATGATCGTGCTTCGGAGTTGTGCTTCCATGACCTTTTCTTGGTTTTGTAAAAAAGTGGAAATTTCTAAGCGGATACTATAGCCATAAGCAGGGTGGATCCAGTTAAAGAGCAAGTAAGAAAGGGCTTTGTAACGATAGCCTTTTTCGCCAATCAAAAGGGCGGAATCTTCGCCATCAATATCAATCAATAAAACTCCCGGTTCGTAAAGACTCACTTCCACTTTGTTGATTTTATAAGGCAAGTGGGAGAATAAGTCTTTCAATTCTTGCTTAATCTCATGGAGCTTGTCTCCGCCATGAGATTCTTCTTTAAGGGTTTTTTTAGGGGGTTTAGGGGTGATTCTTTCTTCTTGCGGTGTTTCTGTTTCTAAGTTTTGTTTTTTTTCTTCTGCGCTTTGATGGATTCCTTTCGTGTCAATTTCTTTAACGCTTTCTTCTTTAACCTCTTTAACGCTTTCTTCTTTAACCTCTTTAACGCTTTCTTTAACGCTCGCTAAAATAATGGCTTCTTTTTTACCTATATTTAAAAAACCTTTAGAGGGCGTTTGAACGACTTCATATTGCAAATTAATGATGGGGCAATTCAAGGCGATAGAAGCTTGAATGAGGGCTTCTTCTAAGGTTTTGGCTTTGATTTCAATAGGATTTTGCATCAATTTTCCTTTATTATTCCTTTATGTTTTGAGCATGCGCGCGTTTTTTGTTTTCTAAGACTTTATTAATGATGAGTTGCTGTAACACCGAAAGGATGTTGTTTGTGGTCCAATACAAAACTAACCCTGCAGGGAAAGTGATTAAAAAGATCGTGAATAATAGGGGCAAGAGTTTAAAAATCTTTGCTTGCATGGGATCGGTCATGGTGTTTGGCGTAACGCTCTGGTGCCAATACATAGACACTCCCATAAGAAGCGGTAAAATAAAATACGGATCCATGATGGATAAATCATGGATCCATAAAACCCACTCTGAACTTTTCAATTCCACGGCGTTATAAAGCACTCTATAAATCGCAAAAAATACCGGGATTTGTAAGATCAAGGGCAGACAACCCCCTAGCGGGTTAGCCCCATGTTTTTTGTAAAGCTGCATCATGTGGGCTTGCAACTTTTGGGGTTCGCCCTTGTATTTTTCTTGGAGTTCTTTCATTTTGGGGGCTAATTCTTTGAGCTTTTGCATGCTCACCATGCCTTTATAGCTTAAGGGGTAAAGGATGATGCGCACGATAATCGTTAAAAAAATGATAGCCCAACCCCAATTACCCACGAATTGATACAAATAATCCAGTAAAACAAACACGCCTTTAGCGAAGAAAGTGATCAAGCCATACTCTATCACATCAGTGAGCATGGGTGAAATCGCTTTCAAAGAGCGGTAATCTTTAGGGCCAATATAGCCATGCAAATTCGCTTCGTTTTTAAGGGAAATGAAGCCTAAGGGGTTTTTAGTCCCGATTTCTGAATCGATTAAGGCTTCAAAACCTTGAGGATCTTTAGTGAAAAGCAAGGTGGTGAAATACCTATCCACGCTGGATAAAAAGAGGGTGTTAGAAAAGCGTTTGATCTCTTTAGCGTCTTTATCTTCAATTTTTTCAATTTTTTTGTCGTTATTTTCTAAAAGCACGCCTGAAAAGGTGTAGCTGTCTAAATCAGCCACCGGCCTGTAACCATTGGTGATCACATAGCTAGGGATAAGGTTATTGGGCGATTTGAATGCGATTTTTAAATCATAATGCAAATCATCATAGAAAGTCAGGGTTTTAATGATAGTAAGAGCGCCTAAATCTTGGGTTAAAACGAGCTGTTCATTAGGCCCAAGAGTGGTTTTTGAAGCGCTATAAGGGGTGTTGAACGCTTTGTTATTGAGCGTGGGGTCTAAAAAACGCACTTCTAAAGGCTTGAGTTTATCGGCTGCTAAAAGGGGGAGCTCTTTTAGGGGGGGTTGCGCGTTTTCTTTGGAGCTAAAAAGATGGCCCACATGCTCTAAAAAGCCCTTTTGTTTGGGGGTTAGATACTTTTTATCCTTGAGATAAACCTGTTTGATGCGCCCTAAAAAGTCAATTTCAATCCTGGCATGCTCAAAAGAAATCGTGCTTAACAAATTCTCTTGTGGGGTTGTTTGAGTGGTGCCAAAATGTTGGGCGTTGGGTGCGTTAGGACTTGTTGTTGTGTGGTTGTTGGTTGTTTCTTGCTTTGTGGTTTGGGTTGTTGTTTTGTTTGGTTTTTGGAAAAAATAGCTATAAAGAGCGATAAACAAGAAAGACAGAGCGATCGCTAAAATCAAGCGGAGATTATTATTGTTGTTTCTATCCATTGTGATTAAACCTTAATGATGTAGTAAGTTGTGCGGCTTTTTGTAGTAGGAACGAGCCAAAAAGTGATGGTTTTAAAATTGCGATTAGAATCTTTATGAGATTGGATCAAGCTTGGGCGTTTCAAGCGAGTAGTAGGGTAAGCAATGCCCCCAGAGCAAAAAGGGTTGCATGAGAGTATCCTTATAGCGATTTTACCCATAGCGCTCAAAGGGCTTTCAAAATAAAGCAACCACAGAGCGTAGTTGGAGCAAGTGGGGTAAAACCGACAGCTTGAAAAGGTGAAAGCCGAAAAAAAGCGTTGGTAACCCCTAATTGATGCCGTAAAAATCGCGCTCAAAAAAGGCGTTTTATTGTTTCGCATAGGTATGAATTATTCCTTTTTTCAAGTCTTTTAAGGCTTTGTTCATATAGTTTTTAATGGAAGTTAGCATTTCTAAAAAATGTTTTTCTAAAGCCCAAAAATCCAAATGGTAACAATCGCTTCTAGGCACAAACACCAAAGCAAGCCCTTGACAAAGAGCGGCATGCTTTGATGTAAGCGAACGCAAACGGCGTTTGATAAGGTTTCGTTTCACGGCGTTGCCGACTTTTTTGGACACGCTCAAGCCTAATAAATAAAGCGTTTTTTTGTCTTTAAGCCTACAAAAGAGCGGATCTTTAAAACCCTCTTTTCCTTTTGGCGGATCTTTTGACAAATCCAAAACAAAGAGCGAAAAAAAAGGGTTGTGTTTTTTAAAACCTTTTCTATAAACCCTATCAAACTCGCTCTTGTTTTTTAAAGAGTCATAGGGTTTAGACGGAAAGCTTTTTTCTGCCCTTAGCTCGTCTGGCATTAATCACCTTGCGCCCGTTTTTGGTTTTCATTCTCACAAGAAAGCCATGGGTTCGCTTTCTTGGTGTGTTGTGTGGTTGGTAAGTGCGTTTCATTTAAAACTCCCTTGATAAAAATTAAACATAAGCACAGATTTTAGCTAAAGAATGCTAAAAATTGACTAAAACTAATTTTTTTGATTCTTTTTATCTTCAACAAGAATGTAAAGCTGCTTCAGATTGTTCGTTTGCAATAAATCCACCACTTTGATAAAGTTATCCAAATTGCTTTTCTTATCGCCTTGCAAGACAATAGGGGTGTCTTTAGCCAAAGTGGAAACCTTGTGTTTTAAATTTTCAAAGCTGATTTCTTTATCGTCAAAATAAAAAGAACCCTTATTAGAAATAGCGATCGTAACTTGTTTCTTGTCCAACACGTCTTTAGAATCAGTGCTATCCTTATCCACTTGAGGAATGCTAATAGGAAGCTTTGAAGTTTGCACAAAAGACGCCGTTGTAAGCACGATCACTAACAACACAAGCATGATGTCAATGAAAGGCACCACATTCATGGATTCTACTTTTTTCACCGCTCAATCCTTAGGCTTTGCTATAAACCTCATGGGATTGCGTGTCAACCGGGTGGTGGAAAATATCCCATTTGGTAACTAAAATCTCGCTTTTTCTCACTAACAAGTTATAAATCACAATCGCAGGGATCGCTACCAATAGCCCCATGCCAGTCGCTTTTAAAGCAAGGGCTAAATTAGTCATGATCGCTTTAGTGTCAATGCCAGAAGCGGAGCCTAAATCCATAAAAGTGAGCATGATCCCCATAACCGTTCCTAAAAGACCGATATAAGGGGCGTTTGAGCCAATCGTGGCCACTAAAGTCAGTCGTTTGTGTAAGGCTAATTCCAGTTTACGCCTGTCTGTGTAGTCATCTACACGAAGAGTGGCAAAAAACCACAATCTTTCTATTGCGATCGCTATAACGATGACTGATAAAAAGATCAAAAACCCTATAATCCCATAATCTACCATTTCTTTCATTATTATTATCCTTTAAAGTGGTGTTTTAAATCAGCAAGAATTTCTTTATTGAGCGCTTTTTCTTTAAGACTTTGTCTTTTGTCGTGCAATCTTTTTCCTTTCACTAAAGCAATTTGGATTTTAGCTCTATTTTTTTGGTTAAAATACAATTTCAATCCTACAATACTCAAGCGTTCTTTAGACGTCTCAATCTGCCATTTCAATAATTGCTTTTTGTGTAAAAGCAACTTACGCTCTCGCCTTTCATTGGGCTTGTAATACGCATGGATTGTATCTAAATATGATATATGAACACCAAATAAAAAAGCTTCTCCTTTGATTATTTTAACAAAATTATCTTTTAAATTCACCCTAGTTTGCCTCAAAGCCTTCACTTCAGAGCCTAAAAGCGCTAATCCTGCTTCTAAAGTTTCCAAAATTTCATAATCAAAATAGGCTTTTTTATTGCTGGCAATGAGTTTCATTCGCCCTCTTTTTGCACAGGCTTGAGCCTAAAAAACGCGCTCCCGCTCCCGCTAAAAAACCACTCCTTACTGAGTTGGCTTTCTATATCTTTGAGGGCAGGGTTAGTGCGTAAAGCCGGCTTTAAAAGATCATTTAGTTCGCTTCTGTCGCAAGTTTTTAGGCATTCCAAACTCGGCTTTTTAAGCCACTCTTTAGCTTGAGAAAAACAAGTTTCAGGCCTATAAGCTTGATAAACGGCTTTGGTGCTGCAAGAAACATGATTTGGCACATAGATTTCTAGGCGATCTTCTAAAGGCTCTTCTTCAAAATTTTCAATGACTTCGCCATAAGAAGTGGCGTTAGCGCTTTTGTATTGCGAGATGAAAAAGTTGGTGTCCGCACCCACTAAAGACCCCATAGTATAAAGCTCTTTTAAACTCAAACGACAATCAAACATTTGATTCAAATGATACAACAGCCCCCCAGCATCAGCACTCCCACCGCCTAACCCGGCTTGAGTGGGGATGTTTTTTTCCACTTCAATCGCTAGGGTGTCTAGGGATTTGATGATAGAGTGAGAGGAATTTTTTTGCGCTAAAAATTTTTTTAAAACTTGGAGGGCTTTAAAGAGCGAGTTTTCTTCTAAAGGGCAGTCAAAATCCCCTTTTAATGAGAAAGATAAGGCGTTTTTAACGCTGATAATGTCTTTGAGCTTATTTTTGACTAAGCACATGCGAGAAATGAGCTTATGGTAAGCCCCTTCTTTGTGAAGGATTTTTAAAAAAACATTGACTTTAGGATAAACCTCAAAAACATGCGTCAAGGCTTAATAACCTTTTTGATGTTTTCTAACAGGCTTTCATCTACGGACGCAGAAGCTTTTTGGTTTTCGCTCACAATGGCCTCTTTGAGTTCAGTGCGCAAAATAAGGGTGCTTTCAGGCGCTTCAAACCCCAAACGCACGCTCCCTCTATCTATGGAAATGACTTTAATGTGGATGTTATCATCAATAACAATCCCTTCATTAACTTTGCGGCTGAGTATGAGCATGTCTGATCTCTTGTTCCTTATAGAGAAGGGCTAAACACAACGCTTTCTATAATATCGCCCTGCTTGATCTTATCCAAAACGCTAAGGCCTTCTGCACTAGTGATTTTGCCAAATACGGTGTGTTCGCCATCTAAATGGGGCAAATCCACAAAACACAAGAAAAACTGACTCCCTCCTGTATCTCTCCCGGCATGCGCCATAGAGATAGAGCCTCTTTGGTGCTTGTTGGGGTTGTGGGCCACTTCGCATTTAATACGATGCTCTGGCCCGCCTGTGCCTGTGCCATAAGGGCAACCTCCTTGAGCCACAAAGCCGGCAATCACACGATGGAAGTTAAGCCCGTTATAAAAACCCTCTTTAGCCAAAGTTACAAAGTTACTGACCGCTTGGGGCGCGTCTTTGTAAAAAAGCTCTAGGGTGATATTGCCTTTATTGGTTTTGATCGTAGCGTAAGCGGTTTTTGCAAGCTCTTCTTCTTTAATATCATAAATTTTAATTGGTTTCATCATAAACCTTTGCGATTAAGCTTTTGTCATTCAAATGCTCTATTATAGCAACAAATTAAAACAAATGGTATTTTAGCCGATAGTGTCGTAGGATACTTTTAAAATTTAAGCGGTAAGTTGGGTAATGGTGCGTTGGCATAAAAGATTAGCGGTTGGTTGTTGTATCGTTTTATTTTCATGCATGATGAACGCTAATAGCATTCAAATCGTCAGAGACGATCCGTCTCTTGATCCAACGCTCCCTGCATGGGTTTATTCTGTTGCGTTATTGAAAGTGTATTTTAGCGATGGGACTTATAAAGAAGGCTATGCGACTTTGCTAGAAAACGGGCGTTATATCGCTTCTTCTGAAACGCTCTATTCTAATGGCTTGTATCCTAAAATGATTTTAGCCAAAATGCAAGACAGCAGCGCTAAAGAGCTGATTTGCATAGCCAGCTTGCACCTTGAGGCGATAGATAGGGATCAAGGGCTTTCGCTCTTAAAAACCGCCGATTTTAGAGACGATTATTGCCATAAAAGAGAAGAGAGCTACTATCATGCGAGGATTTATGCCAAATACGCTCAAACTTTTCGTTCAAATCCTTATACCAATCAAAAAACACCCAACTCTGATCTCTACTACCCAGCGTTAAATGAGGGGAATTCTTTTTCTATACAGACAACGGACATTTCTGTGGCTGAACTTTTGAAATCTAAAAAGTTTCTTTCGCTTGATAGTTCTTTTAAAAAGGGGAGCGTGTTGTGGGGAGGGAGACCTTATTTTAGCGAAGTGGGGGAGTTTATGGGAATGGCTAGCAGCACTTTAGAAAACCACGAAAGTTTAGTGATTATCCCTAAAGAAAAGATCGTGCAATTTTTAAGCGCTCTAAAAAATCAAAATATTTTCCCAAACATTCCCTAGATTTAAGCAAACCTTAAGCTTTATATGACTATACTTTCATTTCCTTGTTTCAGCAAGGGCTTTTAAAAAGCCGCTTGATACCTTACAAGGATAGCTGATAAAGCAAACGATCTTTGAAAACTAAGCAA
>NZ_JACTCR010000039.1:0-757 GCF_014496965.1 Helicobacter pylori | reverse complement strand
AGCCATTCAATAAGCGATTTTAGCAAGCAACTAGAAATGAGCGCTAAAAACTCACAATTCACTAACAACACGCTTAAAATCATTGAAGAGCTTAATAATGGCGTTAAACAAGCCAGCGATGAACTCAAAGAAAAAGCCACTAAATACGAAAAAGCCTTACAAGAATTACAAAAGATTGATGAAAGCAAACTCACTAAAGAACAGCAACAAGTTTTAAAAGTGTTTAAGGGAGAAATAGATCAAGCAGAGATTAAAGGGATAGATTTAAACGACCTTTACATTTTAGAGCAAGGGATAAAGAAAGCAGGCGCTAAAAAAATTTTAGTTAAACATTACGGAGTAGAGAACACAGGCGGACTAACTAACGACGAACTCATTAACATGAGCGAAGTGATTAAAAACGGAAGCGTGTTATTAGAGAGTTTTGAAAGGTTTAAAAACGGATTTAGATACGGCTATGAATGGGATAATAACGGCGTAAAGCTTAGGTTAGTGGTAGATGATTTAAACAATGGGAATAAGATTTTTGATTTTTATAGCGATAGGAATTTTAAAGATTTTAGAGATGCCAGGCCACAACCTAGCACCTCAAAGGATAGCAGGCCACTACCCACTACCCTTGATGAACCTAATCTTACACAAAAACCTCTAACAAGTCAAGAGGATTTACTAAAAACACCAAAAAACACGGCTCAACATTCGCAAGATTTAAGCCCGCTAGAACTTGCCCAAGCTGAAAAGCTTGCAAAATTAGAAA
>NZ_JACTCR010000038.1:0-932 GCF_014496965.1 Helicobacter pylori | reverse complement strand
CCCCTTGGATCAGCCAGAAAAATCCTATCCTATCAAAACACTAAACGAGTGTTTTACACCGGTGAAAATGAAGTCCCTAATTTCAACCTCTTTGATTACGCCATAGGCTTTGATGAATTGGACTTTAGAGATCGTTATTTGAGAATGCCTTTATATTATGATAGACTACACCATAAAGCCGAGAGCGTGAATGACACCACCGCGCCCTACAAACTCAAAGACAACAGCCTTTATACCTTAAAAAAGCCCTCCCATCATTTTAAAGAAAAACACCCCCATTTATGCGCAGTAGTGAATGATGAGAGCGATCCTTTGAAAAGAGGGTTTGCGAGCTTTGTCGCGAGCAACCCTAACGCTCCTATAAGGAACGCTTTCTATGACGCTTTAAATTCTATAGAGCCAGTTACTGGGGGAGGGAGCGTGAAAAACACTTTAGGCTATAACGTCAAAAACAAGAGCGAGTTTTTAAGCCAATACAAATTCAACCTGTGTTTTGAAAACACTCAAGGCTATGGCTATGTAACTGAAAAAATCATTGACGCTTATTTCAGCCACACCATTCCTATTTATTGGGGGAGTCCTAGCGTGGCGAAAGACTTTAACCCTAAAAGTTTTGTGAACGTTTGTGATTTCAAAGATTTTGATGAAGCGATTGATTATGTGAGATACTTGCACACGCACCCAAACGCTTATTTAGACATGCTCTATGAAAACCCTTTAAACACCCTTGATGGGAAAGCTTACTTTTACCAAGATTTGAGTTTTAAAAAAATCCTAGATTTTTTTAAAACGATTTTAGAAAACGACACGATTTATCATAATAACCCTTTCATTTTCTATCGTGATTTGAATGAGCCTTTAGTATCCATTGATGATTTGAGGGTTAATTATGATGATTTGAGGGTTAATTATGATGATTTGAGAGCCGATTA
>NZ_JACTCR010000037.1:0-1021 GCF_014496965.1 Helicobacter pylori | reverse complement strand
GATTTGATCATCAAAGAAACGCACACCTGCTATCAAGGAGAGCGAAAGATTTTGCATGCTTATGGTTATGGCTGCGGTGAATGCCCGGCATGCCAATTGAGAAAAAAAGGCTATGAAGAGTTTCAAGCCATGCTGTAAAAAATAATTTTTTAAAGAATGCGGTTTTTAAAACTTTGTTTTTATAATAAATTTCTTAAGAGAACAGGGGATTTTGAAATAATTCCCCCTACAACCCCCAACTAAAACCCCTAACCCAAAAAGAGCGTTTTTTTAAGAGATTGTCGCTTGATTAAGATCAAGCTGTTTTATATTTTTGTTTAAAAAATGCCTTTGAGCGTTTTTACAAAACAATCAAAGAGCGGTAAAAAGCATGTTTTAATGTTTGTTTTTAAAGTTATATGTATAGTTAAGATAAACGCTCACCACTCTTTTATAATCCAATTTATCCCCATAATTATCGCTATAGTAATTGACTTTAAAAGCTGGCACTTTAACCCCTAATTCAACACTAGAACCTCCAAGATAGTTTTCATCGCCATAGCGATCAATATCGTATTCATCACTACTAAAACGAACGCCAAATTTCCCTTGTAACTGAAAAATCGTGCGGCTTTTGACTTGATTGAAAGGGGTGAGATTGTTACTTGCAAACCAAGTGCTAGCCCCTAGTTCCATGCCAATCACAAGCCCTGAAGATTTTCTAAATACATGCCTTGATGCTTTTTTTAATGTATCAGCGTCTAGCGTTCTGCCGGTCATATCTTTGTAAAATATAGAGAGCCCTTTTACCCTTCGTTCAACGTATTCTTGAGACGCTCGCTTATCGTTAGTCCAATTAATGAGCAAATCCGTATTGAAACCATAGGGTAAAAAAGCTATTAAACCGCTGCCAGGAACAGAACCAACGCCACCAAGTTGGTAACCGAAAAAAAGAGAGTGCCTAAACCCTATAATCCTTTTTTTGCCCAAAAAATATTTATACCCCAAGCTGATTTCACTGAGAAGACCGCCCGATCCACCA
>NZ_JACTCR010000036.1:0-1700 GCF_014496965.1 Helicobacter pylori | reverse complement strand
TTTGATCCAAAGAAAAGCTAAAGTCGTTTCTAGTGGTAGCGATTACACCAACTCTTTTGTTTTCAATGAAGGGGCTAGCCATTTTAAGGTGTTTTTTAATTACGGGTGGGTGTTTTAGGGTGAGAAAGAAATTGATAAAAATAACATTTTTTTAAATAAAAGCCTTATTTTTACCTTTTTTTCGTATAATAAAATTTAAGTTAGTATTGATAGTGGTGCGTTAAGATTTTTCAATCTTGTGCGATAAAATCAACGCTTCTTAATAAGCTCATAGTTTTAAACATTCAAAATAGTATAAAAAGGAAAGTCATGTATGCGGCTCATCCTATTAAACCCCTAAAAGCCCCTAAACTCAAATCTCAATTTTTAAGGCGTGTGTTTGTGGGTGCGTCCATTAGGCGCTGGAATGACCAAGCATGCCCTTTGGAATTTGTGGAATTAGACAAGCAAGCCCATAAAGCGATGATTGCGTATCTGCTCGCTAAAGATTTAAAAGACAGGGGTAATGATTTAGATTTAGATCTTTTGATTAAGTTCTTTTGCTTTGAATTTTTGGAGCGCCTGGTTTTAACCGATATTAAACCCCCTATTTTTTACGCCCTCCAACAAACGCATAGTAAAGAGTTAGCTTCCTATGTCGCGCAAAGTTTGCAAGATGAAATCAGCGCGTATTTTTCTTTAGAGGAACTCAAAGAGTATTTAAGCCACAGGCCTCAAATTTTAGAAACTCAAATTTTAGAGAGCGCGCATTTTTATGCGTCTAAATGGGAATTTGATATTATCTATCATTTTAACCCCAACATGTATGGCGTGAAAGAAATTAAAGAAAAAATTGACAAGCAACTCCACAATAACGATCATTTGTTTGAAGGGCTTTTTGGGGAAAAAGAAGATTTGAAAAAATTGGTGAGCATGTTTGGGCAGTTGCGTTTCCAAAAGCGCTGGAGCCAGACCCCAAGAGTGCCGCAAACCAGCGTTTTAGGGCATACCTTATGCGTGGCGATTATGGGGTATTTGTTGAGCTTTGATTTAAAAGCTTGTAAAAGCATGCGGATCAATCATTTTTTGGGCGGGCTTTTCCATGATTTGCCTGAGATTTTAACCCGAGACATTATCACGCCTATCAAACAAAGCGTTGCAGGGCTTGATCATTGCATTAAAGAAATTGAAAAAAAGGAAATGCAAAACAAAGTCTATTCTTTTGTTTCTCTAGGCGTTCAAGAAGATTTGAAATATTTCACCGAAAACGAGTTTAAAAACCGCTACAAAGACAAGTCTCATCAAATCGTTTTCACTAAAGACGCTGAAGAATTATTCACGCTTTATAATAGCGATGAATATCTTGGGGTTTGCGGGGAGCTTTTGAAGGTGTGCGATCATTTGAGCGCGTTTTTAGAAGCTCAAATCTCTCTTTCTCATGGCATTTCTAGCTACGATTTAATCCAAGGAGCTAAAAACCTTTTAGAATTGCGATCCCAAACGGAATTGCTTGATTTAGACTTAGGGAAATTGTTTAGGGATTTTAAATAATGGACTATAAAGAATTACTAGAATTTAACGATTACGCTATGGATTTAAAACCACCCAAGCAGAAATCCCAAATATCTTTAGTGTTTGGGATGAATGCTTTAGTTCCGCTAGGAACTATATAAAAACCTTAAGTGAAACTAACCTTGATTTTCTATATACGCCTTGATAGT
>NZ_JACTCR010000035.1:0-1861 GCF_014496965.1 Helicobacter pylori | reverse complement strand
TTAAACAATTGATAAATGGTGGGATTAAGGATTTAACGCATGCGTTCTTTTGGTGTTAGTAACATGCGATTAGCACTTAGTAAAAATAAAATAATGCCACCAATAATGAAAAATGTTGAAGTTGCTAAAACCAGTATAGTATCAATCCCTTGAAAAGCTTTGATTAGAAGTTGATTAAGGTAGTAAAAAATAGATGTTTTGATAAATAATTGACCAATATTAGGTAGGTATTCTAAAGGAACAAAAACATTACAAGACATTAGCGCATAGAGATTGATGATATTACAAAATTCTAAGATGCTTTGTTCGTTTTGAAAAATTCTAGCTACAAAAATTGCCAAGCAAAAACAAAACAACGCGCTTGAAAAAACACTAACAAACCCCAAAATAAGCACTTTAAAATTAAGAATAGTGATGATATTGAGCGCATAAAAAGAGAGAATAATAAAGATAAAAGCATATAGGATTACAACGATTAGTCTTGAAGCGATTAATGCTAGAGTTATTTGTTTGAAAGTTGCTGGTGATAGCATGTAGAACAAAAATATATTATGCGATTCTCAAGCTTGTTATAGCTTGTGTGAGACCAAAGATCGCGCTAGAAATAATAAGAAGTCCCATTAGACCTATAATATTATTAAAGTAAAAAATTTCAGTGGTATTTTTTGAAAAAACAAAAATCAGTAATAGGAGCATTAAAATAGGATAAATAAAAGTCCAAAATAGCGTACTTGTATTGGTGAGATAAGATTTGATTTCAAGTTTTAGGATAGATAGAATTGCTCCCACTAAATATCCTTTAGTAATGCTAATAAGTCTTTTGTGGTTGGTTTTTCTTTAAAGTTAAAAGTTTTAGCTACAGATTTTAATATAGAATTTAAAGGTTTGTATTGAGCAATGTTGCCATTCTTAAGGAGCAATACCCATTCGCAACTATCTAAGACAATAGGATCATGAGTGGCGATGATACTTGTAAGTTGTTGGGTGTTGCGCAAGCTTATGAGATTTGATAGTCTTATAAGAGCGTTTTGCTCTAAACTGGTTTCTGGTTCATCCATAATAATTAATTGGGGGTGGTGGCTAAGAGCTAAGTCAATCTTTAAGCGCTGTTTTTGTCCATCGCTTAGGTGTTCGTAGGTTTTATTCAAAAGATTTTTTTCAAATAGATTTGGAGTGCAGTTTTTGTGAAAAAATTGATAGAATTTAAAAAGGTCGTTTGCGTTTAATCCAGGTGGGTAGTTGAATAGGTTAGAGACAACTCCCAATTGTTTGCGTTGTGGTATAACATTGTCGTGGTATGGAATATTATTGTTTTGTGCTTTAAAATTATAGTCTGATCTAATGCCTAGAATAGTGTTGATAAGCGTTGATTTTCCAGCACCATTTGTGCCAATAATGGCTGTACTAGTATGATTTTTAAATGAAAAATCTTGTATATTTAAAGCGTTTTTAAACATGGTTTTTGGGTGTATGCTGATGTTAGAAATCATAAAAACCCCTTATATAGAAATGATTTAAAATCCCATTCAAGGTTATTATATTCAAATGATGGTTTTATTGAGTGCAGTGTTACTAAAAAATTAACTGATCTTTGTTAAAACGATCTAAAGCGTTACTGACAGACACGATTTAGGCGAGTGAAACGATTTTAAAAAGCATTTCAACTCTAAAAATAGACAAAGTCAAGGCTTCAAATAAGAAATCAACGATCTCAAAAAAGCTAGAGAAACGGAGTTTTTGATTTTTCATTATCAAAACCCTAAATATCCTCTCGTTTTTTGCCCGCTATTGGTTTATGGGTGTTTTAGCATATAAAACTCCAACGCTTTTTCAAAGAGAAGCGATCGATTAGGAAAACCTT
>NZ_JACTCR010000034.1:0-1892 GCF_014496965.1 Helicobacter pylori | reverse complement strand
GTGAATTACCCAACCGCTAAAGCGATTGGGCTTTTTCTTGCTTCATAGCTCCATAACTAGCTAGATCTAATATGTTGCCATATTGAGAACTAACCCCGTTAGAGGAAGCTCCACAAGCTTTGATACGCTCATCAGTGTAATGAGCGTAATCGCTTCGGATAATCCCTACCCTAGCTTTATCTATCTTTATTTTATGCCTGTCATCTAGCATGCCTAAAGCGTAGTTTCTAATATTGACACTCGCATTGTAATCTCTGTGGTGTATGATCTCACAATTAGGGCAAGTGAATTGGGTAATCCTTTCATGTTTTTTGCCTGTATTGAACCCACAATAAGAACACAATTGAGAGCTAGGGAAAAATCTGTCTATGCCTAATAGGGTTTTCCCTTTTCTTTGGGCTTTGTATTTTAGCATAGTAAGGAATTCCCCCCAACTCGCATTAGCAAGGCTTTTAGAATGATAGGTTCTCATAAGCCCTTTAACATTCAAAGTTTCTACTCCTATCAAATCGTATTGATTGGTTATCTCATTACTGATTTTGTGTAAGTAGTCTTCTCTAGTGTTTGAACAAGCTAGATGCAATCTAGCTACCTTTTTAGCTTGTTTGTTCCTGTTGTTAGAACCTTTTACTTTTTTACTTAACCTCCTTTGTGCTTGTTTGAGTTTCTTTTCTAATTTTTGATAAAAACGAATGTGTGGGTATTCTATTTTATCGCTTGTAACAATGAGCGTTCTTAAGCCCATGTCTAAACCTACCGCTTTTTTAATGATAGTAGGTTTAGGGATAGGCTCTTTGGTTTCATAGGATATAGAACAAAAATATTGATCGGCTACGCAAGAAATAAAAGCCTGTTTGATAACGCTATCTTTAGGCAAGTCTCTGTGTAATTTAGCCTTAATGCCCTCTTTGAATTTAGGGAGAGCGATTGTTTGAGTCTCTGTTTTGATTTCTATGTTTTGGGGGATTGCAAAGGATTGTTTAGCGTTTTTCTTGGATTTGAATTTAGGGTATCTCGCTCTTTTGCTAAAGAAATTATCATAAGCGCTCACAAGCTGTCTTAACGCCATTTGCAAACTTTGAGAATTGCATTCATTGAGATAATGGTATTTTTCTTGCCGCTTGATTTGGGTTAAGACTTTTTGCATGGTGAAGTAAGTTTCTTTAATGCCTTGCGCATATTGTTTTTGTCGGTAATCTAAAAAGTAGTTATACACCACTCTAGAACAGCCAAAATGTTTAGAAATAAGCTCTTTTTGTTGGGCGTTAGGATAAATTCTAAACTTGATAGCGTTAAGCAAAAATAACTCCTTATCTTTATCTTGTATCATTATACAATGTTTTTATAAATAATGAATAAGGATAGAGGAATGAGAAAAAACCATTACCCATTAAGGGGGTATATTTCAACCAACCGAAGTAAGCATAATCTAAAAGCCCATTTGATTTTAGTGTGTAAGTATAGAAAAAAGTTGTTGCAAGGGGATTTGAATCATTTTATTAAGTCTGTTATAGAAGAGATAGTCGCCCAAAGTCATTTCATTATCATTGCGATGGAAAGCGATATAGATCATTTGCACTTAATGGTTCAATATATCCCTAGAATGTCTATTAGTTCCATTATTTCTAAAATCAAACAGATCACCACTTATAGAGTTTGGCGCGATAAAAGATTTATCCCCTTATTGCAAAAACACTTTTGGAAAGAAAAAACTTTTTGGACTGATGGATTTTTTGTTTGCTCTATCGGTGAAGCTAACCCTGAAACTATCAAGGCGTATATAGAAAATCAAGGTTAGTTTCACTTAAGGTTTTTATATAGTTCCTAGCGGAACTAAAGCATTCATCCCAAACACTAAAGATATTTGGGATTTCTGCTTGGGTGGTTTTAAA
>NZ_JACTCR010000033.1:0-2015 GCF_014496965.1 Helicobacter pylori | reverse complement strand
TTATGTGAAAGATAAAATCAGGCAGGTTTTGCCTTTCATTCTGGCGAAATCTTGCACCCTAAAATAGTGAAAGAAATCATGGAAAATATCCTTAAATGAAATCTAAAGAAGTCTTAAAGATCTTAAAAATATCCCGTGTTACTCTTTGGAAGTATGTTAAAAGTGGAAAGATACGAGTTAAACAAGAACCCAATGGTTACTATATATACAACGATTCTGATGTCTATTCTTTAGCAGGAATTGAAGATGGTAGGCTGAATGTAGTTTATGCTAGGGTAAGCACTCAAAAGCAGAAACAAGACTT
The DNA here is from genome assembly GCF_014496965.1 of Helicobacter pylori. Taxonomy (GTDB): domain Bacteria; phylum Campylobacterota; class Campylobacteria; order Campylobacterales; family Helicobacteraceae; genus Helicobacter; species Helicobacter pylori_CZ. Next base: position 1,711 of record NZ_JACTCR010000033.1, on the reverse strand, counting down.
GCACAATCAAATAGAAAACTGTATCTCTTTTATAAATGCTAAAGGAATATCTGTAGATAGTATCTATTCTGATATTAAAAGCGGCATGTCTTTGGACAGAAAGGGTTTTATGGAACTTCTTAATGCGGTAATGGCGTTTAAAATTAAGGCGGTTTATATTTCCTATAAAGACCGATTAGCTAGATTGAGCTATGAGTTAGTAGAAAAGCTATTTAGCGATTATGGCACTAAAATCGTTATTATCAATCAGTGTGAATCAATCAGTTTAGAGCAAGAACTGTTTGAGGACATCATGCAAACAATCCATTCTTTTTCTATGAAGATGTATTCTAAGCGCCGCATTGCTAAAAAGTTGCTTTTAGAGAGTAAGGTTAATCCATCCTTGCTAAAATCTCTTAATGGGGAAACAGATGACCTTGACTGAACGCCATATTATTAGACCCACGCACCCCATTTTTAAACGCATTAAGGACTTTTGTCATCTGTCTAAAAACCTTTACAACTACGCTAATTTTATTTTAAGAAAGCATTACTTTGCAGGTTTTAAGTTGCCTACAGCCTACGATTTAATCAATCGCTTTGTCAAAGAAAGCCAAAGAGATTACAAAGCTTTGCCTGCCCAAAGCGCGCAACAGGTATTAATGCTTTTATCTCAAAATTGGAAAAGCTATTTAAAAGCCCTTAAAGCTTACAAACTCAAGCCTTCTAGCTTTCTAGCGCGTCCAAAAATCCCTAAATTCAAACCAAAAGATGGCGTATCTATAGGGGTTTTAACAAACCAGCAAACTAGCTTTACGAAAGGACGCATGACAAAAATTAAATTCCCAAAAAAAGCTAATTTAAAAAGACTTATCACTAAAATAAACCCTCAAACTTCTAGGCTAAAGCAAGTACGCTTAATCCCTAAAACCACTTGTTTTATCGTGGAAGTTGTCTATGAGCAAACCACGCACAAACTCCCACAAACTCATGGCATTGGCATTATGGGTATTGATCTAGGCTTGAACAACTTCGTAACTGCAATAGATAATCAAAGTAGTCCTTTTATTATCAAAGGCGGAGGGGTGAAGTCTGTCAATCAGTGGTTTAACAAACTCAAAGCCCATTATCAAGCCAAAGCCAAGACTTCAAATAAGCGTTTTTGGACAAAACGCTTAGGCAAATTAGCTCTATGGCGGGAGTGTAAAGTCAATGATTTTATGCACAAGGCGAGCGCCTATGTGGTGGGGCATTGCTTAAAAAAGGGCATTTCTACAATTGTCATCGGTAAAAATGATGGCTGGAAACAAGAGCTAAAGCTAGGCAAGAGAACCAATCAGAACTTTACTAATATCCCTTATGAATCCTTTATTGAAAAACTAGCCTACAAGTGCGCTTTGGTTGGGATAACTTTGCATACAACAGAAGAGAGATTTACGAGCAAGTGCGACCACTTGGCTAACGAACCCATGCAGCACCACGAGCAATATTTAGGTAAAAGAGTTAAACGAGGGCTATTTAAATCTAGCATAGGCAAATCCCTAAACGCCGATATTAACGGTGCAATCGGCATTTTAAGAAAAGTATTCCCTGATGCAGTGAAAACTCTAAGGGATAGCGGAGTAGTGTTTACTCCAGTAAAAATCTCGTTGGCGTTTTAAACACGATGGGAAAATTTACAAAAAATAACTTTTTAAATACTTTTAATAAGATTAAAGAGTTTTTTAGACAT
>NZ_JACTCR010000032.1:0-2108 GCF_014496965.1 Helicobacter pylori | reverse complement strand
TTTAAAGAGGGTTTGCGCCACCTAGTAAGCAAACACATAATTGAGGAAAAGGCTATACATCCTTCGGTATTCTAGTTTAGCGCCCATGAAAGAATAGTAGCTTGTGTTGATTGTGGGGATTTTAAAGCCTAGTTCAATGCCATGCTGAGCCGCATGATCGCTGTCTTTTTTCTTAGGCCTAGCGAGGTTCATTCTCAAGCCTAAATCAAACAAAAATTGGAAGTTAGAAGCGCTGACATTAGCGTTATAAATGCCATTCATCATGGTCAAATTCACTTGTTGGGAATTAAGCCACGAAGTCCCAGCTAGCGCAAAACCACCAAAAAGCCCCACGGAAAGCTTGTTGTTCTTGCCTAAGAAGTTGGTGTTTTTATCGTTGATGAAGTTATAAAGCGCATCCATTCCCACCCCATAAGTCCACACGTCAGAAGCGGAGTTAAAAAAGCTAGATTTAATGAACGCATGGTTGTAATCAAAAAAGCCGTAATACCTTAACCCCCAATTCCTTTTTTTGCCAAAGAATTGCTTGTAACCCACTTGCACGCCGATGCCGTTCATCGCCCCGTTATTGTTTTGATAGTCAATCACGCCGATACGCCTAAAAGGGTTTTTGCCTAATTCTTGCGCGATGGTTTGGAATTGGTTGTATTTGCTGGTATCCAAAGAATAGGTGAGCAAACCTTCTGGGGAATTAGGGTTTTGAGCGGCATGCGTCATGTTTTGAAGGGACTTGGCGTTAGGCAAGTGAGAGATACCATTATTGATCGCTGTAGAATCTTTATTCAGGGTGTTAAGGGCTTCTTTAAAATTCAAAATGGTTTGAGACAAAGCCCTATCCTGATTGACCTGGTTGCCATAATAAGCGGTGTGTTGCTCTAAGGAATTGAGAGTTTCTTTCACAAACGCGCAACCTGAACCCCAAGTGTTATTAGTGATCACGCCAGCCGATCCTGCTTTACATTCTTCCAAATCCCCTTGAATAGGCCCTTGAATGCTGTGGAAATTATTAGCAACTTGTTGGGCTAAGCTCAAAATCTCTGCTTGAGCGTTAGCCCTATTGAGCATTTCTTGAGCGAATTGCGTGTCTTTAGAAGTGTAGGGGTTGAAATTGTCTGGTTGCGTGATTTGGGTGTTTTCATTAGCGTTAAGCTGTTGGGTTTTTTCTAAAACGGCTTGAGCGTTTTTAATCATTTCGTTAATAGCGTTAAAAGAAGGGCCAAAAATATCCACTACATTCCCAGGCGTAGAACTCAACCCCCACGCTTTACCGCCATTGCTCGTTTGCACATGCGGGTTTTGAGTGGTAAGGACTTGCATGATAGTGGCGGCTTGCTGTAAAAGGTATTCAGCGTTATTATTGAATGTGAATTTTATTGAGAGTGGGAGTGATGATCCGCCTGAATAAGAGGTTGGGATCTCTTTCCCATTCTCCGTATAATAATGCTCTATGATATTGTTTTGTGTGGTGGTCTTATAATTGGTTTGTTGTATGTTGACTACCCCTGTTTTGGTGGTGTCATTCAAGGCAGGCATCCCGCCTCCTTGATTTTGGTTTAAAGCGGTTTGGATGATTTGATAAGCTTGGTTGAGTTTTTGGTATTCGTCAATGGATAGGATGCCATTAGGGCCTGTCCCATACGCTTGATTGCAAGTGGTGGTGGTCCCATTAAGAGCTGGTGTGTTACCAAACGATTGATAGCTTTGATTATTGGTAGGGCCAGGGCCGCAGCCAATAAAAAGGGCTATGACTTGCCACATGCCCACAGCGGCATTGAGCGCTAAAGCCACAGCTTGATAAGCCGGGGAAGTGGTGGTAGCGCTAGTGAGGTTGATCGCGCTTGAGCTTAAATTGTCAATCGCGCTTGTGATCGCGCTGGGTGTGCTGGCTAAATTGACTAAGGAATTTAAGTAATTGTATTGGTTTAAAAGGTTGCTCAAGTTATCGTATTTGTCCGCAAGATTTTGTATCGCTCCTGTGTTTTTCACTTGTTGAACCGCTTCACCGATCTGATAGCCCACGCTCATGTAAAATCCATCGTCTTCAGCCCTTGATAATGAGAGCATGAGAGAAAGAGAGAGTAAGAGAGATTTTTTGATTTTCATGTTTT
>NZ_JACTCR010000031.1:0-2179 GCF_014496965.1 Helicobacter pylori | reverse complement strand
TTTCTCACCCTAAAACACCCACCCGTAATTAAAAAACACCTTAAAATGGCTAGCCCCTTCATTGAAAACAAAAGAGTTGGTGTAATCGCTACCACTAGAAACGACTTTAGCTTTTCTTTGGATCAAAGGGATGCTAATCCCTACAGAATATTTAGAATGCTTATAGCGGTAATTCAATCCAGTAGCCACATCTAAATTACCGCTCCCTTTGACTTTATTCAACACATAATAGCTGTTATACAAGCCCCTTAACCCCCCAAAGATACCAAAAGATGAAGAAAAGTTCCTTCTCGTTTGAATATCTATAGGGCTATTTTTATTGGAGTAAGTGGTGATGAAATCCAATAACAAATCTATCCCCCCACCATAGCTCAATTGCTGGAATTTTTGATTAAGGGCTTTAGAATAGTTGTATTTGATAATGCCATAATAAGCCAATCCTATGAAATCATTAAAGTAATTTTGATAGCCTATTTTAGCATTAACCCCTAAAATAGGGCTTCTAAAACTCTGTGAAGCGCTTGAAAAATAGTGGTTGGTAACGCTAGAAGTGACAAAGGTTTTTTGAATGGTGCCAAGCATGGAATTGGCTAAATCTTGCGTGTTCAAACTAGCGTTTAAGTTGTAGTTCTTTTGAGCGCTCAAATTGGCGTAATCTATGGGTAAAGCGTTTTGATTAATAAGCTGCTGCCAAACCGCTGCTGTTACCCCTAAAAAGCCAGCCGGGACATCCGCGCAATTGTGATAGATGGAATTAGGGTAGTTGCTAGGGAAAGCGGGCTGATTGGAACCCCCATAAAGCGAACACATGTTATAAGGGAGGCCATCAGAATCTTTTGGCTTGCCATTTTCATTTTGACCGGTTGGCACTCTTTGGTAAGTCATGTTCCCATTGTGTCCATAGCCTTTGGTGTGGCTGAATTCATGCAAAATGGTTCTTAAATCCTCTAAATTGATAGTCTTAAGGTCATTGCCAAAGAGTTTTTGGGGTTCTAAGGCATAGGCTTCTACTCCTAATGTGCCATATTCACCATCATTACCATATCCATTAGCTAACCCTACAACCCCTGAATCCTTTAAAACAACCGCATCAATTTCTATTTTTTTTCTAAAATTATTAATAATACCTTGTTTGTTGAGTATATATTGTTGATCGACTTTAGAATCAACACGCCCATTTACTCCGGGATTTACGCATTTTGAAGGATCGTTATCGCAATCTGTTGAGCTGTTAGTGAATTCAAAAGGAGCGTTTAAAATCGCATCGCCCCAAGATTGGGAGTCTAAGACAGCGATCATGTTCAACATTAAATTGGTGAATTCTTCTGCGGTTTGTGGGGTGAAAGGTTGCCAACAATCATTTTTTGTATTACCATTATTGTTGTAAGGACAAGTGTTGAAATTGTTTGGATTTTCATTACTATATTTCATGATAAGATTTGTCTTAATCTTATTGAGCGTTTCAAACACCCTTTGCGTGTTAGCGTCAGAAACAGAAGTGCTAGTGGTTTCAAATTTTGGAAAAAAGAAAGTATAGGGGCCAATTTTATCAAACGCCTCTTTTAAACTATCAAATGCCTCCCCGGGTAAAACCATCTTAGAGTGTTTGGGGATGGTCTCTATCACCCCTAGATCGATCACATTGCCTTGAGCGTCTTTAAAACTCAGTTTAACATTGCTTAGATTATAAGGTAAGAAATTTTCTATAGTTAATTTACCGCCAACATACAATACTTTAATAGGGGATAAGGATGAAAATGTTAATTGCGATATGGATTTAGCGTCTGTGAATAAATTAGCCGCTCTTTTTAAAACGCTATCTGTGGGTAAATAATCGTAAGTCGCGTAAGTGTTTTTTGTGGTGGTGTGTCTTTTTTCTTGCGTTTGCGTGCCTTCTAATAGCCCGGTTTCAAACCCGGCTTCTATGAAAAAGCCATTTTTCTCATTAGCTTCTAACGCACTGAATAATAAAAACGAAGTGAATAGTTTTCTCATGGTTATCTCTTTTTAGTTTATAGTGTCTTTATTATACAATTTAAGGGGATTGTTTGTTTATTTTTTGAAATTTAAAGCTTTTATAAGGGATTGGTATTTCAAATTGAAACAAAATTTTAAAAACAAGCGTTTGTTTTAGGGCTAATTTAGCATTAATAAGGCTGTGTTAATCAAAGTTTGATAG
>NZ_JACTCR010000030.1:0-2374 GCF_014496965.1 Helicobacter pylori | reverse complement strand
TAAAAAAGTTTTCGTATTCTTTCATTTTAGTTTTTAAGCTCTCGCCGGCGCTCTTAAGCCACTCAATAGAATTTCTCAAACTGCTATCGATCTCATTGGCGTTTTTGAAAAAATCCAAACTTAAAAGCACTTCTAAAATCCTAACGATGCCTTTAAGGCTTAATCCCACTTGCTCGGTGAAAAGATGATTACCTTTTAAAGCGTTCTGCAATTGCTTTAAAAGCTCGTTAGTGATTTCTTTCACTTCGGGCTGTTCGCTTATTTCTAAAGCGCTGTTAGGCAAATTAGGGTAATTCATTTTTTATTCCTTATTTAATTTTTTTGTGGTAGGATTAGGTTCAACGGAGTTTAAAGAATGAATGTGCTTTTCTTTAGTGATTGCTTGCGGAGTCGGAAAACTCGTGGGCTTCTCTGCTGTGTCTCGTAATTCATAACTGCTTACTACCCAGTGATTTTCTAAATTTTTTTTATCCCATGTATTGTTTAATCCCACTCTCTTGTTATCATAATTCACAAACACACGCCCTAAATGATCCGTGCCTTTAGTGCCTTTCTCTAACACTTCAGGGATAGATTTAACGATATTGAAGGCGTATTCTTTAGCTTCTGCTTCATTTAGTCCTTTCTTCATCTCGTTAGATATTCTACGCTCTAATATATGCGCTAACCCATAACCGTTGCTATCTTTAGTCTTTTGCGTTCCCCAAACTAAATCAATATCCCCTAAACCTTCCTTATAAAACGCTCCTGCTACAAAACCTTTTTTAGTTTCTAATAGCTTGTTAATCGCTCCTAAGCCATCACCCTTAAACTCGCTATAATTATGCCCCCACTCGCTAGGCGTTTCAAGTTTTTGTTTTTTTATCCCTTTCTCGCTCTCTTTTTGCATGTCCTTTATGGCTTCTATCAAACGATTTAAAGCGGGGTTATTATCGCTAGGTTCTCTATTCACCATTAAAAGGTAATGCGTAAAGTCATAAATATCAATGTCTTTAAATTCCTTACTATTAGGGCTAAACATGTCCTTTGTAACATCTGCGATCTTAAATTCTTTCAAACCTTTTTTAATGTTTTCGCTTCTCAAAGCTTCAAATAACGCTTTAGACGGATCATCAAACCTCGCAAACCTTGCTATTGCTCCTCCTAAAATCTCGCTGATATCGCTAGTCGCTTGATCACTCTTTTCAAACATGTCTAACGAACTCGTTTTATAGAATTTCTCGCTCAAATCTTTCAAGCTCTCGCTCGTGGTTGGGTAATTCTTTAAATTGGCAAAACTGCGATCCATAATGTCGCTTAAATAAGCGTTCAGGCTCACATTAGGAAAACTCATGTCATGAATGAGATTATGAAAACTCCCGGCGTTATCTACAAACATTTTTTTCACTTTTTCATAGCTTTTAATGTCGTTAGAAAATTCTTTTTGCCAGCGGTTGAGTAATTCTATCCCTTGCGTCTTGGTCCTTGGCATGTTATACATTAAAAGCGCTAAATTACTATCGCCCACATTAGGGTGAGTCGCTTTGTCAAAATTAAGGTTATTAGCAACAATATTTTTTAACGAATAGACGCTATCAGCGTTTAATTTTGTTTCTAATTCTTTTAACTTGCTTTCATAGTGGCTTAAAACCGCTATCGCATGATCGCTTTCGCTATTAAAACGGCCTTGATTGCTTGAAGCCGCTAAATTGTTGATCTCGGTGTTGTCTAGGCGTTTGTTTGGCACGCGCACTAACAACTCGTCCGGTTTTAAGTCTATGTTGTAGTATTCTTTTATCGCTCTGTGGTAAATGTATCTACTTTTTGGCGTGAAGTTCAGCATGCCTTGGATGCGGTGGTTTCCTGCAATCACTTGGCCATCGTGTAAAATGATCGGTAAGTCTTCAAAACCTCCGCTCCCGAATATCTTTTTAGGGTCAAAATTTTGCGCGATGCTTTTAATCTGTTCTTCGTTCATGTCGGTGCGTTTTTGTGTCCCTCCTGTGGTAAAACTCGGTTTTAGATCTTTAGCTTTCACGATCGCATAGTCTAGATCGTAAATCTCTCGCTCGTTCAACCTCACTCGGCTTTTTGGGATCTGCGCTTGTATTTGTGTAGGTATATCCTCTCCTACTTATATTTTAGTCTGGCTTTCAATGTTGCCCGCATTCCCTCGCTCGTGTTCTAATTTCTTTTTTAACGCAACTTTTCGTTGTTTTTCTTGCTCTTTAGCTTTCAAAAACTCTTTTTCGCTTTCTAACTGCTCGCTTTCTAATTTTGCAAGCTTTTCAGCTTGGGCAAGTTCTAGCGGGCTTAAATCTTGCGAATGTTGAGCCGTGTTTTTTGGTGTTTTTAGTAAATCCTCTTGACTTGTTAGAGGTTTTTGTGTAAGATT